>CAYTPC010000140.1:0-18716 GCA_964439605.1 uncultured Burkholderiaceae bacterium
GTTGTCCCGGACGATCTTGACCGGATCGACGGCGCGGCTGACCTGCAATTCGGCGGGCGTGGTCGAGATGTACTCGTACAGATTGGCCAGCAGGTTCCATTCCAGTTCGACCGTGCCGGGGATCAGGCCGCCGAAGGCAAGCGAGACGTCGAGGCTGCCATCGCCGTTGCGCAGCGGCGCATGAAACACCTCCTCGCTGGGCGGCCCCCAGGTGTAAGCGACGCTGTAGGTTTGCCCGCCTGCGGGCAGTGCCGTGGGCGTCATCTGGATCAGGCCGGTCTGGTAATTGATGCTGCCCGTGGCGTTGCCGGTAATCGATCCCTTGCCATCATCACTGGCGGTTCTGGCGCTGCCGTCATTCCAGGTAATCGCCACCGATCCCGGCGTCACGCCCGCGTTCGACAACTGCAACGCCACCGACGGCGCTGCAATGCTGCTGCCGGAGCGGTTGAAATAGCTGGCCTTGGCGCCCCATGCATAGACGATCTCGCTGCCGACATCGGGCAGCGCGCCCAGTGTTACCGCCACGGTGCCGGAAACGTAATTGACGGTACCGACGCCGTATTCCGGACTGGTTCCCTTCAAAACGCCCGCGCCGTTGTCGCGCAAGTCATACCACTGGCCTTGCGCGCGATAGCTCACCTGCAAGGTGCCGGGCGACGGACCGGGAATGATGGTCAGGATGTAGTTGTAGGAGCGGTTTTCGATATCCACCCGCACGCCCGCCGTATCGGCCACGCGGATCGGCGCGGCGGCGGGCCGGAAGCTGATGGTCTTGCTGCCGGAATACGTCGGCGCGCTCGAAGCCAGAGCAACCTGGCCACGGCCGTAATTGATCGTGCCCACCACGGTGGCGCCCGACATCAGATCGCCACCGTTGTCAGTGAGCGTCGCGCCGCTGACCGTGATGGACAGCGATCCGGGCTGGATGGCATTGCCCACCGACAGTACCGTCGCCGAGTTGAACGCCGCCGAGGTGGTGTAGGACACCGTGCCGTTGCCGGACTCGATCAGGGCCTCCGATGTGCCGCCAGCCGTCAGATCGAGCAACGGCGTTTCGGTTTGTGCCGAGGGCACCAGTTGCGTGAACACACTCGAGACGCTGGCGGCGACGTCGCCGATGGCCACCGGCTGGGTCGTCTTGACCACCCCGCAATACTTGGCGGCGTCGGCCACCACGGTATCGCGGGTCTTGGTCTTGCCGGTGGCCATCGTGAACAAGCGATCCGGCGGCGAGCCCGGAAAATCGTAGCGCAACGCGTCCGACAAATCACAGGTCGCGACCACCGCCTGATAGTCGGTGACGCTGCCGCCCGAGCCGTAGCTGAAGGTGCGCGTTTCCGAGGCAATGCGGGTGATGCGCACGTATTGGGAATACTCACCGGCCAACCCCTCATTCATCACCAGGAACAAGGTTTTGCCGATGGCCGGCAGCGCCGCACCGGGGCGCTGGAACAACTGGATGCTGCGCTGGCCGGTAATGTGGTTCTCCAGCAGATAGCCGTTCCACAGTGACCCTTTGTTGAGATACGCCTCGATGCGGTCGCGGGCGTTGGTGCGGCGGTCGAACACCGAGCCGGTGGAAAAGATGGTGACCGCCACGCGCGGATCGCCGGGAGGATCGGACACCACCACGTTAGCGCCCAGATAGGTGTCGGTACTTTCAGTCTGGATACTGGCGAACACCTTGCGCAGGTTCACCCGCCCGCCTGCGCGGTCGAGCTCCGAGATGTCGTTAAACAAGGCATTGCTCGCGCCATCGGCGATGACGGTGGCAGTGGGCGCGCCGCCGCCTTCGGCGACGTCGTCCATCACCTGGCTGGCCACCAGTTTGACGTCGCCTGCAAGAATGGGCATGGAAATCTCCAGTGGATCAAATCTGCATCAACCGCAAGGTGATGCGGTAAAAATCGGTATCGGCGCGCGCCGGAAAGCCCAGCACGGGTTCGGCCTCGACGGCGCTGTCGGCATGGCGGAAGGCCACGGTGAACACGCGTGCATCGGTGAGCGTGAGTTCAAAGCGGCCCGTGCTGGCCGACAGCGGCGCGGCGGCCCAGTCGTGCAGGGTCGTGACCATCGCGCGCGTCACCCACGCCATGTCCGGTGGACCGGCCAGCGTGATCGGGCGGCCCGCTTGGCGCGTGGCCGATTGCACCAACAGCGCGCCGGTGAGCAGATACGACACCGATGCGACGGCAGGCGACCAGGCATGCTCGTCACGCCACAGCAAGTCGCCCGGCAATGGCAAAGCCACCCCGGTGGCGAGGTTCTTCAGTTGCATCGTGATCAAACTCAGACCGTGCGGGTGCGCGCCGCGTCCAGCAGTTGCAACAAGCGTGTTTCGTCGCGGACATCGATGCTGGCGTTGACCTGGCTGCCGCCCGCCGCCAGTTCGACGCGCACGGTGCGCGTGGGCGCGGCGGCATCAGACAGCGCCGGACGCGGCAAATTCGCCCCGATAGGCGATACCAAGCCCCCACTGGCAAAGCCCTGCACGCTGGCCAACGCCCGGCCCGCCAGGGCCTGCGCGGGCGCCGATAGGTTGTTGATCGCCTCAAAGAAGCCCGCGCCCAGCCGCGCGACCGCGCCGCGGTTGACCACGAACTCGCCGGGCGTGAGCAGCGCGGGCACCGTGTCGGAAGTGGCCAACCCGCCGCGCGCGAAGAACTGGCCGTCCAGGCTGTCCATGTAATCGATCAGCTCGCGTTCAAGATCTTTCCCAAAAATCAGCGGCTGGGACATGGCCTGCCGCCAAGTCCGCTGGATACGCTGCAGATCCTGATGTTCGTTGCCGGTCAGGGTCTTGCGCTCCACCAAACTTTCCAATATGCGCCGATCCCGCTGGGCCAGCTGGCTGTAGCGGCCCATGGTTTTGCGGTGATTGCCCAAGCTGATCATCGCGCCGTACTTGCTGTCGAGCCAACCGGTGTACTCGTCCATGCCCTGCAAGCCCAAATCGATCATCTTCAGGGTCTGGACGACCTCGCGGTTGCGTTTGGGGGCGGTATCCTGATGGGCCGTATCGGCCGTGGCCTTATCGGACGGCTGGGCGCGCCCGGACACCCCGACACTGCCGCCGGCCGCAAAGCGCGCCACGCCACGGGCCAAGTCGGCCAGCCGATTCACGCCATACTTGCGCACCGCCGCCTTGCGGATCACGAAGGCACCCGCTTCCAGGGTACGCGGCACGCTGTCGTGATTGCCGGAGCCGGGCACGGTGCCGCCGGTCATGCGAGGGAAGGCTGGCGCAACCGCGCCTCCGTCAGCAAAGCGCCGCACGCCGCCGACCAACCCGCCGGAGGCGTTGGCCTCGACGCGCTGCACGTAGATCGTGTGCGTGCTCGAGGTGTTCATGCCGTTCAGGCTCTGAATCTCGGCGCGCGCGGCATCGGCATTGCTGCTCACGAGGTGGCGCGATTCGGTCTGCAACTGGCCCAGCGCGCTGATCTGGCGTTCGACATGGCCGATCGCCGCCTGCGCTTTTTCGGTGGTCAGCTTCAACTCGAACTGCGCGTTCTGCTCGGCATAGCTCTTGAGCCGCTCCAGCGCCGCGCGCGCCTGGCTGACGTCGGCATCGACCGGCAGGGTTTTGCCTTCCTTGAGCAGTTGTTCGTATTCCTTGAGCTTTTTCTCCGCGGCCTGCAAATCGGCCTGAATTTGCAGCAGGTATTGCTTTTCGGCCAGCGCCGCGTCGAGTTCGCGCAGCGCCTGATCGAAACGCGAGGTGTCGGCGTCGAGCGTGAGCTTCAGCCCGTCGCGGAGTTTGGCGCTGATTTCGTCGATTTGCGTTTGGGTCTGTGCCAGCGTGCGGGCGATTTCGTTGCGCGCGCTGGCAGCTTCCTGCGCCGCCGTGCGGTGCGCGCTGGCCTCGGCATCCAGGGATCGGTTGAGAATATCCTCGGACTGGCGGATGCGGTCGATGGCGTCCTGCACGCCTTGCTTGCCCTGCGCGGCCTGCGTGTCGGCGTCGCGCGCTTTCTGCGCGGCATCGGCGCGCAGTTTGGCCGCCTGCTGCTCCAGCGCATTGGCCTGATCGTATTCCTGCCGCTGCCGCGCCTCGCGGGCCTGGGCTTGCAGTTGCGCGGCCTGCGTGACGGCCTGCTCGGACTGCTTGCGCGCCTCTTCGCTTCGCTTGGCCTCGTTGGTCTGGCTGCTGGCCACCTGCGCGGCCATGTCCCTTGCTTTGTGCGCCAGCTGGCGTGCCAGTTCCAGTTCGCCATGGGCCAGCGCCGTGCGCGCTTGCTCCTGCATCTCGGCGATCTGGCGTTTGCGATCCTCGGTGGCCTCGAACTCGCTCATGCCCTGGCGCTGGATGTCGCGGATGCGCTCCTCCGTCGTCATCGACAACTGGCGTTTGGCCTGTTCGATGCGTTCCACTTCGGTCAGATGCCGATTCGCCTCGGCATTAAGCGCGTCGATGTGCTGGCGGTATTCACCCAGCGCCTGCGCCAAGGTCTGGCGCTTGGCGGCGAGGATGTCGTTCTCGACGCGCTGCACGTTGGCCGCGCGTTCGATCTCGGTTTGCCCCTGCCGCGCTGCCGCCTCGCGCCGGGCTTGTGACTCCTGATCGATCAGGCCCAACGTTTCGGTGGTGGCCGTGCGGCGCAGCGCCGTCTGCTGGGTCAGGGCATCGGTGAGCAGTTGCGTGGCCTGCGTGATCTTCGCGGTCTCGGATTGGTGCTTGAGTTCGAGTTCCGCCTTTTCTTGCTCGTAGCGGTTTTTGACCGCCAGCACCTGCTGCGACAAGCTGGCTTCGATCTGCGCCGTCAGCCCTTTGTACGCTTCGGCCATCTTTGCGGTGGCGTCATTTACGCTGGCTTGCGCCTTGCCGGCCGACTGCTCGACTTCGCCGAGACGGCCTTTGAGCTTTTCCAGCGCGCCATGCACCGCTTCGATGCCGCGCCCGACCGCTTCCTGCGTGCCCTGGCGCACGGCTTCGAGGCGCCGGGCGATTTCCTCGGCGGCGCTGGCGGCGGTGTTCATCGCTCCCTTGGCGGCGTTCGCGCCCTCGCTGGCGTCCGCATACATCTCGGCGAAGATGCGGTTCATCTCCACGAGCCGCTGATTGTGGCGTTCGGTCGCTTGGGCGATGGTGTCGGAGGTGAAGATGGCGGCAAACACCTCCCAGTGAAAGCGCAACTGTTCGATGCCCCTCATCAGTATCTCGACCATGAAGATCCCTGCCTTGCGCACAATCTCGAACTTCTCCGACAGCCACGTCCCGATCTCCCAGCCGAGCAGGAATGCACCCAGCACGCCGAAGGCCACGCGCAGTTTGCCGGCCGTGGCGATGGCATTGGTCAACGACAGATTCGCCGTCGCCCAGGCCGCTGCCGTGGTATTGGCCGCTGTCACCGCCGCCGCGCCCGCCGTCTGCCACGCGATGATGAGCGCCGGGATCAAGCGATAGATCAACACGCCAAGGCCAACCTCGGCGATGCGGGCGAGCCATTTCATCACCGTGTCGAGATTTTCCGAAAGCCACGTCAGCGCCTGCGCCAGTTTTGCGGTGAAACCGGTGGATTCGTCCAGACGGCTGATCCACTGGCCGAAGGCATTGGTCAATCGCGTGAAGGCTTGACCCACCGTGACCGGAAGCTGGGCGTATTCGCTGGCGAGTTTGTCTTTCTGGCTCATCAGCGCGCCCACCACCTCATCGGCGGTGAGCCGCCCTTGCTCGGCCAGCACGCGCAAGCGCCCGATGGGCACATTCAGGCCATCGGCCAGGGCTAGCGCCAAGCGCGGGCTGGCTGCGACGATGGCATTGAACTCCTTGCCGCGCAGGCCACCCGAAGCCAGCGCCTGCGAGAGCTTGGCCAGCGCCGACTGCGCCTCATCCGCCGAGGTGCCCGACAGCGCCAGCGCCTGCGAGATGCTCTCGGTGAGCGTCAGCGCGTCGCGCTGCTCGCCACCGAGCATGCGCACGGCCTGCTGGAGTTTGCCGTACAAGGTGGCGGTTTCCTGAATCGGCGCGCCCATGCGCTGGGTGATGGCAAACAGCTCCTTCTGCGCAACGGCGTATTCGCGCTGCCCGGCGGTCACCAGCTTCAACCGCGCCGACATCGTGGCCCAGGCATCGGCGATCTGGATGATCTCCTGCACTTTGCCCACCGCCCAGTTGATCGTCAGAAACGCCAGCAGTTGCGTCTTGGCCTGGGATATTTGATCGCCGAAGGCCGACATTCCGGCTTTGACCTCGGCCATCCCGGCGGCGGCCTTGTCGCCCGCCGTCTTGGCACTGGCCGCCAATTCGCCCAGACTGCGCTCGGCGGACATGATGGCGCGTTTGAGTCCCTCGTCCGCGCCTTCGAGCGCGACGAGAACGGAGATCCGGTTGGCCATGTCAATCCAGCGCGCGAATCTGTTCTTCGATGGCCGCGGTCAGGCGCGGAATGCGGCCTGCGGCGATGTGTTCGACGTTCAGGCGCTTTTTGAGGGCCACGCGCGGCACCAGCACGGCGATAGGAATGGCCGCGCCGCGCTTGAGCTTCTTGATGCCTTCGGCCTTGCGGTAGCGGCGCTTGAAACCGGACAGCGCGCGCTCGTGCTCGGCAATGTTCTCGGCCATCAGCACGATGTTCCCCTTGGCGTTCTTGATGAAATACGCATTGCCGCCGCGCATCAGCGCATCAACTTGTGCCTTGAAGCGTTTGCGGCCCACGCGTCCGTGCAGCGGGATCAGCATCCGGCCCGCGATCTGACCGCCATGTTCATGAATGCCTGACCACGGAATGCGCGAACCCACATAAAGCGCGGGCAGGCGATCCTTGTCCTTGTCGAGCACCTTGGCCGTAAAGCCCTTGACGAAGGATTGTTTGACTACCGCCATTTGGCCCGCAACGTGGATTCGCACGTCCTGTTTGAGATCGGCAGCCTCGCTGGCGATGCCGCGCGCTACGGCCTTCTTGACCTTGTCGCGGAACTGGCCGCCCCACTGACGCAGTTGCGCTTGCGCGGCCTGACTATCGATACGAACCGAGATGCGCACGGTCTTGGAGTCTGTCGAGGGTGTTGTCGAGGTGGCGTGAGTCGCCGCGCGTGCCGATGGCGATCAGCGAGAGCAGCCGCGCATCGCGCGCGGCGTCCTCACGTACCGTAGCGGCGGTGAAACCGCGCAACTGCGCCAGCGTGTAGTCGAGGATGTCGGGCAGCCGATGGCCGTGGGCGATCAGGTGTTGGATGGCGTCGAACCAGCCGTGGCCACCACCGCGCTGGTTTGCGCGATCAGCCCGTTCAGGCGCGGCAGCGCCTTGAGGGTAAAAAAATCCGCGTTCACCTCGATCACCTTGGCGGCCAGCACAATCGCCTCGTCGGCATCGAGCGCATCGATCCACTCGCGCGGCTTGGCCGTGGCGATGGCGACCGCCGTCAGCAAATCATCGCCGCGTTCGCCAAACAGCGCCAGCCAATCGATGCGCTCGCCGCCGATCTGCTGCATCACCGGCGTAATCGCCCGCAAAAAGGCGGGAAGTTGCCCGACTTTCAGCGGTTTGACGGCGACGGTTTCACCGGCCAGCGTGATCTCCACGGCTTGCGCTACGAGTTTGTCCAGATCGTTCATAGTTGTACGATCTTTCCGAATTGACCCAGTACCGCATCGAAGGGCTTGGTGTTGTCGGCCAAGAGCGAGCCTTCGAGTTCAAACTTGTTGTAGTCGTCCGAGATGAAGGAGATTTCCTTGAGCGGATCGAAGGCCGCGCGGTACAACTCGACCAGCACCTTAGCGTTGCCTTGCGCGGTGTTGATACCTTCGAGGCGCAGATACCGCTCGGGCACCGGCTGCGTGAAGATGCCGATCTCGGTGGTGGTGCCGTAGGTGTAGGCAGCCTTGAACGGCGCGGTCAAGCCCGTGGTGTCCAGAAACTGGACGGCGCCGAAATCGGTATCCGCCGTGTAGTGCGTGCCCAGCGTCAATGGCGTGGGCGTGCTGGACGAATCGGTGACGATCAGCGCCGACACCTTGGGGTGCGCGAGGAAATAGCGGTCGCCAATCACGGGCGTGTCGCCGCCTATCGGTTCGGCACTGACCGAGCCGCCCGTGCTGGTGATGTGGTTGCCGTAAAGGGCCAAGGCGAGGTTTTCTTTGGTGAACTCCTCGATGGTCAGGTTCACGGTAGCCGATTTCTGCTTGACCATGCGGTGATCGAGCGAACGCTGGCCGGTCTGGCTTTCGTAGTGCTCCAGCACGTCGGTCTTGAGCGAGAGTTTCAACTCGGCGACGTTGCCGGGCGAGCGCACTTCGATGGGCTGGCCCGCTGCATTGCGTTTGCCGAGAAAGACGCGGCCCTGGAAACTGGCGTAGGTACTCATGATTTGGATTCCTTGCGGGAGTGGGTTTTGGGTTGGAGAGGCTTGCCGTCCCCTTCCGATGGCGGCAGACAGGAAACAGGCTGGCGGTCGTGGCGCGCGATGCCGCCTGCGATGAGCCAATCGGCAGTCGCGTTTTCCACATCGAGCTGCTCGCCTGCCTGGAAGGATTTGCCCGCGTGGGTGTGCGGGCGGGTCAAAACGATGGAAGTCATGGATGTCATCCGGGCGTTGAAAGGTCTTGGGTCAGCGTGCGGTAGGTGATCGCGTAGCGCGCGGGAATCGAGGCGGCGACCGCGTCGGCGTCCTCCACGTCCCATTCGCAATCCTGCTCGCGGATACCGAGAGCCAATCCGCCCAGATTCACATCCGCCATCAGCGCGGCATGGGCTGCGGTGAGCAGCCGGTCGGCTTGCGTTTCTGGAACATCGGGCGGCACGGCGCGGGCCAGCGCCACCAGGCGCACGGTCAACACCCGCGTCACGCGAGCGTTGGCGCGTTCGGTGATGGCGTCGGACTCGGGAAACACCACCAGCGCCGGAGATTGCTCCCGGCTGATGGCCACCGTGGGCGAGCGGTGCAGCGTGGCCCCGAGTGATGCCATCGGCACGCGGACAGCGTCGAGCACCGCGAGCACGATGCGCTCGCGGATCGAGTTGGCGCTCATCGGGTCAAAGCCTCGTGAGCCGGGCACGCATTTCGGAGCCATCGCCAATGGCCCGGACATCACGCACCTGATAGCGCAGGCGCTTGATCTCCACCGTGTCACGTGCGGCCAGCCCCACGAACACCGACGCCGGGTACGTGATCGCGTAATCGGTGTTGAGCGCCATGCCGTCGAGCACGGTGTCATCCGGTGCGGTAAAACCCACCTGATGGGACTTGGGTTTCGCGCCACTGGCCGGGAACCAGCGGCAGCGCACCGTGAAGCCCGCTTGGGTGGCGGACTGGTACAGCCGTTCGATCAGCGCCATCACGCCGCCGTCAGCTTGACCAGCACGCCGGGACGGTGGCACATCGGCAGCGGGTTGGACTGCGTGTGCAGATCGGTGCCCCGGTCGAACTTGCGCGGCTCCTGCTTGGCGTACAGCGGCTGGCCCAGCGTGTTCACTGTCTCGTTGAAGTCGGCGGGCGCGAAGCAGGTGCCGAAGGTGTCGATGGTGCCCAATGGGAAGGCGTGCGCCTCACCAGCGGCGATGAAGCGGCGCACGAGCGTTTTCTCGCCCACCGCATGAACCGCCTTGCCCCGGTATTCCTCGAACGTGACGCCGCCGAAGGTAAACCCCTTGCGCACGTCGTTGATCAAGACCAAGCCGTTTTGCCAGTTGGCATAGGCGGTTTTGACGGTGGGATGATGGGTCAATGCCGCGAAAAACTCCTGCGAGCACAGAACGTGAACGCCCGTGGAGAACTCGCCCTTCAAGTTTTCTTCGATGGCCGCCAACAAGGCGATGCACGCGCCCTTGACATCTGCCTTGTCATTGGAGAACGGGAAATCGATGGTGGTCTGCTCGATTTCGAAGGCATCGAACAAATCCACCAAAACGCTGCCATCGGCATCGAGAATCACGCCCTTGAGGGCGCCCATGCGCAGGTGCTCCAGCGTGATCGCGTGCTTGTTGCGCATCGTCTCCAGATGGCGCGCGACAACCGCCGCAACCGATTCGATTTCGGTTTCCGAACCGAAGGCGCGGATGCCTTGCACTTCCTCGGGCAACACCACGTCATCGTGCGGGATGTGCGGCACGACGAAGGAGCGCAGCTTGCGCTTGCCGCGCAGGCCCACGGTGCCGGGCGAGCCCGGCGGCAGTGTGGGCAGCAGGTTGAGCACGCCGTTCATTTCCTCGACCACGATCTGGCGCTGGCGCACCGGTTTTTCGGGCATCAGGTTCAGCTCTTCCAGACGCCCATAGCGATTGGGCAGGATGTTGATGGCGGCAGTCAGCGCGGCCATCGAGAAGGCCGGATTGGCAAACGGGTTGTTCATGGTCAGGCTCCTTGGCGGACGAGCACGCCCAGCGCCTTCAATTGCGCGATGGCGGTGCGTTGTTCGGCAGTGGTGATGGCATCGGGCCAGGCCAGCGCGTGGCCGGCAACGATGGCGTGGCGGCAGGCGATCAGGCCGTCATCACGCTCGGCCTGCGCGGCATCGATGGCTTGCAGCAACACGCCCGCGGCGGCCTGCGTGCCGTCGGTGGCGGACGGGTCGATCCGTTTGAACTGGCCGGTGGCCGTAACGACGCCAACGACCATGCCCAGCGGCAGGTTCTGGCCGGAGGCGACCGTGACGCGATCACGCGAGTAGAGATTGGGCGCTTCGTACTTGAGCAGATCGCCCAGATTCAGCGATTCGGCGATGGCTGGCATTTCAAATGTCCTTTCGGTGGGATTGCGCCGCGAGGTTCTTGGCCGCATCGATCAGCGGATTGCTGGGCGCAGGGCGCGCGGCATCGGGGGCGATGCGGCTGGTGATTTCGGGGCTGGTTTCAGCCTGCGCGGCCAGCAAACGGGTGCGCACCGTGGCGGGCGCGGTCTGGGTTTGGAGAAAGCCCGCGATCAGGTCGGCGCGGCCGGCGAGCGTGCAGGTCTGCGCGATCTCGATGGCGTCCAGCACGTTCAGCGTGGCGGCGGTGGGCGGTTGAGCAGGATTGCCAACAGGATCAGCAAGAGGCCGATCAACCGCAGCGGGGTCGGGTCGTTCATTCATGGAAAGCTCCATCGGGTGGTTGCGAAGAAGGCTCGTCTGGCGGGCCGAAGCTGCCGGGATCGGGCGTGGGGAAAGCGATTGGTTGAGCTGCGCGAGTGCTTCATCGAAGCTGCCCACCGCATCGGCAAGGCCCGCCGCGACGGCATCCGGGCCGAAGAACAGGCCCGCTTCGGTGGCGCGCACGGCGCCGGCATCGAGGCCGCGATGCAGCGCGACCGTTTCG
Organism: uncultured Burkholderiaceae bacterium; assembly: GCA_964439605.1. Lineage (GTDB taxonomy): Bacteria > Pseudomonadota > Gammaproteobacteria > Burkholderiales > Burkholderiaceae_C > JAITWT01. Next base: position 11,238 of record CAYTPC010000140.1, read on the forward strand.
ACGAACAGCCCGTAGAGGCGATCCACCTCGGCTTGCAGCGCCGCGTGCGCGGCATCCGAGATCGGCGCGTGCGGGTTGAGGTCGTTCTTGCGCTCGCCTGCGAACACGGCGCTGTAGCGCAGGCCGTCCTGTGCGTCTTTGACCGATTGATCGACGTGCATGGCGATCACGCCTATCGAGCCGACACCGCCGGTGCGGGCGACAAACACCCTGTTTGCGGCGGATGCCAACGCGTAGGCTGCCGAGAAGGCCATGTCGTTGGCCACGGCCCAGACTGGTTTGACTTGTGCCGCCGCACGGATGCGCCCGGCCAGATCAAACACACCGCCCGATTCACCGCCCGGCGAATCGACATCGAGCAGGATGGCCGCGGCCTCGGGACTGGCCAAGGCCGCATCCAGTTGTGCGGCGATGCCGGTATAGCTCACCAGTCCCGATTCAGCTTCAAGGCCGGAGGTGCGGCGTACCAGCGTACCGTGGATCGGAATGACGGCGATCTTGCCGCTGGCCGGCGGCGCATCGCGCACGGGTGGCGTGTAGCCTGCGGGCGCGGCCAGATCAGGCAGTCCCACACGCGCGCCGAGCACGGAGACGATGATGTCGAGTTTCGGGCGATGAATCGCCAACGGCACGCCAAACAGGCGCGCCGCCAGATGGGGCAGCACGGTCATGGGAATCCTTGCAGGGAAACGCTCAGGCGACGGCGTCGCTACTGGTGGCGTCGGGTGCGGCCGCGTTGCGGCCGGGTTCCGTACTGGCGCTACCCTTGGCCGTGTAGCGCGGGTCGGAATCGAAGATCAGGCCCAGTTCATCGGCGCGCCGGTTGTCGGCGGCGATTTCGCGGTCGTTGCCCTCGGCGTCGTAGCCGCCCGCCGAGATGGCTTCCGAGCGGCTCATCAAACCGGCACGGATAGCCAGCAGCATGGCCTTGTATTCCTTCTCGGGATCGACCCACTGCCAGCCCTGCGGTATCCATTTGGCCTGGCTGTATTGGCGCCGCCGCAGCGCATCGCCGGACATAAAGTCAGGCGCATCGAGCGCGCCCGCCAGCACCGCCTGCCGCATCCACGCCGCCCAGACCGGACGGCACATCTGATGCACCAGCACCGAGTGCTGCAACATCTCGCAGCGGCGGCGAAACTCCAGCAGCCCCGCACGGATGCTGGAATAGTTCACTCCCGTCAAGTCGCCGGTCAGCTGTTCGTAGGTGATGCCGATGGCCGCAGCCACGGCCCGAAACTGCGTGCGCAGAAACTCGGCGTAGGAGCCGCCGACGTCGGCAGGGTCGGAGAACTTGATGTCCTCGCCCGGTTCCAGCAATTGCAAGGTGCCCGGCTCCAGTCCAGCCAGCGCGATGCCTGCACTATCGGCCTGGCCTTCGCCCATCAGGTTGTCTTCCGGGTTGGGGCGCGTGACGAAGCCGGCGAACATGGCGGCGGTCTTTTTGCGCACCAGTTCGGCGTCGTCGTACTGATCGAGCTCATTGAGTTTGACCAGCGCGCGCGACAGCCACGGCTCGCCGCGAATCTGGCCCGGACGCAGCACCCGGTACAGGTGGGCGATTTCGCGCGCGTCGACGCGCACGGTGTCCATGCCGCCCTGATTCGACATCGGCGCAAGCCGGCCGTCTTCCGGGTGCGCGCGGTACAGGTGATAGGCCACCCGTCGGCCCAGACTGTCGAACTCGATGCCCGAGCGCACCACGTTACCTGATGCCAAATCGGTGTTCAGGTGGATCGGCAGATGCTCGGACTCCAGCAGTTGCAACTGCAAGGGCACGGACAGACCATCCTCGGCGCGGCGCGGGCGCAGCCGGATCAGGCACTCGCCGCCTTCGAGCATCGAGCGGCAGGCCAAGGCTTGCAGGCCATAGAAATCGGTCTGCCCTGCGGCATCGGCTTCTTCCGTCCAGTCACGCCAAAGTGCCTGCGCAGCGGTTTTGAACCGTTCATCGCCGGACAGGCTCTGCGGCTTGATGCCGGTGCCGACCGCATTGGCGACGAAGGCGTCCAGCGCCGCCTGCGCCCAGGCATTGCGGCGCACCAGGTCGCGGCTTTTGGTGCGCAGCTCGGCGTGCGTGGTCAGCAGCGCCGCCACGACTCCGGGATTGCCCGGCATCCACGCCAAAGCGCGGCGGCCACTGCCCGCGGCCTCATGCACCGGCGAGGAGCCGAACAGGCGGCGGACGGTTTTACCGAACCATGCCATGTCAGAAGCCCTTGGCCGTGGTGACGCGGATCTGGCGTTTGGACGCGCCTTGGCCGCGCGCGATCCCGGCCTCGAGCATGCGGATCGCCGCCTGTAATTCGGCGACGCTGCGGTATTCCACGCTCTTGTCGCCAAAGCTCACGCGGCGCTCGCCGGTGGCCAGTGCTTTTTTGAGGGCGTCCAGTTGGGTTGGGGTATAGCTGGGTGAAGTTCTCATAGGGTCAGCCAGCGGCTCTTGATGACGCGCCGCAGGGCGTTGGGGTGGCCAGAAACAACCAGGCCACCGCTGTGGGTGGCCGGGCTGGGTTGCATGGGTGCGGGCGGCGGCGGGTCATCGGGTGGACGCTGCACGCCCAGTTGCCGCTCCAGTTCGCGCCAGTGGCGCTCCTCGAAACGATCCAGCCCCGCCGCCGCCGCAGCGGCGCGGGCGTAGACGTAGCAGTCGAGCGCCTCGTTGCGCTCGCGCATCTTTTGCCATTCGCGCACCGGAAAGCCGTTGCGGTTGCGCCGCGTCACCAATTGCTCGGCGCACAGTTGCTGAATGAACTCGGCGTCGATTTTGGGCAGGTGAATGAAGCCCGCCGGATAGGTCATGGTTACGCCGTCCTCGCCGACGCTGGCCGACTTGCGCAGGTTGTTGTAAAGCTCCAGCTTGGCGATGCCGACCGCCACGGTGAACACCTTGATGCCCCGGCGCAGCTTCTTGCCGCCTTGGGTCATATCGACTGCTGTCGGCGTGCCGATCAGCGCCGCGCCCCGTTGCGCACCCTTGACCGCCATCACCCGCGCATCGCGGCTGGCGCGCACGAAGGCGTAGGCTTCCTGCGTGGCAAAGCCGGTGTCGAGCGCGAAGCGGGCCAAGGGCATGGCCGCGCCGGATTCGTGCGTCCAGGTTTCGTCGATCATCTTGGCCAGTTGCCGCCACACCTGCTCACGGGCGGTATCGCCCATCAGCACGCGGTGTTCGACCAGCCACGCTTGCTTGCCACGCCCGAAAGCCCAGATCGAAACCTCGATGCGGTCCTTCTGCACGTCGGCGCCGCCGGCCAGCAGCATGGCTGCGAAAGGCACGCTGCCGATGCGGTAATCCTCGCGCCGCTCGATGAGACGTTGCCAATCCGGCGTTTCGCCTTCCTCGACCCACGCCTCACCCAATTCGGTGTTCTTGAAGGTCTTGATCGCTGCCGCCGATCCCGACTCTTTGCTGACCGCAGCCTCCCATGCGGCTGCGATGTCGCGCCAGGCGCGCCAGCCCACTGGGGAATACAGGCTCGACAGGTGAAAGCCTGCCGTTTTGCCCGCACTTTCGACCATCGCGCGCCACTCTCCATGTTCGAGCATCCACGTCTTGTGGTGCTCGGCGATGGCCGTGTCGCAGGATTCGCAGATGTAGGCCGCTGTTTCTGGTGCGCCTTTGTCCCAGCGCAGCTGTTCAAAACGCAGCCATTGCCGGTGCGAGCAATGCGGACAGGGCACGAAGTAGCGGCGCTGGTCGCTGGCCTCGTACTCGCGTTCGATGGCACTGGCCCCCGAAATCGTTGGCGTGGAGACGATAAATATTTTGCGCCGCGCAAAGGTACGCGTGCGCGCTTCGGCCAGCGAAATCGCATCGCCTTCGCCTTCCACGTCCAGCGGGTAGCCGTCCACCTCATCGAGAAACAGGTAACGCACCGGCATCGAGCGCAGGCCGACGGCGCTGTTGGCGCCGGTCATCACCAGCACGCCGCCGCGAAACTCCTTGGCCAAAATGGTGTTGCCCGAATCGCGCGAGCGGGCTGGCGCAATCAGTTCGGATAGCACCTGCGACTCCTCGATCAGCGGATCGATGCGCTGCTTGGAGTTGCGCTTGGCCATCTCCACCGTCGGCCACACCGCCATCATCGGGCCGGGGGCGTGGTGGATCACGTAGCCGACCCAACAGGACCCCGCTTCCGTCGCGCCGATCTGCGCGCCTTTCATGAACACCACGCGCTCCAGCGGCGAAGTGGGCGAGAGGCAATCCATAATTTCCTTCAGGTACGGCGTGCGGCTGGTGCGCCAGCGGCCCGGTTCGGCCGATGCCTTGCTGGAGAGCATCCGGTGCTGATCGGCCCATTCGGAAACCGTGAGCAGCGGGTCGGGCGTCAAGCCTTCGCGCCAGGCGCGTTCGATCTCGGCTGCGCCTTCGTAATCGCTATCCATCAGTCCACCTTCGGGCGCAGATCGCCCAGCTCCTGCAAGTGCTCGCGCACGGCGGCCTCCAGCGCAACGTGCAGGGTGTGCGGATCGAGCGCGAGGAGCGCGGCCATCTGCGCCGAGATGCGCGCGGGCCAGTTCAGCCACGCATCGCGCTCGGCGCGCGCCAGCTTGAAGACGTGGGCCACGGCCTGATTGCGGTCGACCAGTTCGCCCTTCAGGCGCGCCAGGCGCACCTTGTTGGTCTGCGCCTTGACCACTTCGTTGACGGTGCGCGCCTGTAGCAGCGATGCGCCGCCGGTTGGCAATGTGCCTTGCCCCTCACCCGCGGGCGCAACGTGGGCCGTTTCTGGCGGCATGGCGGCCCGAACCGGCCGGGTGCGCGTACCCGTGCGCGGCGCTTCGGTGTTGCGCGCCCACTCGGCGTCGGCGCGCTCGGGGTCAATCGTTCCGTCGGTTTCCGGCGTGACGCGCCCGGTGGCAATCGCCTTGCGCACCGCCGCGTCGGAAACGCCCCGGTGACGCGCATAAGCGCGAATCGAAATTCCCATCGGCACCTCAACCATCGTCCACAAAGCACTTGACTTGCATCGGCAGCAGCGCGTTCATTGCGTCATGCCATCCCGCACATCGAAAGGAAAGACGATGCATACACAAGAGCTCGACACCCTCGCCAACAAACTGGCCCAAGCCGCACTGACCATCCTCGTGCGCACCTGCCGCAAGGAACTCGCCACAGCCAGCCAAACAGAGCTGGAAAACGCACTGGCGCCCATGCGCAAGCGTGCCAAGCCGGTCCTCGATCAATTGCTCGATGACCTCAGGCACGCACCGTGGATCGCCGAAATGGCTTTCCACGCTGCCGCCCTGGATCTGGCCCAAGCCGGTATAGCAACGCTGCGCGGGCGTTAAAGCACAAAGAACTTGGCTTTACCGGCGAACAGCGCGTTCATCACCATCCCAATCAACCACTGCAAAGGAGCAGCAATCATGAGTACCATCGAACTCACCCCGGCCCAGCACACCATCCTCGCCCAGGCCATCAACGCCAACGGCGGCAGGATCGAATGGTTTCCCGACAACATCAAAGGCGGCGCACGCAAAAAGGTGCTGGAGGGCCTGTTCAACCGTGCCCTGATCACGCCCGATGACCAAGGCTGGCGCGTCGCCGCCGAGGGTTACGACGCACTGGGCATGAAATGCCCGGAAATCGATGCCGCCGAAGCCACGCCGCCCAAAGCCACACCGCGCACCCGCGAGAACAGCAAGCAAGCCGAGGTCATCAAGATGCTCAAGCGCCCCGAGGGCGCAACCATCGGTCAGATCTGCGCGGCCACCGGCTGGCAGGCCCACACCGTGCGCGGCGCCTTTGCCGGAGCCTTCAAAAAGAAGCTTGGCCTGACCCTCACCTCCGATAAGCAACAGGGCGGCGAGCGCATCTACCGCGTGGCTTGAACGCGACGGATGAGAAGTCAGGCCAAAAAACGCTTGGCTTCTCACGCCAACAGCGCGTTCATGGAGGTGTTGTGATTGACAACGCCATCCACGGAGAAACACCATGACCCACGCCGAATACGAAGCCCGATTTGCCGACACCAGCGCCCGCGATGCCTTGAGCAACGCACGCGCCGTCCTGGAGAAAGCCCTCGCCGAACTCGACCACTACATCACCCGCTACGAAGACGCTGATGGCTTGACGAACAAGGCCGATATCGTCAACTGGACGATCAATCACCTGACGACTTACATCGCCATGAACGTCCGCCTCGACACGCTGGCCGGTGCGCAAGCCGCGCTGGCACGCGCCAACGCCCTGCGCTGATCACTGCCGGGCAGCAAGCAACAAACTGCTTGACTTGCTGCCCGTCAACGAAGATGGTTTGCCGTTTTGCAGGCGCGGCATCTGGCGCGATTGGAGCGCTGTGCGCGGTATCGAACCGCTCAACGAGGAAAGCGTGGCGTGATAAGCACACCCTGCGCGCCATCGAAAAGCCCGGCGGCGAGCGCATCTACCGCGTGGCTTGAACGCGACTGCCGGGAAGGCCCCGCACAAAACGCTTGACTTTCCTGGCGCGCAGCGCGTTCATACGGGTGTCGCAACGATCAACCCGCAGAAGCACCATGAACACCACCCAGAGCATCTATCGACCCCTCAAACAAGGCGAGCGTGTCGCTTACACCATCAGCCGCAACGTCAGCGCGGGCCACGGCAGCACGCGCCACGTGCAGGTTCGCCGCCAAGGCATCGTCAAGGGCTGGCGCGACGGTAATGTGATCGTGCAGCACAAGGCCGGATACACCGTGGACGTACCCGAGGCCGATCTCTACACCATCGAATGATCGAAAAGACGCCGGAAACAGCTTGACTTCTCCGGCGCACAGCGCGTTACTACCAGCATCGCAACGCACATCAAGGAGCACGAAATGACCCCCACCAACATCCCCGCCACCCGCAGCCAAACATGGGGCTTTTGGGGCACGATGGACGAACAGGCCAGCGCAGCGTGGCCACTGGCCATGACCGCCGTCGCCGCCGCCACGGGCGAAAACCTCGACACCATCCGCGCCTTCTTGGACAGCCGGTTCGGGCGCCACTACGCGGACGATGTTCTCAATGGACTTTACGCTGGCAAGAACCTCGAGGACGCCATCGACGCCGCCACGACGAAGTGGATGGGCTGGACGATCAACCACCACACCAGCAAGGAATACAACATCCCGCGCGGGCTGCCTTACCTCGCCGGGTTCGTGATTCACTGCGGGATCGTCGAGGAGGAACTCGCGGCCTGATCGAACGCCACGCCATCCGGCTGGCGGGTAGCCTGCTTGCCCGTGTAGTCCTGCCAGCGCCGCACAATCACGTCGGCGTACTTCGGATCGAGTTCCATCAAGCGCGCGATGCGCCCGGATTTTTCGGCGGCGATCAGCGTCGTGCCCGAACCGCCGAAGGGATCGAGCACCACGTCGCCGGCACGGCTGGAGTTGCGGATGGCGCGCTCGACCAGTTCCACCGGCTTCATCGTCGGATGCAGCTCGTTCTTGTGCGGCTTCTTGATCTGCCACACGTCGCCCTGATCGCGGGCGCCGCACCAGTGG
>CAYTPC010000141.1:0-6814 GCA_964439605.1 uncultured Burkholderiaceae bacterium
GGCCTGCGCGTGGGCATGCAGGTTTTTCACACCAAGTTCGGGGAAGGCGCAGTGCTCGCGCTTGAAGGCAGCGGCGACGACGCGCGCGCGCAAGTGCGATTCAACCGCCACGGCGTCAAATGGCTCGCGCTGAGCGTGGCCAAACTCACACCGATCGAATAAATATCTCGGTTGTCCATGACGCTGCGCGCCCCAGCCGCGCCCCAAAGTGGGCGAGGCTGGAGGTAAATTTCGCTTCAGTTACCCACCACTCGCGGCGTGACCCGCAACGCATGAAACTGGCACAGCCAAGGCCAGGAATCCCGTGGACCGGCTTGGCCGGGCCACTGGGATTGCCCCCGGAGAGGGCTGAGGGCCGCGGCTCCAAGCCTGCCTGCGCAGGCTTGGACGTGCCCGAAGAGCAGCCGTCTCTGGCGGCCGCCCGGCGTAGCGACACGAAGTGCGCGAAGCCTGGGGGTGAGCGTCACCTCCCCGCCTCAAAGCTGTCGCGGAAGGTGAACCAGAGCGAACTGGAAAACATCGCCGTCATCACCAGGATGCCGCCGATCGTCAGCACGCCAGTCGCTTGCGACATGACCTGCAGGTCGACCAACATTTTTTCCACCAGGCTCAGCACGATCCCGGCCATGATGAAAATGCCGAACCAAACGATGCCAAAGACCGTGAACGCGCCAAAATTGCGAAAGCACGCCACGATGCTGAAAAACACGCTTTTGAGCGGCGTCACGCCATGCCAGTGCACCAGCCCAGGCGCATGCCAGAACGCCAGCGACAGCAGCACGGACAGGAGCATGGAGATCACCAAGGCAATCTGGAAATAGCCGTTCTGGGCTATCTCCTGCGGCACCGGCTGCCCCTGCAGATAGTTGCTGATAAACACACTGTCGTCGATGGTCAATACCGGGATGGCAACAACCGCGAGAGAGCACACGGCGTAAGCGACGCCAAGCATGATCAGCGGCCGGGCATCTTTGCGCAGCGCCCGTAGCGCGGTTATGAATACGCTGGTCCAAAGCGGCTTTTCCGGGCCGCAAGACTGGGCGGCGGCAATCATCAGCGCCAGCGTCATCGCCGGCACCGTCATCAACACGAGCATGCCGCCGGCAATCGGCACCATCAAGGCGATCGACGCCAGCACGATGAAAAAGAAAAACAACGACATGAATCCGAATGGCTGGCGCGCAAAGGTCGTCAGACCCAGGCGCACCCAGCGGATACCTGTTCGTGCGGGAACGATGTGCAATCTCATGGGGAGGTTTTGTCAGGCTGCCGTTGCTGCATCGGCCGGCGCAGGCCGGGAGGCCCGCGACGGGCAGGAGCGCTCGCGCAGCACACGCTCGAAATGGCGCGGGTCGTGCGGTTTGAGCATCGCCGCTTCGCGTGGCAGGTGGAAATCCCACAGCCGTGAAATCCAAAAGCGCAGCGCGGCCGCGCGCAGCATGGCCGGCAGCAGCGTGCGTTCGGCGGCCGTCAAGGGCCGCACCGTGGCATAGGCCGCGAGCAGCGCGGCATGGCGCTCTGGATCTTCACGGCCATTTTCCAGATCGATCGCCCAATCGTTGAGGCAGACCGCCAGGTCGAACAGCCAAGTGTCGGTGCCGGCAAAATAAAAATCGAATACGCCGGTCAGGCGCGGTGCGGCATTTTCGCCGTCCTCGGCGAAGAGTGCGTTGTCGCGAAACAGGTCGGCATGAACCGGCCCGCGCGGTAACGCTGCATACACCGATGATGCGGCCACGTGATTCTGGTAGGCCAGTTCACTTTGCAGCAGAGTGGCCTGCGCCGTATCAAGGTAGGGCAGCACGACGGGCACGGTGTCGTTCCACCATGCAAGGCCCCGCAGGTTCGGTTGCAGGCGCGGAAAATCGCGCGCAGCCAGATGCATCCGGGCCAGCAGGCGTCCGAGTTCGGCGCAGTGCGCGGCCGTGGGGGCGAGCACGCTACGGCCTTCCAGGCGTTGCACCACGGCCGCCGGCTTGTTTCGCACCCTGTGCAGGAACTCGCAGGGCGCTTCGGCAGGCACGGCCAGTGCGTTGGCGCCACGCGGCAATGCCGGGTCTGCGGCGGGCGCGGGAACCGGCAGGCCACGGTCGGCCAGATGCTTCATCAGGCACAGATAGTAGGGAAGTTGCTCCGAACGCAGGCGTTCGAACAGCGTCAGCACGAATTCGCCGCGGTCGGTGCTGGCGAAATAGTTGGTGTTCTCGATGCCGCCCTCGATGCCGCGCAAAGCGCGCAGCTCGCCCAGTTCCAGACGGGATAACAGCGCCCCGGCTTCCTCAAGCCCAACTTCGGTAAAGACAGCCACTGGCCGTTCTTCAGAATTTCAGTACGTTCCAGACCGTCCGGCTCTGGCTCTGGCTGCCCACGCCGGTTCCGCCGTTCCCCTGCCGCGTGCGCACGTCATTGCCGGGCACCACTTCATAGGAGATGGCGCTGCTTTTGTGCTGGACGGTGATGCGCTGCGTCTGGCCGCCGACGCGCAACTCATCGATGCTGGCATTGGAATCCTCAGTGTGAATGCGCTCAATCTTCTGGCTGCGTCCACGTGCGTCGCCGCCCTCTTTCTTGTGTTGCACGGACGTGTCTGCCGACAGGGCCGCATCAGCAGGGGGCGATACTTCCAGCGCCGCCTGGGCATGAACGAGACCATAGGGCGCGACACAGGCCGCAACCAGTGCGATGCGAAGAAGCGAAATGGAGATGAGGCGGCGCATGAGACCATCATTGTAGGCGTCGCACTGTGGTTTGGCGCATTCCAGGTTGTCAAAAAATACTTCCTAAAAACGGCAAAATCTCCGGATGAACGACACCCTTACCTTGCTGCTGGTCGACGGCTCGAGCTACCTTTACCGGGCCTTCCACGCCATGCCCGATCTGCGGGCGGTGCCAGGCGACATGAATAGCCCCGCCACCGGGGCGATCCGCGGCATGGTCAACATGATGCAGGCGCTGCGGCGCGAGATGCGGGCCGACTATGCGGCCTGCGTGTTCGATGCCCCCGGCAAGACTTTTCGTAACCTGTTGTATCCAGACTACAAAGCCCATCGCGCGCCAATGCCCGATGATCTGCGCGCTCAGATCGGCCCGATCCACGAAGTCGTGCGCCTGCTGGGATGGCCGGTGCTTTGCGTGCCAGAAGTCGAGGCCGACGACGTAATCGGCACGCTGGCGCGCGTGGCCGCCGGGCAGGGGTTGAACGTCATGGTTTCAAGCGGCGACAAGGACCTGAGCCAACTGGTCGATGAACACATCACCATCATCGACACGATGAACGGAAAGCGCCGCGACGTGGCCGGGGTGACGGCCGAGTTCGGCGTGCCCCCGGCTTTGATGGTCGATTTCCAGACGCTCGTGGGCGATGCGGTGGACAACGTGCCCGGCGTCGAGAAGGTCGGCCCCAAGACCGCCGCCAAGTGGCTCGGCGAATACGGTTCGCTCGATGCGCTGATAGCGCGCGCCGGCGAGGTCAAAGGGGCGGCCGGCGAAAACCTGCGCAAGGCGCTGGACTGGCTGCCCCAGGGGCGAAGGCTGTTGACCATCCGCACCGACTGTGACCTGTCGGCACAGGTGCCTGGGCTGCCGGCGCTTGACGCGCTTTGCATCGGCGCGCCGCAGACCGAGGCGCTGAAGACGTTTTACGAGCGCTTCGGCTTCAAGAGCCTGGTCAAGTCGCTGGAGCTTTCCGGCGATGATGCCGCGGCCAAGTCCAAAGCGATGCAACCCGCCGGTGAATTTCACGATCCGGACCTCGCCGCAGCTTCGCAGGCCAGCCGCCGGCAGTACGAGACGATCACCGACTGGGCGGGCCTGGACCGCTGGCTGGGCAAGATTGACACGGCCGAACTGGTTGCGATCGACACCGAGACCACCTCGCTGGACGAGATGTGCGCCCAGATCGTCGGCGTGTCATTCAGCGTTCAGCCCGGCGAGGCTGCCTACCTGCCGCTTGCGCACGACTATCCGGGCGCGCCACCCCAGTTGCCGCGCGACGAGGCGCTTGCGCGTCTGAAGCCCTGGCTTGAAGACGGCGCGAAGAAAAAGCTCGGCCAGCACATCAAGTACGACCGCCACGTGTTCGCCAATCACGGCATTGAAGTGCAAGGCTACGCGCATGACACGATGCTGCAAAGCTATGTGCTTGAAGTGCACAAGCCGCATGGACTTGCGAGCCTGGCCGAGCGCCATTTGGGGCGCAAGGGCATCAGCTACGAAGATTTGTGCGGCAAGGGCGCCAAGCAGATTTCCTTTTCGCAGGTCGATATCGAAAAAGCGGCCGAATACTCCTGCGAGGATTCCGATCAGACGCTGGATGTACACCTGGCGCTGTGGCCACGGCTGCAGGCCGACGAGAAACTGCGATCCATCTACGAACTCGAAATCGCGAGCAGCGAAACGCTTTATCGCATCGAGCGCAATGGCGTCCTGATCGACGCCGCGGCACTGGCGGCGCAAAGCCACGAAATAGGCCTGCGGATCACGGAGCTTGAAAAGCAAGCCTATGCGCTTGCGGGCCAGCCTTTCAACCTTGGCAGCCCCAAGCAGATCGGCGACATCTTCTTCGGCAAGCTCGGCCTGCCAATCGTGAAGAAGACCCCCAGCGGCGCGCCCAGCACCGACGAGGAAGTGCTCGAAAAGCTTGCCGAAGACTTTCCGCTGCCGGCCAAAATTCTCGAACACCGTGGCCTGTCCAAGCTCAAGAGCACCTATACCGACAAGCTCGGCCAGCTCGTCAGCCCGCGCACGGGCCGGGTGCACACGCACTATGCGCAGGCGGTCGTGGTAACCGGGCGCCTGGCAAGCAACGACCCGAACCTGCAGAACATTCCGGTGCGTACCGCCGAGGGCCGGCGCATCCGCGAAGCCTTCATCGCGCCGCCGGGGCATCTGATTGCCAGCGCCGATTACTCGCAGATCGAACTGCGCATCATGGCGCACATCAGCGGCGACGAGGCGCTGCTGCGCGCCTTTGCCGAAGGCATGGACGTGCACCGCGCCACCGCGAGCGAGGTGTTTGGCGTCGCCCCGGACCAGGTCAGCAGCGAGCAGCGGCGCTATGCCAAGGTGATCAACTTCGGACTCATCTACGGCATGAGCAGCTACGGCCTGGCGAAGAATCTCGGCATTGACAACACCGCGGCCAAAAACTACATCGAACGCTACTTCGCGCGTTATCCGGGAGTGAAAGCCTACATGGACGAAACGCGCCAATCGGCCAAATCGAAAGGTTACGTCGAGACGGCGTTCGGGCGGCGCCTGTATCTGCCCGAAATCAATTCGCCCAACGGTCCGCGCCGCAATTCGGCCGAGCGCGCGGCGATCAACGCGCCCATGCAGGGCACGGCGGCGGATCTGATCAAGATGAGCATGGTCCGGATCCAGCAGGCGCTTGACGAGGCCCAGCTCGCCACCCGGATGATCATGCAAGTGCATGACGAACTCGTTTTCGAGGTGCCCGAGGCCGAGGTCGAATGGGTGCGCGACCAAGTACCGCGCCTGATGGCCGGCGTCGCCCAGCTCAAGGTGCCGCTGGTGGCCGAGATCGGCACCGGCCCGAACTGGGAAAGGGCGCATTGAAGTGATCCTGTCGGCCATTCTCATCGCGACGCTGGCGGCCGGCCTCGGCAGTGTCTGGATTGCAGCCATCCTGTTGCGCCTGGGCGTGGCGCGCGGCACCGACGATGCCCCGCAATATCTGTTGAGCCTGGCGGCCGGCGCGCTGCTGGCCACCGCCTTCATGCACCTTCTGCCCGAGGCTTTTGAAAGCGCGGTCGAGCCTTCGGCGCTGTTCGGCGTGTTGTTGCTTGGGCTGGTGCTGTTCTTCCTGCTCGACAAAGCCGAGCTGTGGCATCACGGGCACGAGCACCATCACGGTCACGGCGCCGCGCACGCGCATGGGCACGATGAGCCGCGCATCGGAGGATGGACCTTGCTCATCGGCGACAGCGTGCATTGTTTCGGCGATGGAATCCTCATTGCTTCAGCCTTCCTGGCCAACTGGCGGCTTGGCGTGGTTTCGGCGCTGGCGGTGACGGTTCACGAAGTGCCGCACCACATCGGCGACCTGGTGGTGCTGCGGCAGACCTCGCCGGATGCGCGCGCGGCAATGATCAAGATATCGCTGGCCACCACGGTGACGGCGCTCGGTGGCATCGTCGGCTGGTGGCTGCTGGGCCGCGTGCACGGGCTGCTTCCGTACTGCCTCGTGCTGGCGGGCAGCAGTTTCATCTACGTGGCGCTGGCCGACTTGATCCCGCAGCTACAGCGGCGTCTGAGCGCGCGCCAGACCTTCGGGCAGATTGCGTGGCTGGTGGCGGGCATCGTGCTCGTCACGGTAGTAAGCCGGCTGGCACACGGCGGGCATGACCACGCGCCTGGTGCGACGCATGAGCGTATCCACGGCGCCACACTGCAGGATTGATTTTTTGCTTGTATTCGCTCTTTCTTGCGTTCGTAGCACTGGCGCATGCAAACGATTGAGGGCACCATAGAAAGTGTAAACATTCACCCATGCCCATCCATTCCGACTGCCAGAGGGAATTCACCATGACACGCGCCGATTTGTACAAGAAGACAAGCAATTCCGTCCGTGTTGCCGCAGGCAAGAAAAGGAAGGGGCGCGAATTCGAGCCGCCCGAACTCGAAGAAGCGGACGATAGTGGCGTGCTGGATGAATTGTCCGAGGAGACGGGCCTGGACTTGAGCGACGCGAGTCTGCTCGATGCCGACAATGTGTTGGCCGACGAGGAATCCGATCGCGTGGTGCAGGCGCCGGACTGAGAGGGCGGCACCTCGCTCGCCGCCCGTCTGCGAT
>CAYTPC010000142.1:0-16379 GCA_964439605.1 uncultured Burkholderiaceae bacterium
CGGCGTGGTGAACATGTTTGCGCACACTGCGCACGTGGAGTCGGTTGCGGTGTTCGATCTAGAGTGAAGTTCACCCCCAGGCTTCGCGCACTTCGTGTCGCTACGCCAACCCCCTCTCCGGGGGCAATCCCAGTGGCCCGGACAAGCCGGGCCACGGGATTCCTGGGCTTAGCTGCGCCAGTTTCATGCGTCGTGAGCCGCGCGGTGGAGCAACTGAGATGACACTCCCCCCAGGCTTCCCCCACTTCGTGCAGCCCTCAGCCCCACTCTCCGGGGGCAATACCAGTGGCCCGGCCAAGCCGTGCCACGGGATTCCTGGCCTTTGTTGCGCCAGTTTCATGGGGCATAGGTCGCACGCAGCACCATGAATAACTGAGATGATTATTCGATCGGTGTGAGCTTGGCCACGCTCAGCGCGAGCCACTTGACGCCGTGGCGGTTGAATCGCACTTGCGCGCGCGCGTCGTCGCCGCTGCCTTCAAGCGCGAGCACTGCGCCTTCCCCGAACTTGGTGTGAAAAACCTGCATGCCCACGCGCAGGCCATGCGGCGCGTCTTTGCGCATCGGCGCCGGCGCGGCTGCTGCTTCGCGTTCCACCGCGCGCGTGCTTGTATAGCCACCGTCGTACCCACCATAACCCAAACCCGGTGATGCGAAGCGGGCATTTTTCGGCGTGAGCCATTTCAGTGCCGCTTCAGGCAATTCGTCAAAAAAGCGGCTGCGCAGGTTGTAGCGGGTCTGCCCGTGCAACAGGCGCGTCTGCGAATGGCTCAGGTACAAACGCTGGCGCGCACGGGTGATCGCAACGTACATCAGACGGCGTTCCTCTTCGAGGCCGTCGCGATCGCTCAGTGCGTTTTCGTGCGGAAACAGCCCTTCCTCCAGGCCGGTAATGAACACGCCATCGAACTCCAGACCCTTGGCCGAGTGCACCGTCATCAGTTGCACCGCATCCTGTCCGGCCTGCGCCTGGTTGTCTCCCGATTCGAGTGCGGCATGCACCAGGAACGCGGCGAGCGGGCTGAGTGTTTCGCCGGTATCGGCATCAGGCGGCGGCAGGGCCTCGTCGAGCAAGGGCCGGGCGGGATCGATACCCTGGCTTGCCGGGGATTGACGCAGTTCATCGACCGGTAGCGCGATGACGTCGCGTCCGAAGCCCTCCTGCGTGACGAAGCTCTCGGCGGCATTGACCAGTTCTTCCAGATTCTCGATACGGTCGGCGCCTTCGCGATCGGCCCTGTAGTGTTCAAGGAGGCCGCTGTGCTCGAGCACCAATTCGATGATTTCGCGCAGGCTGCGCCCTTGCGCCTGCTCGCGCAGTACGTCGAGTTTCGCAATGAAGGCCGAAAGATTCGCGCCGGATCGACCGCCAAGCCGTTCCACCGCGTCGTAGAGCGAACAGCCTGCCGCGCGCGCCGCGTCCTGCAATTGCTCGGTACTGCGCAAGCCAATGCCGCGCGGCGGGAAGTTCACGATGCGCAGGAAGCTGGTGTCGTCATCTTTGTTCTCGAGCAGACGCAGATAAGCCAAGGCATGCTTGATCTCGGCGCGCTCGAAGAACCGCAATCCGCCGTAGACGCGATATGCAATCCCCGCATTGAAAAGCGCCGTTTCAAGCACCCGGCTTTGCGCGTTGCTGCGGTAGAGCACCGCGATTTCCTTGCACGCCATGCCTTCGCGCACGAGCTGGCGCATTTCTTGGACCACCCAGTGCGCCTCGGCGAAGTCACTTGCAGCCTCATAGACGCGCACCGGCTCGCCCGGCCCGCGTTCGGTATGCAGGTTTTTACCCAGGCGACGGGTATTGTGGTCAATCAGCGCGTTGGCCGAATCGAGGATGTTGCTGTAGCTGCGATAGTTCTGCTCGAGCTTGATCTGGTGCTTGACATGAAACTCCCGCACGAAGTCGCTCATGTTGCCCACGCGCGCGCCGCGGAAGGCGTAGATGCTCTGATCATCGTCGCCCACCGCGAACACACTATTCGCGCCGGGCTCGAAGCGGCCCTCCACGGTGCGGCCCGAAAGCATCTTGATCCAGGCGTACTGCAGCCGGTTGGTGTCCTGGAACTCGTCGATCAGGATATGGCGAAAACGCCGCTGATAGTGCTCGCGGATCGGATCGTCGTCGCGCAGCAGTTCGTAGCTGCGCAGCATGAGTTCGCCAAAATCGACGACTCCTTCACGCTGGCATTGCTCTTCGTAAAGCTGATAAAGCTCGACCTTCTTGCGATCCTCAAGGTTGCGCGCCACGATGTCGGGCGGGCGCAGCCCATCTTCCTTCGCGCCGGCGATGAACCACTGGATCTGCTTGGCGGGAAAGCGCTCGCTGTCAACGTCGAACTGCTTCATCAGCCGCTTGATCGCCGAAAGCTGGTCCTGGGTGTCGAGGATCTGGAAGGTCGATGGCAGGCCGGCAAGTTTCCAATGCGCGCGCAAGAAGCGATTGCACAGCCCGTGAAAAGTGCCGATCCACATGCCGCGTACGTTCACCGGCAGCATGGCCGTCAGGCGCGCCAGCATTTCCCGGGCCGCCTTGTTGGTGAAAGTCACCGCAAGAATGCCGCCCGCGCCGATCTGCCCGGTCTGCAGCAGCCAGGCAATGCGTGTGGTCAGCACCCGCGTCTTGCCGGAGCCCGCGCCGGCCAGAATCAAGGCATGCTCTTCGGGCAGCGTGACCGCGGCACGCTGTTCGGGGTTGAGATGGGAAAGCAGTGGCGAATCGGCCACCTGTTGCGCAGCATGCTGGCCAAACGAAGACATGACGGACATTGTAGGTATCCCCCGTCTTGGGCGACGCAAATACGCAACATAAAACCCATCTTCCCATTCGGGATTACGTGGGTTTGTCTCAGATCAGAATGCTGAGCCCACTACATATAAGAGACTAGGGTTTTACCCTGACGGTTCGTTAGGGGAGAAAATGAATATCACCCACTGAAAAGGCAATCAAATCATGATCAAACATAGCCGTCTCCTGCAAGCCGCCCTGATCGGCGCCGCCGTCTTGAGCACCCCCGCGTTCGCTGAGGAAGCGCAAGGCAACTGGCTCGTTCGTGGGCGTGCAGTCCATCTCAATATGGCTAACAAGTCGGATCCGATCGCTGCGTTGGCAGTTCCGTCCGATGCCATCACGGTCAACAACAAGTGGATCCCCGAAGTCGACGTGAGCTACTTTTGGACGCCGAACATCGCCACGGAACTGGTGCTCACCGTGCCCCAGCGCAACCGTGTGACGGTCGAGAAGAGCGCAGTCGGCAGGGCTGATATCGGCAGCTTCAAGTATCTGCCGCCGACGCTGATGGTTCAGTACCACTTCATCCCCAATGGCGTCATCCGTCCGTATGCGGGTCTGGGTCTTAACTACACGCGCATCTTCTCGAGCAACCTGAATGTTCCGGTTGCGAACATCCCGCTGAAGTTGAGCCGCAATAGCTGGGGCCTGGCCGCCGGCGCTGGCGTGGACATCCAAGTCGACAAGAGCTGGTTCGTGAACTTCGACGTGAAGTACGCGCAGATCGGTGCCGACGTCAAGCTTGCCGCCACCGGTGAAAAACTCTCCAAGGTCAAGCTCAATCCGTGGCTCCTCGGCGTGGGTGTTGGCTATCGCTTCTGATGATGCAGGCGCGGGCTTGAGGCCCCGCCTTCAGGGCGCCATTGCATGGGCGCCAGGGAAGCAAGGAAGGCCCTCATAAAGGGATTTCTTCCGACTGAAATAGAGTACCGGGCACAAGTTTCTTGTGCCCGGTTTTTTTTGCCCGTGCGATCCTGTGCAGAGATCGCGCCTTGCGCGGGGCAGCCTTTTCGCGTGCGCTTTCGAGCGAAGCGTCAAGCTGTTTGCAGACTCGACCCGGCGCTCGTCCTGAGCCGACCCGATGCGGGCGGCAGGCGTTGTAGAAATCGATGTAAGCGCCGATGCCTTTGCACGCGGCGTTGGAGGCGGGGGAATTCAGTATCCGGACCGCCGCCAGCGTGCCCGGATGAATTTTGCAGGGTCGATTACTTGTTCGCTTCGGCGCCGGCGTCCGCTGCGGGGGCAGGGGCGGCTGGCTCAGGGAAGTTGGCGCCGCCGGAATTGGCCATGTAGACCACGGCGCGGGCGATTTCGAAATCGCTGTAATTACCGCCACCTTGCGGCGTCATGGTGTTGAAGCCCTTGAGCGCGTGCGTCAGCAGTGTGTCAAAGCCTTTGGCGATACGCGGTCCCCAAGCGCTGGCGTCGCCGAAGTGCGGCGCGGCCGGCAGGCCCGGCGGATTGTGGCAGGCAAAGCATTGGCCGTGGAACACCGCTTCGCCAGTGACGGGCTCGTGCTTGGCTTTGGCCAACTGGAGCTCAACGCTGCCCACGCGCTGCAGGCGCAGGCTCTGGTCGCGTTCGTAGGCTTCCTTCGCGGCGCCAGACAGGTTGGATCCGGTGCCCGAAGGCGTGTAGGCCAGGTTGACGTAAACCATAAGACCGACGATGGCCAGGATCGCGACGGCAAATACGAAGAAGCCGGTGGATGGCGGTTGTTTCTGGTTTTCGATGGAGCCGGTATGGCCTTTTTCGGTAACCGGTTGGTGCGCTTCGCTCATGGCGTCCTCAAATTAAGGGCTTCGGAAATTAACCAATAATTATAAAAGGAGAGTTCCTCAGCTTGCTGGGGAAAGTGCGTCTTCGGGAGGCGTCCAGCCGCCGCCGAGCACCTTGTAAAGCGTGACTTGGTTCTGTAGCTGTGCCAGTTGCGTTTGCACCGCCAGGAGCTGGGCGGCGAACAGCGAGCGCTGGGCGTCTTGCAGGTCCAGTGCGCTTGCGACGCCATTGCGGTAACGCAGGTTGGCCAGCTTCAAACGCGCCGTTTCCGCCTCGGTCTGCGCACGCAGCGCGCGCAGTTGTTCGCTGAATGTGGCGCGGCCGGCCAGTGCATCGGCCACCTCGCGAAAGGCCGATTGAATCGTTTTCTCATACTGTGCCAGCGCGATCTCGCGGCCGGCCTTGGCCGAGTCCAGTTGTGCGATGTTGGCGCCGGCATTGAAGATCGGCAATACCAACTGCGGCGCGAAGGTCCATGCCTTGGTGCCGCTGTCGAACAAGTTCGATAGATCGTTGCTCGCGGTGCCGATCATGCTGGTCAAGGTGACGCGGGGAAAGAAAGCGGCACGCGCGGCGCCGATATTCGCATTGGCCGCGATCAACTGCTGTTCGGCCGCGCGGATGTCGGGGCGCTGCGTGAGCAAATCGGCAGGCAAGCCTGCGGGGAGATCGGCCATCGGTGCGACGCCATCCAGCGCGCGGGCGCCCAAGACGAGGGCTTCGGGCGGCACTGGCGCGCCCAGCAACACCGCGAGCGCATTTTCGTCCTGCGCACGTACACGCTGTTGCTGCGCGTAGGTGGCGCGCGCGTTCTCGGTCAGCGATTGGGCTTGGCGCAGGTCGATTTCGGAGATCACACCATTGTTGAAGCTGATCTGGATGAGCCTCTGGCTTTCGATGCGCGTCTGCAGCGTATCGCGTGTGATTTGTAATTGCGCCTCGTCGGCCAGCAGCGTGAGCCAGCCGTTGGCGACAGCCGCAATCAGGCTGATCTGCGTTGCCTTGCGCGCTTCCTCGGTTGCCAGGTACTGCGCGAGCGCCGATTCTTTCAGGCTCTGCAGGCGTCCGAAAAAGTCGAGTTCCCAGCCGGCGATGCCGAGGTTGACCGTATCGCTTTCGTAAACGCCGGGGCCGAATTGCGAGGGGCGGCCGCGCGTCATCGAAGCGTTCAATCCCAGGTTTGGAAATTGCGCTGAACGCTCGATGCGGAACCGCGCGCGCGCCTGCTCGATGTTTTGGATCGCGATACGAAGGTCGTGGTTGTTGGCCAGTGCCGTTTCGATCAGGCCGGCCAGGCGCGGGTCGGTGAAGTACTGGCGCCAGTCGATTTCGGCGGCCGGCGTTGCATCCGCGGTGGAGGCTGGCGTGTTCGGGAAGGTCGAGGGCACAGGCGCTTCCGGGCGCTCGTAGGTCGGCGCCATCGAGCACCCGGCCATTAGCGTGGTCAGCGCGGCCAACGAGGCCAGTGCGAGCGGGGTGAGTTTCATGAAGCGCATTAGTGGTGTTCCTCCTCGATGCCCGCGGCCAACGCATGGCGTTTGTCCATTTCGTGCTGGCGCGCGCTGCCCTTGAACAGACTGCGCACGACGACGAAGAAAATCGGCACGAAGAACACCGCCAGCGAGGTGCCGGTCAGCATGCCGCCGAGCACGCCGGTACCGATCGCCCGCTGGCTCGCCGAGCCGGCTCCTGTGGCCAGCGCCAGCGGCAGCACGCCCAGGCCGAAAGCCAGCGAGGTCATGATGATCGGCCGGAAGCGCAGGTGCGCCGCCGCCAGCGCCGATTCGATCACGTTGCGGCCTTGCGCCTGCATGTCTTTGGCGAACTCGATGATCAGGATCGCGTTCTTGGCCGACAGGCCGATGATCGTGATCAGCCCGACCTGGAAATACACGTCGTTCGCATAGGCCCGGATCAGCGTCGCCAGCAGCACGCCGAGCACGCCCAGCGGCACCACGAGGATCACGGCCATCGGAATGGTCCAGCTTTCATACAGCGCCGCCAGGCACAGGAACACCGCGAGGATCGCGAAGCCGTAGAGGATCATGGCCTGCGAGCCGGCGCGCTTTTCTTCGCGCGATTGGCCGGTCCATTCGTAGCCGAAGCCCCGGGGCAATTGCGAAGCGAGCCGTTCCATCTCCGCCATCGCCACGCCCGAGCTGTGGCCCGGCGCCGCGGAACCCGAGATGCGCACCGCCGGATAGCCGTTGTAGCGCACCGTTTGCTGCGCGCCCGTGACCCAGCGCGTGCTCGCGAATGCCGACAGCGGCACCAACTGGCCCTGGCTGTTGCTGGCGTTGAGCCGCAGTAGATCGTCGGGCTGCATCCGCGCCGGCGCGTCGGCCTGCACGACCACGCGCTGAAAGCGGCCCTGGTTCGGAAAATCATTGATGTAGGCCGAGCCCAGCGCCGTCGAGAGCGTCGAGTTGATGGCGTCGAAGCTCACGCCCAGCGCGTTCGCCTTGTCGCGGTCGATGTCGATTTGCAGTTGCGGCGCGTCTTCGAGGCCGTCGGGTCGCACCGGCGGGCGCTTGGCGAGTAGAGGGCTGCCGGCGGCCATGCCGAGCAACTGGTTGCGCGCCTGGATCAGCGCATTGTGGCCCGCGCTGGCGCGATCCTGTAAGCGGAAGGTGAAGCCGCTGGCGCTGCCGAGTTCGGGGATCGGCGGCGGGCTCAGCGGCAGAATGAAGGCGTCGCGAATGCCCGAGAGCGCACCGGCAGCGCGCTGGGCCAGCGCGTCGGCGGTTTGCGACGGGTCCTTGCGCAGGTCCCAGTCCTTGAGCGTCACGAAGGCCAGCCCCGCGTTCTGCCCCTGGCCGAAGAAGCTGAAGCCGAGCACGCTGACCATGTTTTCGACTTCGGGCTGCTTGAGCAGGTAGCTCTCGACTTCCTTCATCACCTTCAGCATGCGTTCCTGCGTCGCGCCCGGCGGCAGTTGCACGCTCACGGTGATGTTGCCCTGGTCTTCCTGCGGCAGGAAGGAGGTCGGCAGCAGCCGGTAGACGAGCACCACCGCGCCGATGATCGCGGCATAAATCAGCAGATAGCGCCCCGCGTGCCGCAGGATGCGCGCCACCAGGCTTTCATAGCTCTTGGCGGTACGCGTGAAGCCGCGGTTGAACCAGCCGAAGAAGCCGGTTTTCTCATGGTGATGCCCGGCTTCGACCGGCTTGAGCAGCGTCGCGCACAGCGCCGGCGTGAGCGACAGCGCCATGAAGGCCGAGAAGCCGATCGAGGCCATCATCACCACCGAGAACTGGCGGTAAATGTTGCCCGTGGAGCCCGAGAAAAAGGCCAGCGGCACAAACACCGAGGCCAGCACCACCGTCACGCCGATGATCGCGCCCGAGATCTGGCGCATGCCCTTGCGCGCGGCTTCGAGCGGCGAAAGTCCTTCCTCGCTCATGATGCGCTCGACGTTCTCCACCACCACGATCGCGTCGTCCACCACGATGCCGATCACCAGCACCATGCCGAACATGGTCAGCACGTTGATCGAGAAACCGAGCGCCAGCAGCGTCGCGAAGGTGCCCAGCAGCGCGATCGGCACCACGATGGTCGGAATGATCGTGTAGCGCCAGTTCTGCAGGAACAGGAACATCACGGCGAACACCAGCACCACCGCCGCGAACAGCGTTTTCACGACTTCGGTGATGGAGAGACTCACGAAGTGCGAGGTGTCGAAGGGGATGGTCCACTTCACGCCCTCGGGGAAGAACTTGGAGAGTTCCTCCATCTTGGCGCGGATCGCCTTCGCGGTAGCCAGCGCGTTGCCGCTGGGCGCGAGCTGCACGCCCATGCCCACCGACGGTTCGCCGTTTAGGCGCGCCGAGGTCGCGTAGCTCTGGCCGCCGAGCTCGATGCGCGCCACGTCGCGCAGCCGCACCGTCGAGCCGTCCGGGTTGGCGCGCAGCACGATGTTGCCGAACTGCCCAACCGTCGAAAGCTGGCCGTTGACCACCACCGTCGCGGCGATGGTCTGGCCCGGCGCGTTCGGCAGATCGCCGATCACGCCCGAGGCCACCTGGGCGTTCTGCGCGCGGATCGCGCTGTTGACGTCGGCCGGCGAGAGATTGAAGCCTTGCAGCTTGGCCGGATCGATCCAGATGCGCATGGCGCGCTCGGCGCCGAACAGGGTCGCCTGCCCGACGCCGGGCACGCGCTGCAATTCGGGCACCACGTTGCGCGCCGCGTAGTCGCCGAGCGCGATCGGGTCGATGGCCGGGTTGTCCGAGGACAGCACCGTCACCAGCAGGAAGTTGGTGCGCGACTTGTCCACCCGCACGCCCTGCTGCGTGACCGCGGCGGGCAGCCGCGGCGTGGCGCGCGAGAGGCGGTTCTGCACGTCCACCTGCGCGAGGTCGGGGTTGGTGCCGGTTTCGAACGTGACAGTGACGGTGCCCGTGCCGTCGGCCTGCGCCACCGACTCCATGTAGATCATGCCGGGTGAGCCGTTCATTTCGCGCTCGATCACCGACAGCACGCTGTCTTCCAATGTCTGCGCCGAGGCGCCCGGATAGGCGGCGCTGATAACGATGGCCGGCGGCGCCACGGGCGGGTACTGCGAGATCGGCAACTGCGTGATCGACACCGCGCCGACGACGATGATGAACAGTGCGATCACCCACGCAAAAATGGGGCGATCGATGAAAAACTTGGCCATGGACCGCGCTCCTTCTTTTCTTATTAGGGCTTAGGGCTTCTTCGCGCTGTCGGTGGCCGGGGCTTTGGCGGTGCCGGCGGCTTGGGAGGATTGCGGTTGCCACGGCACCGGCTTGACGGGCGTGCCCGGCGGCAGCATCTGCAGCTTCTGGAAGCCATCGACCATCACTTTTTCGCCGGCCTTCAAACCTTCGAGCACCACCCACCGGTTGTTTTGCGCGGTACTGATCTTCACCTGCCGCGTGCTGAGCTTGCCGTCGTTACTCACCACGGTCAGCGTGTCGCCCTGCTGCGTGCGTGTGACGGCTTGCTGCGGCACCGTGATGGCGTCGCTCATCTGCGCTTGCTGGAGCAGTCCGCGCACGTACAAGCCCGGCAGCAGCATCTTCTGGGGGTTGGGCACCTCGGCGCGCAAAGTGATTTGGCCGGTGGTTGAATCCACCGTAAGGTCAGAGAAGATCAGCTTGCCGGGAATCGGGTACTCGCTGCCGTCGTCGAGCATGATGCGCACACTCGCGCCTTTGGCGCCGGCGCGCTGGAAGATGCCCGCATCCATTGCGCGGCGCAGCTTCAGGACTTCGCTGGCCGATTGTGTGAAGTTCACGTAAATCGGATCGATCTGCTGGATCACCGCGAGTTGCGTCGCATCGCCTTGGCCGACCAGAGCGCCTTCGGTGACCAGCGCGCGGCCAATGCGGCCTGAGATGGGCGCCGTCACCGTGGCGTAACCGAGGTTGATGTTCGCGGTCGTAACCGCTGCGTGACCCGCTGCCACGTCGGCCGCGGCTGACTTGGCGGCAGCCACCGCGTTCGCATAGTCTTGTTGACTCACGGCGTTGACTTCGACCAGCGGCTTGTACCGATCGGCCAATGCCTTGGCTTGCGCCAGATTCGCCTCGGCGCGCGCCAAGGTGGCGCGGGCGCTTTGTGCCGCGGCTTGGTAGGGCGCTGGATCAATGTGAAACAGCACCTGGCCCGCCTTCACGTCGCTTCCTTCCTGGAAGAGCCGCTGCTGCAGAATGCCGGCCACGCGCGCCCGTACCTGCGAGACACGCGAGGCTTCGAGCCGGCCGGGCAGTTCAACCAACAGACCGACGTTGCCCGGCGTGGCAGTCACCACGCCGACTTCTGGCAATGGGGGTGGGGCGCCTGCGCCGGCCGCCGGGGCGTCCTTCTTGCCGCAAGCGCCCAATGAAAACAGGGTTGCGGCGGCAAATGCGAACGCACTCCAGCGCGCCAAGATCATGGAAGAGCGAAAGCCCTGTGATGCAGGCATGTATGTGTCCTTTTGTTGGAGCCGATTGGTGCAGGATGATTACGGTCGAAAAACGGTCCGGCATCAATCTTGGCTGCGATCGCGTCGAATCGAAATGTTAACAACTGTAATCAAACTGAATTTAATCGTAAAATTTGCAACAATTTTATAATATGAAAAACACAAAGCCACCCTGAAGGGTGGCGAACCAACGGCCAGCATGTGTGTTTTGCAGTCTGCGCTACTTGCGGGCGCGCGCAACGATGGCGTGCATATCGACTGGCACAGATGTGCTTGGTCACGGGGCTTGCGTACTCGGACCTAGGAGCAAAGTCGCAATTCCCGGTTGATGGCCCAAGGAACCCAGTGTAACGTTTCGGGGGGAGTTGCCGCAATGGCTGTATGACGCATCCGTTCCGCATGCATGCTTGGTAACCGGCGAGCGAGCACTTGCAACGCAGCATGCGGCCCCAAGCCGGGATGGGCCGGTCATGAGGGGGTAGAGGCCTCCCAGCACGCCGAGTGCGTTCAACTGCGGGCACCAGGATGGAAAGCTCAAGCAGGATCGGCGATAATCTCTAGCTTCCGCCCGGATGAGGCGGGAAACGTTCTCGCCGTATTTCAATGGATAGAATTCGGCCCTCCGAAGGCTGAGATCCAGGTTCGATTCCTGGCGGCGGGACCACACTCAAGCCCGTAAGCGCTCAAAGGCTTCCGGGCTTTTTCTTTCTCCCCTATGAGAGTGCCGTTTCGGCGTGCGCATGAGTGCGAGTCCACCCATTGCGCGTCCTGGCCACCGGCCCCATCAAAGACCACGGTACCACCCTGCCGGGTTACCGGGACGACTTCGCGTGCTTCTTCGCCTTGGTTGTGCTCTTGTTCGTAGTTGTTCGGCAATAGCGATCAAAGGTCTCGCGGTCGTTCTTGAGACCCTTCGCCGCCGTCAACTCCTGTGGCCGTTCGCAGCTTTGGGTGCGTGCGCACCAACTGTAGCCTGCTGAAGGAATGCACCCTTGCGCGTCACGAGTGGCTCCTTCTTGCGGACGATTGGCTGGTACATCGCGCACCACCGCTCCCGGCGGGAATGTCGTCGGTTTGGCACAGGCGCCGAGCATGGATGCCAGGAAAAAAACCATCATAAATCGATATTTCATATATGAATTAATCTATAATTGATCTGATTAATAAGGCGCGCAAGTTATTAATGGCAGACGGAACATCATAGATGGCGCGCTATTTCAGTATACATTCGTGTAATTATTTCACTATTGATTACATGCTGCATCAGGGACGACTGGATGGACAAAAGCGCGACCCAGTATTCATGGTCCGCATCAAGGCCAGGCAGCCCAGGCGCTTGGCCGATGTCGTGATTGTGGTGCAGGCGACTCAGATGGCCCGGACGATCTGGACCGTGGCGGTGTGGCAACAGGATTGCCGAGCGGGCTACGTGAGCAGCAGGGCGCAAACGGCCTGAGCACGTACAAGTGCGCCCATGTTGGGCGCACCGCAAAAAGAAAACGGCCCACGTTGTGGGCCGTTTTTCAGGGTCGTGAAGGGCGGTTCGTCTTAGACGGCCGCAGCCTTTTCGATTAGGCGGGTAGCGATCCAATTCTTGGACTTCGAGATCGGCCGGCTCTCCGTGATCTCGACAATGTCGCCAAGGTGGTACTCACCCTTTTCATCATGCGCATGGTATTTGCTCGTGCGCACGACGATCTTGCCATACAGCTCATGCTTGACGCGGCGTTCCACCGCGACCGTGACCGTCTTGGCACGCTTATCGCTCACCACCTTGCCAATCAAGGTGCGCTTGAGGGACTTCTGGGTTTCCGTCATATTCAGCTTCCTTACTCGGCGGCGGCTTGCTTCTGCGCCAAGATGGTTTTGGCGCGCGCGATGTCGCGGCGGGTCACTCGCAGCGATCCCGTATTGGACAGCTGCTGCGTGGCTTTCTGCATCCGCAGTCCAAAGTGGGCTTTTTGCAGATCCTTGATTTCGGCCTGCAGGCCAGCGATGTCCTTGTTACGCAGTGACTGTGCTTTCGACGCCGTAACGTCTTTTTTCTTGGTTGCCATGTTCGCTTCTCCTCGATCAGGCGCCAAGTTGGCGTGCGACGAAAGTGGTGCGCAGCGGCAGCTTGGCTGCTGCCAGGCGGAATGCCTCGCGCGCGAGTTCCTCGGGGACACCGACGATCTCGTAGATCACCTTGCCTGGCTGAATTTCGGCCACGTAGTACTCGGGGTTGCCCTTGCCATTGCCCATCCGGACTTCGGCGGGCTTGGTCGAGATCGGCTTGTCAGGAAAGACGCGAATCCAGATGCGGCCGCCGCGCTTGACGTGGCGCGAGATCGCACGGCGTGCGGCTTCGATCTGGCGTGCCGTCAAGCGGCCGCGGTCAACTGATTTGAGACCGAAATCACCGAAAGCGACCGCATTGCCACGTGTCGCGATGCCGGTGTTACGGCCTTTCTGTTCCTTGCGGAACTTTCTGCGTGCAGGTTGCAGCATGTTTGTTTACTCCGTGGTTCGAAGACCGGTGTTCATTCGGTCTTGGCGCCGTCCGCTGCTGCAGCGGGCGCGGCTTTGCGGACGCGCTTAACGGCGGGTTTCGAGGTATCTGCACCTCCGGCTTCGGCGGGCTTGTCGCTGCCGTCGGCGGGTGCGGCGTTGCCGCCGGCACGTGCGCCGGCGCGTGGGCCTCGGCCACCCGGACGGTCACCGCCGCGGCCATCGCGGCGCGGACCGCGCGGACGGCGCTCTTCTTCTGGGCGCGGCGTTTCGGCAGCGGCCGGCAAGTCGTTGCGGCCCAGCGTATCGCCTTTGTAGACCCAGACCTTGACGCCGATGACGCCATAGGTTGTCTTGGCTTCGGAGAAGCCATAGTCGATGTCCGCGCGCAGCGTGTGCAGCGGCACGCGGCCTTCGCGATACCACTCGGTGCGCGCGATTTCGATGCCGTTCAGACGGCCGGCCGACATGATCTTGATCCCCTGCGCTCCCAGGCGCATCGCGTTCTGCATGGCGCGCTTCATGGCGCGGCGGAACATGATGCGCTTTTCAAGCTGCTGGGTGATGCTGTCGGCGATCAGTTGTGCATCGATTTCGGGCTTGCGCACTTCCTCGATGTTCACAGCCACCGGTACGCCCAGTTGCCGGCCCAGGTCGCGCTTAAGGTTTTCGATGTCCTCGCCCTTCTTGCCGATCACCACGCCCGGACGCGCCGAGTAGATGGTGATGCGGGCGCTCTTGGCGGGGCGCTCGATCAGCACGCGCGAGACGGCGGCGCTCTTGAGCTTGGTCTTCAGGTGCTCGCGCACCTTGATATCTTCGGCCAGCATGCCGGCGAAGTCGCGGTTGCTGGCGTACCAGCGGCTGGACCAGTCGCGCGTGACGGGGAGGCGGAAGCCGGTCGGATGGATTTTCTGTCCCATTTGTATTCCTTCGGACCTGCTTTAGTTACCCACCGCCACGTACACATGGCACGTGGGTTTGGACAGGCGCGCGCCGCGGCCCTTGGCGCGGGCGCCGGAACGCTTGAGCGTGGTGCCCTGCTCGATGTGAACGGTGGTGACGCGAAGCTCGTCGATATCGGCGCCTTCGTTGTGTTCGGCGTTGGCGATCGCCGATTCAAGCGCCTTGCGCACGATGAGCGCGGCTTTCTTGCGCGTGAAAGCGAGCGTGTTCAGGGCCTGATCGACTTTCTTGCCGCGGATCAGGTCGGCCACCAGCCGGCCCTTGTCGGCCGACAGGCGCACGCCGCGGAGGACTGCACGTGTTTCCATCAATCAGGTCCTTACTTCTTGGCTTTCTTGTCCGCCGCGTGCCCCTTGAAGGTGCGCGTCATGGCGAACTCGCCCAGTTTGTGGCCGATCATCTGATCGGTCACGTACACCGGCACATGCTGCTTGCCGTTGTGCACGGCAATGGTCATGCCGATGAAATCGGGCAGGATCATGGAACGGCGCGACCAGGTTTTGATCGGCCTCTTGTCCTTGCTGGCGGCGGCCTTGTCGACCTTGGCGAGCAGGTGGTGGTCAACGAATGGACCCTTTTTGAGTGAACGAGCCATGGTTGCCTCTTATTTCTTGCGCCGCGAGACAATCATGCCTTGCGTGCGGCGGTTGTTGCGGGGGCGGTAGCCCTTGGTGAGGTTGCCCCAGGGGTCCACGGGCGCGCGGCCCTCGCCGGTGCGGCCTTCGCCGCCGCCGTGCGGGTGGTCGATCGGGTTCATGGCCACGCCGCGCACGGTCGGGCGGATGCCCATGTGACGCTTGACGCCGGCCTTGCCGAACTGGCGCAGGCTGTGCTCTTCGTTGGCGACCTCGCCGATGGTGGCGCGGCACTCGATGTGCACTTTGCGCACCTCGCCCGAGCGCATGCGCACCTGGGCATACACGCCTTCGCGCGCCAGCAGCGTGGCCGACGCGCCGGCGGAACGGGCGATTTGCGCGCCCGCGCCGGGCTTGAGCTCGATGCAGTGGATGGTCGAGCCGACCGGAATGTTGCGGATCGGCAGCGTGTTGCCGGCGCGGATCGGCGCCTCGGCACCGCTCATCAGCTTGGCGCCCGGCTCCACGCCGCGCGCGGCGATGACGTAGCGGCGCTCGCCGTCGGCATAGCACAGCAGCGCGATGTGGGCGGAGCGGTTGGGGTCGTACTCGATGCGCTCGACCTTGGCGGCGATGCCGTCCTTGTCGCGGCGGAAATCGACGATCCGGTAGTGGTGGCGATGGCCGCCGCCCTTGTGCCGGACGGTGATGTGGCCGTTGTTGTTGCGGCCGGCCTTCTGGTGGCGCGGGGCCAGCAGCGGCGCGAACGGATCGCCCTTGTGCAGGTGATCGCGCGTGACCTTGACCTGGCCGCGGCGGCCCGGCGAAGTGGGTTTGAGCTTGATGACAGCCATGATTTACGCGGCCTCCCCCGAAAGGTTGAGCGCCTGGCCTTCCTTGAGCAGGACGTAGGCCTTGCGGACATGATCGCGCCGGCCCACGGTACGGCCAAAACGCTTGGTCTTGCCCTTGACGTTGAGCACGGACACCGCCTTGACCTCGACCTTGAACAGCAGCTCGACGGCAGCCTTGATTTCAGGCTTGGTCGCGTTGCGCAGGACCTTGAAGACCACGGCGTTGGATTTTTCGGCCACCATGGTGGCCTTCTCCGAAATGACGGGCGCCACCAGCACTTGCATCAGGCGGCCCTCGTCGAACTGGCGCTCGGCGGGCGCGGGATTGATGCGGCTCATGCGTACATCTCCTTGAGCTGGTCGATGGCGCCCTTGGTGACCAGCACCTTCTTGTAGTACACCAGCGACAGCGGATCGGCGTAGCGCGGCTCGACCACCAGCACACGGCCGAGGTTGCGGGAAGCCAGGTACAGGTTTTCATCGACCTGGTCGGCGATGACCAGCACCGAGTCCAGCTTCATGGCCTTGAAGCGGGCGGCCAGCGGCTTGGTCTTGGGCGAATCGACCTTGATCGAGTCGATCACGGCCAGCCGTCCGTCGCGCACAAGCTGCGAGAGGATGGACGCCATGCCGGCGCGATACATCTTCTTGTTGACCTTGTGGCTGAAGTTTTCGTTCGGGCTGTTCGGGAAGATGCGCCCGCCTCCGCGCCACAGCGGCGAAGAGGTCATACCGGCGCGGGCGTTGCCCGTGCCTTTTTGACGGAAAGGCTTCTTGGTGCTGTGCTTGACCGTGCCGCGATCCTTTTGCGCGCGGGTGCCCTGGCGGGCGTTGGCCTGATAGGCCACCACGATCTGGTGCACCAGCGCCTCGTTGTATTCGCGGCCGAAGACGGTTTCCGGCGCGTCCACCTTGGCGGCGGACTGGCCCTGTTCGTTGAGAAGCTCAAGTTGCATCACGCGGCTCCTTTCGCTTCGGTGGCGGGC
>CAYTPC010000143.1:0-8912 GCA_964439605.1 uncultured Burkholderiaceae bacterium
GGCGGGCAGGCCCACCTCAGGGATGAGGAGGTGGATCTGATCAACGAACGCGATCGTTCACCGCCGCGTGAGATCAACTTGACATGATCCTGCTCGAAACGAAGCTGGTGCTCGAGCCGTTGCGCGTGAGGCCTGATCCGCGCGGAGCGGTTTCCCCCAAACAGTGAACGCGACCGAAACCAAAAACTCTTGTTCTCATACAAAGTGATGAAGCCAAAGAAGCGGTCAGCTACCGTTTCCAGACTCAAGTCGTGCGCGAGCGCGCCGCCTGCAGCAGTTGCAGCAATCGCGCTTCATCGCGCGCGTCGATCGATGCGTGGACCTTGTTGTCGCCGGCGGCCAGTTCGACGCGCACGGTGCGTGTGGGCGCGCCGGTATCGGACAGAACCGGACGCGGCAGATTCAGGCCCACGCCAGCGCCCACGCCAAGACCGGCGGGCTGCACCAGGCCGCCGCTGGCAAAGCCCTGCACGCTGGCCAGCGCGCGGCCCGCCAAGGCTTGCGCAGGCGCGGACAAGTTGTTGAGCGTCTCGAAGAAGCCCGCGCCCAGCCGCGCCACCGCATTGCGGTTCACCACGAATTCGCCGGGTGTCAGCATCGCGGGGACGGTGTCGGATTTCGCCAGACCGCCGTGCGCGAGGAACTGGCCGTCCAGACTTTCCATGTAATCGATCAGATCGCGTTCGAGGTCTTTGCCCCAAAGCAGCGGTTGCGCCATCGCCTGCCGCCACGTCTGTTTGATACGCTCCAAGTTCTGACGCTCGTTGCCGGTGAGCTGCTTGCGATCCATGAACTCCCCCAGCGTGCGCCGATCCTCCTGCGCCTGCTTGCCGTAGTAGGTCATGGTGTTGGACTTCATGTTGAGACTGACCGAAGCACCGTAGTGCCATTGCAGCCAACTGGTGTATTCGTTCATTCCCTGCAAGCCGAGATCAATCATCTTCATCGCCTCGACCGCATCCCGGTTTTTCTTGGGTGTAATGGGTTTGGTATCTGGTGCGGCATCCTGCGGCTGGCTGCTGCCGGATGAAGCGACACGACCACCCACGGCAAAACGAGCGACGCCACGGGCCAGCGCCGCCAGACGACCGGCCCCGTATTTCTGTACCGCCGCCTTGCGCAGCACGAAGGCTCAGGCGTCGAGCGCGCGTGGCACGCTGTCCTGATTGCCTGAACCGGGCACGGTGCCGCCGGTCATGCGCGGAAAGGCTGGCACAACCGCACCGCCGTCAGCAAAGCGCCGCACGCCGCCGACCAACCCGCCCGTGGCATTGGTTTCCACCTTCGTCACGTAGATCGTGTGCGTGCTCGACGTGCTCAGCCCGTTCAGGCTCATGATCTCGGCGCGCGCGGCATCGGCGTTGCTGTTCACGAGGTGGCGCGATTCCGTCTGAATCTGGCTGAGTGCGTTGATCTGCCGTTCGACATTGCCGATCGCCGCCTGCGCTTTTTCCGTAGTCAGCTTCAACTCGAACTGCGCGTTCTGGTCGGCATAGGTCTTGAGCCGTTCCAGCGCCTCGCGCGCCTTGCTGACATCGGCATCGACCGGCAGGGTTTTGCCTTCCTTGAGCAGTTGCTCGTATTCCTTGAGCTTCTTCTCCGCTTTCTGCAAATCGGCCTGAATCTGGAGCAGGTATTGCTTCTCGGCCAGCGCCGCATCGAGTTCGCGCAGCGTCTGATCGAAACGCGAGGTGTCGGCGTCGAGCGTGAGTTTCAAGCCCTCACGGAGCTTGGCGCTGATCTGGTCGATCTGGCTCTGCGTCTGTGCCAGCGTGTTGGCGATTTCACCGCGCGCGCTGATTGCTTCCTGCGCCGCCGTGCGGTGTGCGCTGGCCTCGGCATCGAGGGAGCGGTTGAGAATATCCTCGGACTGGCGGATACGGTCGATGGCATCCGCCACGCTTTGCTTGCCTTGCACGGCCTGCGTGTCGGCATCGCGCGCCTTCTGTGCGGCATCGGTGCGCAGTTGCGCCGCCTGCTGCTCCAGCGTGTTGGCCTGATCGTATTCCTGCCGTCGCCGCGCCTCGCGCGCCTGCGCTTCCAGTTGCACGGCCTGCGTGACAGCCTGTTCGGACTGCCTGCGTGCATCTTCGCTTCGCTTGGCTTCGTTGGTCTGGCTGCTCGCCACCTGCGCCGCCATGTCCATCGCCTTCTGGGCCAGTTGGCGCGCAAGTTCCAGTTCGCCATTGGCCAGCGCCGCGCGCGCCTGTTCCTGCATTTCGGCGATCTGGCGTTTTCTATCCTCGGTGGCCTCAAACTCGCTCATGCCCTGGCGCTGGATGTCGCGGATACGTTCTTCCGTCGTCATCGACAACTGGCGCTTGGCCTGTTCGATGCGCTGGACTTCGGCCAGATGCCGGTTGGCCTCGGCATTGAGCGCGTCGATGTGCTGGCGGTATTCACCCAGCGCCTGCGCCAAGGTCTGGCGCTTGGTGGCGAGGATGTCGTTCTCGACGCGCTGCACGTTGGCCGCACGCTCGGCCTCGGTCTGGCCTTGCCGCGCCGCCGCCTCACGCCGGGCCTGCGATTCCTGATCGATCAGGCCCAAGGTTTCGGTGGTGGCCGTGCGCCGCAGCGCCGTCTGCTGGGTCAGGGCGTCGGTGAGCAGTTGGGTGGACTGCGTGATCTTCGTGGTTTCGGATTGGTACGCGCGTTCGAGTTCCGACTTTTCCTGTTCGTAGCGGTTTTTGACCGCCTGCACCTGTTGCGTGAGACTGGCTTCGATTTGCGCGGTCAGCCCCTTGTAGGCTTCGGCCATCTTCGCGGTGGCATCATTCACAGTGGCTTGCGCCTTGCCGACCGACTGTTCGACTTCGCCAAGACGGCCTTTCAGTCGCCATGCACCGCCTCGATGCCGCGCCCGACCGCCTCCTGCGTGCCCTGACGCACCGCTTCAAGGCGGCGGGCGATTTCCTCGGCGGCACTGGCGGCGGTGTTCATTGCGCCCTTGGCCGCATTCGCGCCCTCGCTGGCATCGGCGTACATCTGCGCGAATATCTGGTTCATCTCCGCAAGCCGCTGCTTGTGGCGTTCGGTCGCGGCAGCGATGGTGTCGGAGGTGAAGACGGCAGCAAATACCTCCCAATGAAAGCGCAGCAGTTCGATGCCTTTCATGAGCATCTCGACCATGAAGATGCCCGCCTTGCGCACGATCTCGAATTTCTCTGACAGCCACGTGCCGATCTCCCAGCCGACCAGAAACGCGCCCAGCACACCGAAGGCCACGCGCAGCTTGCCGACCGTGGCGATGGCGTTGGTCAGTGACAGGTTCGCCGTCGCCCACGCCGCCGCCGTGGTGCTGGCCGCTGTCACCGCCGCAGCGCCCGCCGTCTGCCACGCGATGATGAGGGCCGGGATCAACCGGTAAATCAGCACGGCAAGGCCGACCTCGGCAATGCGCGTGAGCCACTTCATCACCGTGTCGAGGTTTTGCGCCAGCCACGTCAGCGCCTGCGCCAGCTTTTCGGTGAAGCCGGTGGATTCGTCGAGGCGGCTGACCCACTGACCGAAAGCATTGGTCAAGCGCGTGAAGGCCTGACTCACCATGACCGGCAG
Organism: uncultured Burkholderiaceae bacterium; assembly: GCA_964439605.1. GTDB lineage: Bacteria > Pseudomonadota > Gammaproteobacteria > Burkholderiales > Burkholderiaceae_C > JAITWT01. The sequence continues at coordinate 3,556 of CAYTPC010000143.1, forward strand.
CTGGGCGTATTCGCTGGCGAGTTTGTCTTTCTGGCTCATCAGCGCGTTGACCACTTCATCGGCGGTCAATCGCCCTTGCTCGGCCAGCACGCGCAAGCGCCCGATGGGCACATTCAGGCCATCGGCCAAGGCTTGGGCCAAGCGCGGGCTGGCCCCGACGATGGCGTTGAACTCCTTGCCGCGCAGACCGCCCGATGCCAACGCCTGCGAGAGTTTGGCGAGCGCCGATTGCGCCTCATCTGCCGAAGTGCCCGACAGGGCCAGCGCCTGTGAGATGCTCTCGGTCAGCGTCAGCGCGTCGCGCTGCTCGCCGCCCAGCATCCGCACGGCCTTCTGGAGTTTGCCGTACAACGTGGCGGTTTCCTGAATCGGCGCACCCATCCGCTGGGTGATGGCGAACAACTCCTTTTGCGCAACGGTGTATTCACGCTCTCCGGCGGTCACCAGTTTCAACTGCGCGGACATGGTGGCCCACGCATCGGCGATCTGGACGATCTCCTGCACCTTGCCCACGGCCCAGTTGATCGTCAGGAATGCCAGCAGTTGCGTCTTGGCCTGACTGATCTGATCGCCAAAGGCCGACATTCCGGCCTTGACCTCGGCCATCCCGGCAGCAGCCTTGTCGCCTGCGGTTTTGGCGGTGGACGCCAAGCTACCCAGACTGCGCTCGGCATCGGTGATGGCGCGCTTGAGTCCTTCGTCCGCACCTTCCAGCGCAACGAGAACGGAAATCCGGTTGGCCATGTCAATCTACCGCGCGAATCTGTTCTTCGATGGCCGCCGTCAGGCGCGGAATTCGGCCCGCGACAATCTTCTCGACATCGAGGCGCTTTTTCAAAGTCACGCGCGGCACCAATACAGCGATGGGGATGGCCGCGCCACGTTTGAGTTTTTTGATGCCTTCGGCCTTGCGATAACGGCGCTTGAAGCCGGACAGTGCGCGGTCGTGTTCGGCGATGTTTTCAGCCATCAGCACGATATTTCCTTTGGCGTTCTTGATGAAATACGCATTGCCGCCCCGCATCAGCGCATCGACTTGTTCCTTGAAGCGTTTGCGGCCCACGCGCCCGTGCAGCGGAATCAGCATCCGGCCCGCAATCTGCCCGCCGTGCTCGTGGATGCCCGACCACGGAATGCGTGAGCCGACGTAGAGCGCGGGCAGGCGCTCCTTGTCCTTGTCGAGTACCTTGGCGGTGAAGCCCTTGACGAAGGACTTTTTGACCACGGTCATCTGACCCGCGACATGGCCGCGCACGTCCTGTTTGAGATCGCTGGCCTCGCTGGAAATCCCCCGTGCCACTGCCTTCTTGACCTTCTCGCGGAACGCACCGCCCCAATCGCGCAGTTGCGCTTGCGCGGCCTTGCTATCGATGCGAACGGTGATGCGCATGGTCTTGGAGCCTGTCGAGGGTGTTGTCGAGATGGCGCGAGTCGCCGCGCGTGCCGATGGCGATCAGCGAGAGCAGCCGCGCATCGCGCGCGGCGTCCTCGCGTACCGTGGCGGTGGTGAAGCCGCGCAACTGCGCCAGCGTGTAGTCAAGGATGTCGGGCAGCCGGTGGCCGTGGGCGATCAGGTGCTGGACGGCATCGAACCAGCCGTGGCCCCTGTTGCTACTGCTACTGCGCTGGTTTGCGCGATCAGGCCGTTCAGGCGCGGCATCACCGTCCGGGTAAAAAAATCCGCGTTGACCTCGATCACCTTCGCGGCCAGCAGAATCGCTTCGTCGGCATCGAGTGCGTCGATCCACTCGCGCGGTTTGGCGGTGGCGATAGCAACCGCTGTCAGCAGGTCGTCGCCGCGTTCGCCAAACAATGCCAGCCAGTCGATGCGCTCACCGCCGATCTGTTGCATCACCGGCGTGATTGCCCGTAAAAAGGCGGGCATCTGCCCGACTTTGAGCGGTTTGACGGCAACGGTTTCACCGGCGAGCGTGATCTCCACGGCCTGCGGAACGAGTTTGTCCAGATCGTTCATAGCTGCACGATCCTTCCGAATTGACCCAGCACCGCATCAAAGGGCTTGGTGTTGTCAGCCAGCAGCGAACCCTCCAACTCGAACTTGTTGTAGTCGTCCGAGATGAAGGAGATTTCCTTCAACGGATCGAAGGCCGCGCGCTACAACTCGACCAGCACCTTGGCGTTGCCCTGCGCGGTGTTGATGCCTTCCAACCGCAGATACCGCTCCGGCACCGATTGCGTGAAAATGCCGATCTCTGTGGTGGTGCCGTAGGTGTAGGCGGCCTTGAATGGCGCGGTCAATCCCGTGGTGTCCAGAAACTGGACGGCACCGAAATCGGTGTCCGCCGTGTAGTGGGTGCCCAAGGTCAACGGCGTGGGTGTGCTGGACGAGTCGGTGACCACCAGCGCCGACACCTTGGGGTGAGCGAGAAAGTAGCGGTCGCCGATCACCGGCGTGTCGCCGCCAATGGGTTCTGCAGTGACCGAACCGCCGGTGCCGGTGATGTGGTTGCCGTAGAGGGCCAAGGCGAGGTTTTCTTTGGTGAACTCCTCGATGGTGAGATTCACGGTGGCCGATTTCTGCTTGACCATGCGGTGATCGAGCGACCGCTGGCCGGTCTGGCTTTCGTAATGCTCCAGCACGTCAGTCTTGAGCGAGAGCTTCAACTCGGCGACGTTGCCGGGCGAGCGCACTTCGATGGGTAGGCCCGCGTCATCGCGTTTGCCGAGATAGACGCGGCCCTGGAAACTGGCATAGGTACTCATGGTTTGGATTCCTTGCGGGTAGTGGTTTTGGATTCGGGCGGCTGTTTGCCGTCACCTTCCGGTGGCAGCAGGGAGGAAACAGGCTCGCGGTCGTGGCGCGCGATGCCGTTGGCGATGAGCCAGTCGGCGGTATTGCGTTCCACATCGAGCCGTTCGCCTGCGGTGAGGGGTTTGCCCGCGTGGGTGTGCGGGCGGGTCAGAACGATGGAAGTCATGGATGTCATCCGAGGGTTGAAAGGTCTTGGGCCAGCGTGCGGTAGGTGATGGCGTAGCGCGCCGGGATCGAAGCGGCGACCGCATCGGCGTCTTCCACCTCCCATTCGCAGTCCTGCTCGTGGATGCCCAGTGCCAAGCCGCCCAAGTTCACGTCCGCCATCAGCGCGGCATGGGCTGCGGTCAGCAGCCGGTCGGCTTCGGTTTCGGGAACATCGGGCGGCACGGCGCGGGCCAGCGCGACGAGGCGCAGGGTCAGCACGCGCGTCACACGGTCATTGGCGCGCTCGGTGATGGCGTCGGACTCGGGGAATACCACCAGCGCCGGAGACTGCTCCCGGCTGATAGCCACCGTGGGCGAGCGATGCAGCGTGGCTCCGAGCGAATCCGCTGATGCGCGCACAGCGTCGAGCACCGCGAGCACGATGCGCTCGCGGATCGAATGGACAGTCATCGGATCAAATCCTCGCAAGTCGGACGCGCATCTCCGAGCCATCGCCAATGGCCCGGACATCGCGCACCTGATAGCGCAGGCGTTTGATCTCCACCGTGTCACGCACAGCCAGCCCCACGAACATCGATGCCGGATAGGTGATCGCGTAGTCGGTGTTGAGAGCCATGCCGTCGAGCACGGTGTCATCCGGTGCAGTGAATCCGACCCGATGGGACTTCGGTTTCGCGCCACTGGCCGGGAACCAACGGCAACTCACCGTGAAGCCCGCCTGGGTAGCGGACTGGTACAACCGCTCGATCAGCGCCATCACGCCACCGTCAGCTTGACCAGCACGCCGGGACGGTGGCACATCGGCAGCGGGTTGGACTGCGTATGCAGATCGGTGCCCCGCTCGAACTTGCGCGGCTCCTGCTTCGCGTACAGCGGCTGGCCCAGCGTGTTGACCGTCTCGTTGAAGTCGGCGGGCGCGAAGTAGGTGCCGAAGGTGTCGATGGTGCCCAGCGGAAAGGCGTGCGCCTCGCCCGCCGCGATGAAACGGCGCGCGGTGCCTTTGGCATCGGTCGCCTGTCCCCGGTATTCTTCGAAGGTGATACCGCCGTAGGTGAAACCGCGCCGGATATCGTTGATGAGGATCGCGCCGTTCTGCCAGTTCTCGAAGGCTTTTTCGACCTTGGCGTGGCCGGTGAGCGCGGTGAAGAACTCCGGCGAACACAGACAGTGGACGCCGTTCATGAACTCGCCCTTGAGGTTGTCCTCGATGGTTGCCAGCACCGTCATGCACTTGGCCTTGACGTTGGTGCCTGCCGCGCCCAACTCGAACGACACCGCCTGCGGCGTGATCTCGAAGGCATCGAACAGGTCGTAGATCTCCGAACCATCGGCATCGAGAATCACGCCCTTGAGCGCCCCGATGCGCAAATGCTCCAGCGTGATCGCGTGCTTGTTGCGCATCGTCTCCAGATGCTGCGCGACGACCGCCGCCACGGACTCGGTTTCGGTTTCCGAACCGAAGGCGCGGATGCCTTGCACTTCCTCCGGCAACACCACGTCATCGTGCGGGATATGCGGCACGACGAAGGAGCGCAATTTGCGCTTGCTGCGAATGCCCACGGTACCGGGCGATCCGGGCGGCAATGTGGGCAGCAGGTTGAGCACGCCATTCATCTCCTCGACCACGATCTGGCGCTGGCGCACGGGCTTGGCGGGCATCAGGTTCAATGCTTCCAGCCGCCCATAGCGGTTGGGCAGGATATTGATGGCGGCGGTCAGCGCGGCCATTGAGAAGGCGGGATTGGCAAACGGGTTGTTCATGGTCAGGCTCCTTCACGGACGATCACGCCCAGCGCCTTCAGTTGCGCAATGGCGGTGAGTCGTTCGGCGCTGGTGATGGCATCGGGCCACGCCAGCGCGTGGTCGGCGACGATGGCGTGGCGAGAAACGATCAGGCCGTCATCACGCTCGGCCTGCGCGGCATCGATGGCTTGCAGCAGCCCGCCAGCGGCGACCTGCGTGCCATCGGTGGCGGACGGGTCGATCCGTTTGAATCTGCCGGTGGCCGTGACGGTACCGACGACCGTGCCCAGCGGCAGGTTCTGGCCGGAGGCGACCGTGACGCGGTCGCGCGAGTAGAGATTGGGCGCTTCGTACTTGAGCAGATCACCCAGATTCAGCGGTTAAGCGATGGCGGACATTTCAGATTTCCTTTCGGTGAGATTGCGCGGCGAGGTTCTTGGCCGCGTCGATCAGTGGATTGCTGGTCGCAGGGCGTGCGGCATCGGGGGCGATGCGGCTGGTGATTTCGGGACTGGCTTCGGCCTGCGCCGCCAGCAAACGGGTGCGCACCGTGGCGGGTGCGGTGTGGGTTTCGAGAAATCCCGCGATCAGATCGGCGCGACCGGCGAGCGTGCAGGTTTGCGCGATCTCGATGGCATCGGCCACGTTCATTGCGCTGGGGACGACCGCGATG
>CAYTPC010000144.1:0-30063 GCA_964439605.1 uncultured Burkholderiaceae bacterium
CGGCACGGGAGCCGGGGCCTGCACTACAGCCGGGACTACCCCGCACTCAGCGCACCGGCGGCACCGACGATTCTGGTGCCGCCCGCGTGTTAGGGCGGTTTCGGTTCAGTCATGAACAGTCAGTGTGATGACGTCATTGCGCGCGAAGTCGCGGAATCCATGCGGCGTCTGGATTCTGCGACTTCGCTTCGCTCCGCGCAGAATGACGATGGAGCGGGTGATACGTAAATACCTGAACGAAAAATGCCCTAACACGCGGGTGGCACCAGAATCGTCGGCGCCGCGGGTGCGCTGAGTGCGGGGTAGTCCCGGCTGTAGTGCAGGCCCCGGCTCTCGTGCCGGGCTTGGGCGCAGCGCACGATCAGTTCGGCGGTCTGCGTCAGGTTGCGTAGTTCGAGCAGGTCGCGCGTCAGGTGGAAATGCGCGTAGAACTCCTGAATTTCGGCGGTTAGCAGCGCGATCCGGTGCGCGGCGCGTTCGAGCCGCTTGTTGGTGCGCACGATGCCCACGTAGTCCCACATGAAGCGCCGCAGTTCGTCCCAGTTGTGGGAGATCACCACCTGCTCATCGGCGTCGGTCACCCGGCTGTCGTCCCAGGCCGGCAGTGTGATCGACTCGCGCGTAGGCGCCGGCGCCGCCGTGACCGCCTCGACCGCAGCGCGCGCAAATACCATGCATTCGAGCAGCGAGTTGCTGGCCAGCCGGTTGGCGCCGTGCAGGCCGGTGTAGGCGGTCTCGCCGATGGCATACAGGCCCGGCACGTCGGTGCGGCCATGCAGGTCGCACAGCACGCCGCCGCAACTGTAGTGGGCCGCCGGCACCACGGGAATCGGCTCGCGCGTGATGTCGATACCCAGTTCGGCACAGCGCGCGAGGATGGTCGGGAAGTGTTCGTGCAGGAACTCGGGACTGTGGTGCGAGATGTCCAGGTGCACGCAGTCCAGTCCGTGTCTTTTCATTTCGAAGTCGATCGCGCGCGCCACGATGTCGCGCGGCGCAAGCTCGGCGCGCGGGTCGTGCGCCGGCATGAAGCGGGTGCCGTCGGGCAGGAGCAGCCGCCCGCCTTCGCCGCGCACGGCTTCACTGATCAGGAAGGACTTGGCGTCCGGGTGGTACAGGCAGGTTGGATGGAACTGGACGAATTCCATGTTCGCGATCCGGCAGCCCACGCGCCAGGCCGCCGCGATGCCGTCGCCAGTGGCGGTATCGGGATTGGTGGTGTAGAGGTAAACCTTGCCGGCGCCGCCGGTGGCCAGAAGGGTGTGCGGCGCGCGAAAGGTATGCACTTGGCCGCTGGCGTTGTCCAGTGCGTACAGGCCCAGGCAGTCGGGCGTGGACAGGCCGAGCTTGCAGCCGGTGATCAGATCGACCAGCGTATGTTCTTCGAAGAGCGTGATGTTGGGCGAGCGGCGCATGGCGTCGATGAGGGTGCGCTGCACCGCTGCTCCGGTCGCATCGGCGGCATGCACGATGCGGCGCTGGCTATGGCCGCCTTCGCGCGTTAGGTGCAGTGTGCCGTCTTCAAGCGAGAAGGGCACGCCCAGTTCGCGCAGCCAGGCAATGGCCTGCGGTGCGTGTTCGACCACGAAGCGGGTAGCCGACGGATCGCACAGGCCCGCGCCTGCGGCCAGGGTGTCGTCCACGTGGGATTGAAAGCTGTCGTCCGGCGCCATTACCGCCGCGATGCCGCCCTGGGCCCATTGGCTCGCGCCGTCGTACAGCGTGCGCTTGGTGAACAGGGCCACGCGGTGCGTGGGAGCCAGCAGCAGTGCGGCACTCAGCCCGGCCAGGCCGGTGCCGACGATCAGGACGTCGAAGTTGTTGGATGTCATCAGAAAAACCGTTCGCTTTTGTCGAATGGGGAATGCGCTGGGGATCCTTGAAACGGCAGTTGAACGCGCTCGCCGGCGCTGCGATCGGCGTGCCAGGCAAGGCGCGAGGACGCAGCAGGCTGTCTGCCCGCAAGGACGAGCAACGCCGCATGGCGCGCCGAGCGTGGTGCTGGCGAGCGCGTAGCGTTCTCACTCAAAAGGTGAACGTGAGCTAAGCCCGAAGTGCCAATCACCATGCGGCTTTATGAAAGTAAATTAGCGCTCAACTGTTGTTTCAAGGATGCTGTCTCCAGGGTTGATAGTAGTCCGCGCAGGGGACCGATTTTCCAATATGCCAGCGTACAGCGTAAAACACGGGCGCGATCGGCGCAAAAGCGGGGAAAAACCCTCGCATGGCCGCATTCGGCAGGCCGGCCGTGGTGAATGTCCTTTATGCTTGGCGCGCCGTGGGTGGCCATCGAGACGTCGATCGCCCGCGGCCACAGTAAAGAAGGAGTTTTGAGCATGTTACCCGTGTCAGGAGTGGAGTCGCAAGCGCCTTACGGCGCGCTGCCGCAGCAGCAGCGTAAACCGGTGAGTCTGCCCCGTTTGGCCGATATGCGCGCGCGCGGCGAAAAGATCGCGATGTTGACCGCTTACGATGCCACGTTCGCGGCGGCGGCCGATGCGGCAGGCGTCGAATGCCTGCTGGTGGGGGATTCGCTGGGCATGGTCTGCCAGGGGCTGCATAGCACCGTCGGCGTGACGCTTGAAACCATGTGCTATCACACCGAAAGCGTCTCGCGCGGATTGAGGCGCGCGCAAGGCACGGCTTGGCTGATCGCGGATTTGCCGTTCGGGTGCTACCAGGAATCGCGCGAACAGGCGCTGCGCAGCGCGGTCGCGCTGATGCAGGCGGGCGCGCACATGGTCAAGCTCGAAGGCGGCGGCTGGACGGCCGAGACGGTGCATTTTCTGGTCGAACGAGGCATTCCCGTGTGCTCCCATCTCGGATTGACGCCGCAGACCGTCTACGCGCTGGGCGGTTATCGGGTGCAGGGCCGTGGCGACGAGGCGGTACGGCTCAAGCAGCAGGCGCATGCCCTGCAGGATGCGGGCGCCGCGATGCTGGTGCTGGAAATGGTGCCGGCCGCGCTCGCGCGCGAGTTGACCGGGGAACTGCCGCGATGCGCCACCATCGGTATCGGCGCCGGCAGCGGTACGGCCGGCCAGGTGCTGGTGTTGCACGACATGCTGGGCATCCACCTGGGCAAGGCGCCGAAGTTCGTGCGCGATTTCATGGCCGGTGCGCCGGGTATCGCGCAGGCCCTGCAGGCTTATGTCCGCGCGGTCAAGGACGGCAGTTTTCCCGACGATCAGTTACACGCCTGGTAGGAGTCAAGGTCACCCATGCATATCGCACGTACCATCGCCGAACTGCGAGCACTTCTCGACCGCAACGGCCGCACGGCTTTCGTTCCCACCATGGGCAACCTGCACGACGGCCATCTGGCCCTGGTGCGGCAGGCCAAGACACTTGGAGACACCACGGTGGCGAGCATCTTCGTCAACCGGCTCCAGTTTCTGCCGCACGAAGATTTCGACACCTATCCGCGCACCTGGAACAGCGACTGCGAGAAGCTGCGCGCCGTTGGCTGCGACGTGCTGTTCGCGCCCAGCGAGGAGGCGCTGTACCCCGAGCCGCAGACTTTCAAGGTGCATCCGGATCGCGAACTGGCCGATATTCTGGAGGGGCACTTCCGGCCCGGCTTCTTCGTCGGCGTGTGTACCGTGGTGATGAAGCTGTTCGCCTGCGTGCAGCCGCAAGTCGCCGTGTTCGGAAAAAAGGATTACCAGCAACTGATGGTGATTCGCCACATGGTGCGGCAGTTTGCGTTGCCGATCGACATCGTCGGCGGCGAAATCCAGCGCGGCGAAGACGGCTTGGCGCTGTCATCGCGCAACGGCTATCTGAACGAGGCCGAGCGCGGCCAGGCGGTGCAGCTTTCGCAGGCGCTGCGCGCCATGGCGCAAGCCGTGGCCGGGGGAGAGCACGATTTCGCGGCGATCGAGTCACGCGCGATGCATGCGCTTACGCAACGCGGCTGGCAGGTCGATTACATGGCGCTGCGCCGGCGTAGCGATCTGCGGGCGCCGGCAGTGGGCGATCCGCTGGTGGCGCTCGGTGCGGCGCGCGTGGGCGGCACGCGGCTGATCGATAACCTCGAAATCTGAGCGGCGGGCTGAGTTTTCAGACGCATTCGATGCGTGGCCCGGCTGCATCGTTTTGCAGCGTGCCGATCACTGCCGCGTGCATGAAACCGGCTTCATGAAACAGATGCAGCACATTCTCCGCGGCGCTGGGCGCACAACTGACCAGCAGGCCGCCGCTGGTCTGGGGGTCGGTCAGCAGATCGCGTTGCCAGGAAGCGAGGTGTTCGGGCCATGCCACTTCGTCGCCGCAGGCAGCCCAATTGCGGGCCGAGGCGCCGGTGGCGATGCCTTCGGCGGCCAGGCGGGCGGCTTCCTCGATCAGCGGGACTTGTGACCACTGCACGCGCCCGCGCAGACCCGACCCACGGCAGATTTCGAGCAGATGGCCCGCAAGGCCGAATCCGGTGACGTCGGTCATCGCGTGAACGCCGTCCAGGGCCGCGAGCGCGGTACCGGCCCGGTTGAGCTGGGTGGTGTGGCGCAGCATCTCGGCGTAGCCTGCCGCGTCGAGCAGGCCCCGCTTGAGGGCGGCCGAGAGAACGCCCACACCCAGCGGTTTGCCCAGTACCAGCACGTCGCCGGCGCGCGCACCGGCATTGCGGCATACGCGCTGCGGATGCACCAGGCCCAGGCCCACGAGGCCATAGATCGGTTCGAGCACGTCAATCGAATGGCCGCCCGCGATGGGGATGCCGGCTTCGCGGCAGACGGCGGCGCCGCCTTCGAGCACACGGGCGATAACTTCGGGCGGCAGCTTGGCGATGGGCATGCCCACCAGGGCGAGGGCAAGGATCGGGGTGCCGCCCATTGCATAGATATCCGATAGCGCGTTGGTTGCCGCGATGCGTCCGAAATCGTAGGGATCGTCAACGATGGGCGTGAAGAAATCGGTGGTAGCCACCAGCGCCTGGCTGTCGTTGAGGCGGTACACCGCCGCGTCGTCGCTGGTTTCGGTGCCGACCAGCAGTTCGGGCGGAACGATGCCTTGGGGCGCGCGCGCGAGAATCTCGCTGAGCAAACCCGGCGCGATCTTGCAGCCGCAGCCGCCGCCGTGGGAAAACTGCGTGAGGGCAATGGATGGGACTGTGGCGTTGCTGCTGCTCATAGGGGGAGAATTGTGCCAGTCAGTCCACTTTTGTTTCATGAAACGTCCGCAACCTATTCGCGTGCCTGACCGGCATGCTTTCGATACTTTGATCGACGCGCGCTCGCCCGCCGAATTCGCGATCGACCACATTCCCGGCGCGATCAACTGCCCGGTTCTCAATGACGAGGAACGCCGCATCGTCGGCACCATTTACAAGCAGCGCGGCGCCTTCGAGGCGCGCCGGGTGGGCGGCGCGATGGTGGCGCAGAACCTGGCGCATCATCTGCGCGAGCACTTCGCCGATCGTCCGGCGAAATGGAAACCGCTGGTGTATTGTTGGCGCGGCGGCCTGCGCAGCGGATCCATGGTCAACTGGTTGCGCCTGGTCGGCTGGGACGCGCAACAATTGGCCGACGGCTACAAATCCTGGCGGCGGTATGTGATCGACACCCTGGAAACATTGGCGCCCCGGCTACCGCTTCGCGTGCTGTGCGGCCCCACCGGCAGCGCCAAGACCCGCGTGCTGGCGGCGCTGGCCGAGCGTGGCGCGCAGGTGCTGGATCTGGAAGCCTGCGCGCGCCATCGCGGATCGGTGCTGGGCGCCTGGCCTGGCGGAGTGGCGCAGCCGGCCCAGACGGCCTTCGAAACCGCGATCGTTCAGGTTCTCGAAGGCATCGACCTGGGCCGTCCGCTCTACGTCGAAGCCGAAAGCTCCCGCATCGGACGCTTGGCCGTGCCGCCGGTACTCGTCGCCCGCCTGCGCGCCAGCCCATGCATCGAGATCCAGGCAGCCGAATCGGCCCGGCTGGCCTATCTGCTGCACGACTACGCCCATCTCGGCGACGATCCGGCCTGGCTGGCCGAGCGCCTGGGCGGATTCAAGGAACTCCATGGACGCGAAACGGTGGCGCTTTGGCAGCAGTGGGCGGCTGAACGGGCGTTGGAGCCGCTGTTTGCCGACTTGATGCGCCGGCACTACGATCCGCTATACGCCCGCTCCCAGCGGGCTTACCTGTACCAGTGGGCCGAGCGCCGCGGCGTGCCGGCCGGCGATTTGTCTACCGATGCCGTCGATGCGCTGGCCGAGCGGATCTTGGCCGATGAAGCAGGCCATGAATAGGAAAATCATCCATAGTCACACGCCTAAGGCCCATTTACTCTAGGTTTACGATATTTGTGTATATAGAATGAATTTCATGGCTACCCGGATTCCTCCCGTTCACCCCGATGTGCACCTTGCGCCGGACGAGGGCGATGCCGCCGTCGTGGAGCGCCAGCCGCAGAAAACAACGCCGCCGCAGATGTACCAGGTGGTGATGCTCAACGACGACTACACCCCGATGGAGTTCGTGGTGATGGTGATTCAGGAATTTTTCAACAAAGACCGGGAAGCGGCGACCCAGATCATGCTCAAAATCCATCTGGATGGCAGCGGCGTGTGCGGCGTCTATTCGCGCGACATGGCCGCCACCAAGGTCAATCAGGTCATGGAGGCGGCCAAACAGGCCGGACATCCCTTGCAGTGCGTGAGCGAACCAGTTGAATAAAACGCACTCCAACTCATCTAAGAGTCTTCATGATCTATTTACAGCGAAGCAAAAGGAAACCCCATGATTGCTCAGGAACTGGAAGTTAGCCTGCACATGGCCTTCGTCGAGGCCCGGCAGCAGCGCCACGAGTTCATCACCGTCGAGCATCTTCTGCTGGCTTTGCTGGACAACCCCAGCGCCGCCGAAGTGCTGCGCGCGTGCGCCGCCAACATCGACGATCTGCGCGTGGCGCTGACGAACTTCATCAAGGACAACACCCCGCAGGTGGCGGGCCTGGATGAGGTGGATACCCAGCCCACGCTAGGGTTTCAGCGCGTGATTCAGCGCGCGATCATGCATGTGCAGTCCACCGCCAGCGGCAAGAAGGAAGTGACCGGCGCGAACGTGCTGGTGGCTATCTTCGGCGAGAAAGATTCGCACGCCGTCTATTACCTGCACCAGCAGGGCGTGACGCGTCTGGACGTGGTCAACTTCATGGCGCACGGCATCAGGAAGGGCGAGCCGCCCGAGCCCGCCAAGAGCGGTGACGGCGCCGGCGCCGAGGGCGAGGACGGCAATGGCGAGAAGAACGAAAAGGCTTCTCCGCTCGAACAATACACGCAGAACCTCAATCAACTCGCCAAGGACGGCAAGATTGACCCGCTGATCGGCCGTGAATACGAGGTCGAGCGCGTGATCCAGATCCTGTGCCGCCGCCGCAAGAACAACCCGTTGCTGGTTGGCGAGGCGGGCGTAGGCAAAACGGCCATCGCCGAAGGCTTGGCCTGGCGCATCACCCAGGGCGACGTGCCCGAGGTGCTGGCCGAATCGAATGTCTATTCGCTGGACATGGGCACGCTGCTGGCGGGCACCAAGTACCGCGGCGATTTCGAGCAGCGCCTCAAGGGCGGGCTGCGCTCGCTCAAGGACAAGCCGCACGCGATCCTGTTCATCGACGAGATCCACACCCTCATCGGCGCCGGCGCGGCCTCGGGCGGCACGCTCGATGCATCCAACTTGCTCAAGCCGGCGCTGTCCAACGGCACGCTCAAATGCATCGGCGCGACTACCTTCACCGAATACCGAGGCATCTTCGAGAAGGACGCGGCGCTGTCGCGGCGGTTCCAGAAGGTCGATGTCGTCGAGCCGACGGTGGAGCAGACGGTCGAGATCCTCAAGGGCCTGAAGTCTCGTTTCGAAGAGCACCACGGCGTCAAGTACGGCCTGCCCGCATTGCAGGCGGCCGCCGAGTTGAGCGCCAAGTACATCAACGACCGCCACCTGCCCGACAAGGCCATCGACGTGATCGACGAGGCCGGTGCGGCGCAGCGCATTCTTGCGCCGAACAAGCGCAAAAAAACCATCAGCAAAACCGAAGTTGAAGAGATCGTCGCCAAAATCGCGCGCATCCCTCCGGCCAACGTCAGCAGCGACGATCGCGGCAAGCTGGCCACGCTCGAACGCGACCTCAAGAGCGTGGTGTTCGGGCAGGACAAGGCGCTCGAAGTGCTCGCCTCGGCCGTCAAGATGTCGCGCTCCGGCCTGGGCCGCGCGGACAAGCCCATCGGTTCGTTTCTGTTCAGCGGCCCCACCGGCGTGGGCAAGACCGAGGCGGCCCGGCAACTCGCGTTCATCCTGGGCATCGAGCTGATCCGCTTCGACATGTCCGAATACATGGAGCGCCACGCCGTCAGCCGCCTGATCGGCGCGCCGCCCGGCTACGTGGGCTTCGACCAAGGCGGCCTGCTCACCGAAGCCGTGACCAAGAAGCCGCACGCGGTGCTGCTGCTGGACGAAATCGAAAAGGCGCACCCGGACATCTTCAACGTGCTGCTGCAGGTGATGGACCACGGCACCCTCACCGACAACAATGGCCGCAAGGCGGACTTCCGCAACGTGATCCTGATCATGACCACCAACGCGGGCGCCGAGACCATGAACAAAGCCACGATCGGCTTTACCAATGCGCGCCAGGCAGGCGACGAAATGGCCGACATCAAGCGCCTGTTTACGCCTGAATTCCGCAACAGGCTCGATGCCGTCGTCAGCTTCAAATCGCTGGACGAGCAGATCATTTTGCGCGTGGTCGACAAGTTCCTGCTGCAACTGGAAACGCAGCTGGCCGAGAAGAAAGTCGACGTCACCTTCACCGACACCTTGCGCAAGTACCTGGCCAAGAAGGGATTTGATCCGATGATGGGTGCGCGTCCGATGCAGCGCCTGATTCAGGACATGATCCGCCGCGCCTTGGCCGACGAGCTACTGTTCGGGCGCCTGATCGAAGGCGGGCGCCTGACGGTCGATCTGGACGACAAGCAGGAAGTCGTCCTGGATATCCAGCCGCTGCCCAAGAAGGAAGGGCAATCCAGACCCGAGGCGGAGGAAACAGCCGCTCCCGGCGAGGCCGGCTGAGCCTGGAAACCTGAGCGGACAAGAAAAAAGCCACCCGAGGGTGGCTTTTTTTTGCTTCTGGCGGAGACGGAGGGATTCGAACCCTCGATGAGGCTCTACACCCCATACTCCCTTAGCAGGGGAGCACCTTCGGCCACTCGGTCACGTCTCCAGAAAGGGTAGATTATGCCATCTCAGACCGTCGGTTGCCCCAGGTCGAAGGCCTTATGTAGCGCGCGCACGGCCAATTCCATGTACTTTTCGTCGATGACGACCGAGGTCTTGATTTCGCTGGTGGAAATCATCTGGATGTTGATACCTTCCTCGCTGAGCACGCGGAACATTTTGCTGGCCACGCCGACGTGGCTTCGCATGCCGATACCCACAATGCTGACTTTGCAGATCTTGATGTCGCCCTCGACTTCGCGCATACCCAGCGTAGGCAGCACCTTGTTTTTGAGCAGATCCACCGTTTTTGCGTAGTCGTTGCGATGCACGGTGAAGCTGAAGTCGGTACGCCCATCCTTGGAAAGGTTCTGGATGATTATGTCCACCTCGATGTTGGCGTCGGCCACCGCACCGAGGATGTGATAGGCGATGCCCGGCTTGTCCGGCACACCCAGCACCGAAATCTTGGCTTCATCACGGCTGAACGCAATGCCGGATACGACGGCCTTTTCCATATTTTCGTCTTCCTCGTATGTGATCAGAGTGCCAGAACTCGCTTCTTCTCTCAGATCGATGTCCCACGGTGTAAAACTTGACAGTACGCGCAGCGGCACCTTGTATTTGCCCGCAAACTCGACCGCGCGGATCTGCAGTACCTTTGAGCCCAGGCTCGCCATTTCGAGCATTTCCTCGAAGCTGATCTTCGCCATGCGGCGCGCGTCGGACTCTACACGCGGATCGGTGGTGTAGACGCCATCGACATCGGTGTAGATCAGGCATTCGTCGGCCTTGAGCGCCGCGGCGATCGCCACCGCCGAGGTATCGCTGCCACCACGCCCCAGTGTCGTAATGTTGCCGTGTGCATCGACGCCCTGGAAGCCGGTGATGACCACGACTCGGCCTGCATCAAGGTCGGCGCGCACACGCGTGTCGTCGATACGCTCGATGCGCGCCTTGGTGTAGGAGCTATCGGTGTACACCGCTACCTGCCAGCCGGCGTAGCTGACGGCCTCCATGCCCTCGGATTGCAGCGCAATCGCCAGCAGCGCCGAGGAAGCCTGCTCGCCGGTTGCGGCAAGCATATCCAGTTCGCGGCCATGGCTGGTGCTGGCGGCATTCGGCGCAAGCTCCTTGGCCAGACCCAGCAGACGGTTGGTCTCGCCGCTCATGGCACTCGGGATGACCACCATCTGATGACCCGCACGCGCCCACTTGGCGACGCGCCTGGCGACGTTGCGGATGCGCTCGGTGGAGCCCATCGACGTACCGCCGTATTTGTGAACGATCAATGCCATGAATGATGTCTTGAAAAAAGAAACCGCCCCGCAGGCGGCGCCGTGCCCGGCATTGGCTGGCCGGATTGGATTCGGCTGTTCAGCGCATTGCCTTTTTCGGTTTTTGCCGAGGCGCGGCATTGTACCAATCAAGCGCGTCTTCTTGGCGTCGCACGAAACCGGCGCCGATCTTCAGGTGCAGCCGGTGGCCGCGCGTGGTGCATGCGGCGACCTGGTCGAGCAGTTCGTCGAGTTGCGCCGCACTCGGCCGGCAGCCGTGTCGTGTTGCAAGCCAGTGGCGCAGCGCGTTGGCTTGGCGCATGCGTGATAGCGTTTGCAGTTTGGCGATATGCGGCGGGACGCCGACCACCGCAAGGTCTTGTGCCGCAAGTTCATCGAGTAACTGCTGTGCCTGCGCGGCGTGCATTGCGCTGCGCGCGAAGGTGGCGCGAAACTGCGGAAAAGTCCGCTCCAGCGCCGGCAGCACATGCAGGCGAATGCGGTTGCGGGTATAGCGGGCATCGCCATTGCTCGGATCCTCGACCCAAGTCACGCCTTGCGATTCGAGCCAGGCGCGAATCTGGGCTCCCGGCAGGGCAAGCCAGGGCCGGTGATAGCGCAACCCGCCGCGAACTGCGAACGCTGGCATTGCCGCCAGGCCCGCAAGGCCAGCGCCGCGCGAGAGCGCGAGGAACACCGTCTCTACCTGATCGTCGGCATGGTGTGCAAGCACGATGTCTTCGACCCGGGCCTCACGCGCAAGCGCCTCCAAAGCCGCATAGCGCGCGCGCCGCGCCGCATCCTCGGGACTCTGACCCTGCGCATGATGTGCATCAATGCGCCGCACCGACAACGGCACTTCCAACTGCGCGCATAACGCATGGCAGTGGCGTTCGAAATCGTCGGCCGCCGCTTGCAATCCATGATGCACGTGAAAGGCAAGCACCTGGCCCGGCCAGCGCCGCGCACAAGCGAGCAGCAACGCCGTCGAGTCGGCGCCTCCGCTCAAACCCACCGCGAACGGCAGACCCGGCGCAAAGGCGGCAATTGCGGACTCGAGAGCGCTACGCATGAACGATGAATGTTTTTCGACCGTGGTTTTTAGGTTCAGTGCCCGTCAATACCACTCAAGTGCGAAACAGGATCACAATATGCTGCTCATTGTGCGACAGCCCGCGAAGAGGAGAGTCGGTCATGTACAAGCTTGGAATGTCGTTGCTGCGTCTGCGCGCCGAACTCATGCAGGCGCGGGCATTGCTGCGCGATCCGCGAGCGCCCCGTTCGGTCAAGCTGGTTCTGATCGCTGCCTTGCTCTATGTTCTGAGCCCGATTGATTTGGTGCCCGATCTGATCCCCGGGCTCGGCTGGATTGATGATGGCGCCATCGTCATGCTGTCGCTGCAGCTCGTGCGGCGTCTGCTGGCGTCAACCCCGCACGCTCCGCCCAAGGCGCAAGCCGTGCGCCGCGCCGGCCGACGGCGCTGAAACTACCTGCTCTCGGCACGGGTGTCGGAAAAACGCCCGTAGCTTTGCAGCCGCTCGTAGCGGCGTTCAAGCAGTTCGCGCGGCTTGAGATCACCGACTTGGCGATAAGCATCCCCAAGCGCACGCTTGAGAAAAGCCGCCATCTGGCGCGGTTCGCGATGCGCGCCGCCCACAGGCTCATTGACGATTTTGTCAATCAGCCCGAGCGCCTTGAGCCGGTGCGCGGTAATGCCCAGCGCATCGGCTGCTTCCTGCGCCTTGTCGCTTGTCTTCCAGAGGATCGAGGCGCAGCCTTCGGGGCTGATCACCGAATAGACCGCATACTGCAGCATGATGACCTGGTCGGCCACCGCGATGGCGAGCGCGCCGCCCGATCCGCCCTCGCCGATGATGGTGGTGATGATCGGCACTTCAAGCTGCGCCATTTCGAAGATGTTGCGCCCGATCGCTTCGGACTGGCCGCGCTCTTCGGCATCGATACCCGGGTAAGCGCCCGGCGTATCGACGAAAGTGAATACCGGCAGCTTGAACTTCTCGGCGGTCTTCATCAGGCGCAGCGCCTTGCGGTAGCCTTCGGGCTTGCACATGCCGAAGTTGCGCGCGGTGCGTTCCTTGGTGTCGCGCCCCTTCTGGTGGCCAACCACCATGCAGGCCATGCCGTTGAAGCGCGCAAGACCACCGACGATCGAAAGGTCGTCGGCAAAATGACGGTCGCCGTGCAGTTCGATGAAATCGGTGAATATCTCGCTGACGTAATCCAGCGTATAGGGCCGCTCGGGATGGCGCGCGATCTTGGTGATGCGCCACGGCGTGAGTTCGCTGTAGATTTCCTTGGTCAGCTGCAGGCTCTTCTTGCTGAGCTGATCGATTTCTTCAGAGATGTCAACCGCGGATTCGGACTGAACGTACCGCAGTTCTTCTATTTTGGTTTCGAGCTCCGCAATGGGTTGTTCGAAGTCGAGGAAGCTTCGTTTTGCCAACGTCTTCTCCTGTTTGCTTCAATACGCGACCGGAATCGGTTCAAGTGATCGCCAAATATACCAAGTCGCCACGCTGCAATAAGGCGCCCAGGCGGTCGCCACCTCGCGTGCATCGCTGCGGCTGACCGGGTCGCCGAAAAAATAACTTTTGCTGATTCCGTTGAGCAGGCCGATATCGTCCAGAGGCAACACATTGGGCCGCATGAGGTGGAATATCAGGAACATCTCGGCGGTCCATCGGCCGATGCCGCGGATCATGACCAGTTCAGAGATGATTGCCTCGTCATCCATCTCGTCCCAGGCATTGACGTACACCTTGCCGGTATCGAAGTGCAGCGCCAGATCGACCAGATATTCGATCTTGCGCGCCGACAAGCCGGCCGCGCGCATATCGTCGATCTTGAGCTTGAGCACGTGAGCCGGGGTCATCTTGCGCGGCAGCTTGGCAAAGCGATCCCATACCGACTGGGCCGCCTTGACCGAAATCTGCTGGCCGACGATGCTGCGTGCCAGCGTGGTGAATGCGTCGCCGCGCGACTGCAGGCAGGCATCGCCAAATTGCGGGATCAGGCGCTTCATCACGCGATCGCGCTTGGACAAATGCTCGCAGGCTTCTTTCCAGTAGGACGGCACGGCTAGCTGTCCGGCAGACTGAGTTGTGACCACCTTGTCTTCCTCCGTTACCGAGCCGCCGCCCAGGTCGTACCCGAGGCCGAATCTTTGAGCACAACGCCCTGGGCGAGTAATTCATTGCGGATGCGATCGGCCTCGGCGAAGTTCTTCGCCGCCTTGGCTGCGGCGCGCTGCGCGATCAGCGCCTCGATCGAGGCGGCGTCCAGGGCCGCGCCCGCACGCAGAAAATTCTGTGGCGGCGACTGCAGAAGGCCCAGGCACCCGCCGAGCGCACGCAACAAAGCGGCCAGTTCAGCCGAGCGCGTGCGATTGACTTCGCCGGCCAGATCGAACAGCACCGCTATCGCCTCGGGTGTGCCGAAATCCTCGTCCATCGCAGCCTTGAAACGCGCGGCATGCGGTGCGCGCCAATCGATCGCGGCAACCGGCGCCGGCGCAACCAGATCCAGCGCGGTATACAGGCGCCTGAGCGCGGCGCGCGCGTCGGCCAGGTGCACGTCGCTGTAGTTGAGCGGGCTGCGGTAATGTGAACGCACCACGAAAAAGCGGATGGTTTCGGCATCGAACTTCTTGAGCACGTCGCGGATCAGGAAGAAGTTGCCCAGGCTCTTGGACATCTTCTCATCGTCGATGTTGATGAACCCGTTGTGCATCCACACCCGCGCTAACGGCTGGCCGGTCGCGCCTTCGCTTTGGGCAATTTCGTTTTCGTGGTGCGGGAACTGCAGGTCGGCGCCACCACCGTGGATGTCGAAGGTTTCACCAAGCAGATCGCAAGCCATGGCAGAGCACTCGATGTGCCAGCCCGGCCGGCCGGGGCCGTAGGCACTGTCCCACTTGGCTTCCTGCGGCTCGATTGGCTTGGCGGCCTTCCAGAGCACCGGATCGAGCGGATCATCCTTGCCGTCGGCCACCGCGACGCGCTCGCCTGCATGCAATTCATCGAGCGTTTTGCCCGAGAGCTTGCCGTAGCCCGGAAACTTGCGCACCGAGTAGTTCACGTCGCCGCTGGGCGCCTGGTAGGCCAGGCCCTTTTTCTCGAGCGTGGCGATCATTGAAAGCATTTGCGGCACGTACTCGGTCGCGCGCGGTTCGTGCGTCGGCCGCTCGATACCCAGTGCATCGGCATCCTGATGCAGCGCGGCGATCATGCGGTCGGTCAGCGCGCGGATGCTTTCGCCATTTTCAACCGCGCGGCGGATGATCTTGTCGTCGATATCGGTGATATTGCGTACGTAGATCACGCTCAGCCCGTTCGCCTTGAGCCAGCGCTGCACGACGTCGAAGGCAATCATCGAGCGCGCATGGCCAAGGTGGCAGTAGTCGTACACGGTCATGCCGCAGACGTACATGCGTACCTGCCCGGCATGCAAAGGCTCAAACTCCTCCAGATCACGCGTGAGCGTGTTGTAAATGCGCAGACTCATGAAAGCGAAGAAAAAGGCCCTTGCGTATCGATATATAACGAACGCTGCTCCGGCGAGGGACGGTAATTTTCGAGCAAAGTAGACGGTGTGCCAAGGAGGAGGCGAGACAAACTCCTCGGCTACAATCGCCCGCAGTATAAGCGGCCCCTTCAGACCGCTTGCCGGGTCGTCGCGGTCTTCTTCGTATCCGGTCTTTTCTCCTGCATTCTTGCGCCACACTCACCTTCAGGCTTCATGCAGTACGCCGCGCTTTTCCGTGCAATCTGGAACGCTCGTCCATTCGGGCGTTTCGCCATTGCATGCATGCTGGTCTTTGCGCTGTGCCCCGCCGTTTCCCATGCCGACGAGTACGCCGACGTCAGGCATCTGGCCGCGCAAGGCCGGGTAAACGAGGCATTGGCAAAAGCCGCCGCCTATATCGCCAGCAAACCGCGCGATCCGCAGATGCGTTTTCTGCGGGGCGTGATCCTCTCCGAGCAGGGCAGGCGAGCCGAAGCCATACAGGCTTTCATTGGGCTCACGCAGGAGTTTCCCGAACTGCCCGAACCCTACAACAACCTCGCGGCGCTCTATGCGGCGCAGAGCCAGTTGGACCAGGCGCGTGCCGCCCTGGAAAAAGCCATCCAGCTCAACCCCGGCTACGCCACGGCGCACGAAAATCTCGGCGACGTTTACATGCGCCTTGCCGCCCAGTCATACGAGCGTGCGCAACAGCTTGAGCCAAGCAATGGCAGCGTCGCCCCGAAGCTGCGTGCGATCCGTGAGTTGACGGCCCCGAAAACGACGGGGCCCAAGCCAGGCGCCGCCACCGCACCGATCGACAAGTGAAGGTGAACCGCGCATCACAGCGCCGGGATCAATCAACGATTCAAAAGGAACCGATCCGATGAAACAACACATCGTCTCCATGACGCGCCGCGCCGCCATTGCCGTATGTACGGCAGCCCTGGCCTATACCAGCGTACACAGCGTACAGGCCGCCGACAAGCCGCCGCGCGTCAAGTTCGCCACCACCCAGGGTGACATCGTGGTCGAACTCGCGCCCGAAAAAGCGCCCAAAACCGTGCAGAATTTTCTGCAATACGTGCGCGACAAACACTACGACGACACGATCTTCCATCGTGTGATCAACGGCTTCATGATTCAGGGCGGCGGTTATACCGCCGACCTGGGACAAAAGCCCACGCGCGCGCCGATCCCCCTTGAGGCCAACAACGGCCTGAAGAACGACAAATACACCATCGCCATGGCGCGCACCATGGATCCCGATTCGGCCACGGCGCAGTTTTTCATCAACGTGCAGGACAACGCCATGCTGAACGCGCCCAACCCGGACGGCTACGGCTACACCGTGTTCGGCAAAGTCGTGTCGGGCGCCGAAGTGGTGGACAAGATCAAAGCCGTGCCCACCGGTACGCGAAACGGGATGGAAAACGTGCCTTTGCAGCCGGTCACCATTCGTTCCGCAGTCCTCGTCAAGTAAGAAACTGGAGCCTTTTCATGAGCAAACCGCAAGTCGAACTACACATCCGCAACCTGGGCGTCATCACGCTCGAACTCGATGCCGAAAAAGCGCCCAAATCAGTTCAGAATTTTCTGAACTACGCCAAGAAGGGCCACTATGACGGCACCGTCTTTCACCGCGTCATTCCTGGCTTCATGGTGCAAGGCGGCGGCTTCGGGCCCGGCATGTCGGAAAAGCCGACTGACGCGCCGATCGAGAACGAGGCCAACAACGGCCTGAAGAACGATTGCTACACCATCGCCATGGCGCGCACCAGTGCGCCGCATTCGGCCACGGCGCAGTTCTTCATCAACATAACCAACAACGGCTTTCTCAACCATACCGCGCCCACCGCGCAAGGCTGGGGCTACGCCGTATTCGGCAAAGTCGTCGCCGGCACCGAGGTGGTGGACAAGATCAAGGCCGTCAAGACGGGCCGCCGGGGCTACCACGATGACGTGCCGGTCGAAGACGTGGTGATCGAAAAGGCCGTGGTCACGGCCGAGTAGCGCATGGTCGAAATCGCGTTCCACACACTGGCGGCCTCGCCGACGTGGCACGCGGTTGATTTCATCTCGGACCTGCATTTGCAGGCCGACGCGCCCGCCACCCTTGAGGCGTGGCGCGGCTATCTGCAAGGCAGCTCTGCCGATGCCATTTTCATCCTGGGCGATCTGTTCGAAGTGTGGGTTGGCGATGACGCCGCCACGCAGCCCGGTTTTGAAGCACAGTGCGCCCAGATCCTGCATGAGGCCGCGCAAAGGCGTCCGCTTTTCCTCCTCCACGGCAACCGCGACTTTCTCCTCGGTGATGCCTTCGCGCGGCAAACGGGCGTGCACCTGCTATCCGACCCGACGGTACTGGACTTTCTGGGCGAGCGCTGGCTGCTGAGTCATGGCGACGTGCTGTGCCTGGACGACACCGAGTACCTGCGCTTTCGCGAACAGGTGCGCTCCCGTGATTGGCAGCGCGCCTTTCTTGCCCAGCCTCTTGACGAGCGCCGCGCCTTCGCGCGTTCGGCGCGCGCGCAAAGCCAGGCCCGCCGCCACGATCTGGCAACCCCGTGGGCTGACGTCGATGCACCCGCCGCGCGCGGTTGGCTGCAACGCGCCCAGGCCCGCACGCTGATCCACGGCCACACCCATCGCCCCGGTGAACATGAACTTGGGCAAGGCTTGCGGCGTATCGTCCTCAGCGATTGGGATGCCGCCGCCCAGCCGCCGCGCGCTCAGCTCCTGCGGCTGTCGGCGGCAGGACTGCAACGCATCGATCTGCGCTGATGTTCGCCTGGCTGCGCCGTCTGCATGCCGCTCCCGCCATTCCCGAAGCGGCCTGGCAAACCACGATGGCGCACTATCCTTTTCTGGACGTGCTGCCCGCCGGCGATCAACAGCATTTGCGCGATCTGGCCGCGCGCTTCCTGAAACACAAGGAATTCCATGGCGCGCATGGCTTCATCATCACCGACGAAGTGGCGCTCGCAATTGCCGCTCAAGCCGTGCTGCCCATCCTGCATCTGCCGGGGGAACTCGACTGGTATGACGACTTCGTAGGCATCGTGGTGCACCCGGCCGAAGCCTTGGCGCGACGCCAGAGCATGGACGAGGACAACATCGTGCACGAATACAGCGAGATCATCACCGGCGAAGCCATGGCGCATGGCCCCATGATGCTCAGTTGGCCCGACGTGCTTGCCGGCGGCGACAGCGCCGACACGGGCTACAACGTCGTGATCCATGAATTCGCCCACAAGATCGACCTGCGCGATGGCGCCGCTGACGGCTGCCCGCCGTTGCCGCGCGGATTTGCCGGCACCCGCAACCCGGGCGCGGCGCGCAACGCATGGTTTGCGGTCATGGAGCCTGCCTATGAAGCCTTCCGCGAACAAAGCATCATCGCTGAACGTTTCAACGGCCCGCCCACCTGGCTCGACCCCTACGGGGCTGAATCCATCAGCGAGTTTTTTGCCGTGGCCTGTGAAGGCTACTTCGTCAACCGTTTGCGCTTCGCGCAGGAGCAGGCTGCGCTGCTGCCTTTGTTCGACGAATTTTTTTCACCTCAACTCCACCGGTTACCGGCCATCAGGTGAGAGCCTGGAAACAGCAAGTTCAGCGCGGCAGCACCACCCATTGGCCGTCGAGAGCCCGGATATCGATGCGCTGGTCGAAAACGTCACGTAGCGCAAGGTGCGTGGCGGCATCGCAAGATGCGCCCTGGTGCACGATGCGGCCCGCTTGCAGCACGAGCAGGTGATCGGCGCGCAGCGCCATGTCCAGCTCGTGCAGTACGCTGAGCACCGTTTGGCCGGCGGCGACCTGGTCGCGCACCATGTGCAACCAGTCGGCTTGGTGCGGCGCATCGAGGTCGGCCAGCGGTTCGTCCATCAGCAGCAGCGGGGCTTGCACCGCAAGTGCGCGCGCCAGCAGGACACGCTGGCGTTCGCCGCCCGAGAGCGCGCCGAGCGAGCGGGTGCGCCATGCCCAGCATTGCGTGCGGCGCATCGCGCGCTCGACGGCCTCCCAGTCGGCGGCGCTGGGTGCGCTGAGCCATCCCTGATGCGGCAGGCGGCCGAGCATCACCACATCTTGCGCGCGCAAATCATCGCCACCGGACTCGTTCTGGCCGAGCCACGCCAGATGGCGCGCGCGCGCGCGCGCTGGCCACTGGCCGATCGGCCGGCCATCGAGCCATACATCGCCCTCATAAGGCAGCAAGTGCGCGAGCGCCTTGAGCAGCGTGGTCTTTCCCGCACCGTTCGGGCCGACGATGGCCGTCCAGGCATTGGCAGGAATTTCCAACGCATCGGCGCGCACGATCTCGCGCCCGCCGATACGCACGCGCAGCGCGCGCGCCGATAGTGCAGGGGGGGCGTTCACGGCGTCCTCCCGCGCATCAGCCACAACAGGTATCCGCCGCCGAGCAGCGCGGTCAGCACGCCCACCGGCAATTCGCGCGGCGCCAACACCCAGCGCGCCAGTACGTCGGCTGCCAGCAGCAACGCGCCGCCGATCAACGCCGCCAGCAGCACTTGTGCGCGATGCATGGGCCGCGCGAGCGAACGCGCCAAATGCGGCGCGACCAGTCCGACAAAAGCGATCAGCCCGGCCTGCGCAACCGCTGCGCCGGTAGCCAAGGCCAGCACCAGGATCAGCGTGGCCCGCGCCCGCGCCAGCGGCAGGCCCAAGCTGGCTGCCGTCATTTCGCCCAGTGTCAGCGCATCCAATGCGCGCGCCAGGCTGATGGCCGGCAACAGGCACGCCACCAGCGTCGCCGCCAGCAGTCCCACGGCCGGCCAACTGATGAAAGCAGTACTGCCGAGCATGAAAGCCTGCATCGCACGCATGATTTGCGGAACCCACAACATCGCCAACGATATCGCCGCGCCCAATACCATGCTCACCACAATGCCCGCCAGCAGCAGTCGAAGCGTCTGCTGCACCCCGCGCGCGAGCGTGAGCGTGAGCAGCACGGCCGCAAACGCGCCGATGAAAGCCGCGCCCGTCATGCCCAGCCGCACCGCCCAGCTATCCGCCAACGGCGCAAGACCCAGCACGATCAACAGCAACGCGACACCCAGGCCCGCGCCCGAGGCGCTGCCGAGCAGATAGGGGTCAGCCAGCGGATTGCGAAACAGCCCCTGCGCGATGGCGCCGCCAAGCCCCAGCAGCGCGCCTGCCAGCCAGGCGCCGAGCGTACGCGGCAGGCGGATATCGCACACGATCCGCAGCGCCGCCGAGTCGTGCCGCGCCTGCAGCAGGCTTTCGAAGCCGGTACTGCCGATCGCCATGCCCAACAGCACCAGTGCGCCGCTGATCACGACGATGACCGCCGCCAGCTTGCTAGGGCGCAGATGGTGATTCACGAAGCCCGGTCCCTGGATACGCCCGTGGGGCCGGTCAGGCACGCGGCGATGATCGACGCCGCCTCGACCATGCGCGGACCGGGCCGCGCCAGCGCGTCGACTTCGGCGGGGCTGAACGTGCAGACATGTCCTTTGCGAACGGCCTCGATGCCGCTCCAGCCGGGCCGCTCACGCAACCCTGCCGCGTTGCGGTCGTTGAGCATGATCATCTGAGGATCGGCGCGGACCACGAATTCCGGATTGAGTTTCGGAAAAGGCCCCAGCGAAGCTGGAACCACGTTGGCCACGCCGAGCCGCGCCAGTATCTGGCCGATGAATGAAGATTCGCCCGCCGCATACGGCGCCGCGCTGACCTCGAAATACACGCGCAAGCCGCGTACCGCGGGCGGCAGCGATGCGGCCACACGCGCCATGCCTGCGTCAATCTCGCGCCATAAGGCGGCCGCCCGCGCCTCGCGTCCAAGCAGCCGGCCGAGCTGTTCGATCACCCGCCGCGCATCGTCCATCGACATCGCCTCCAGCGCGATAACCCGCACACCCAGCGCGCGCAGCCGTTCATCCACGCGCGCCGACCGCGCCAGCAGCACCACGTCGGGCCGCAGCGCAAGGATGCGCTCCACGTGTGCATCTTCGAGGCCGCCCAGACGCGGCAGCGTCGATACCGCCGGCGGCCAGTTCGAGTAGTCATCCACCCCCACGAGCCGGTCGCAGGCGCCGAGCGCACAAACCGTTTCGGTCAGCGAGGGCAACAGCGATACCACGCGCCGAGGCGGCGCATCCCATTGGCTGCGCACTCCGTGATCGTCGATGACCTGCGCCGCTGTCGCGAACAGGGGCGCCAGGCTGGCCGCCGCCCACAGAAACGCTGCCGCCCATTTCAGGAGACGCCGCATACATTCCCCTCTTTGAGCGTCATTGCCATGCCGCTGACCATGAGTGTCACGCGGTCGCAGGCGGCAGCGGTGCGCTGATTCAACACGCCCAGCGCATCGACGAAATCGCGCACCTCCTGGCCCAATGGAATCACGCCAAGGCCGATCTCGTTACTCACGATGACCACCGGCCCAGGTGCCGAGCCGAGGGCCAGGAAGAACGCCGCCTCGTGCGCCGGATCGTTCGCGCTCTCGACAACCGGCATCGCCTCGGACGGCATCAGACGGTTCGTCAGCCAAAGCGTCAGGCAGTCGATGAGCACCAGCGTCTTGGGTGTGCTGTGCCGCACGATGGCCGGTCCGAGTTCGAGCGGCTCCTCGACCGTGACGAGAGCCGGCGCCCGGAGCATCCTTTCACGCCGGTGGCGCGCAATACGCTCGCTCATCTGCGGATCGTTCGCTTGCCCCGTGGCGATGAGTACCGCGCGATGCCCGGCATCAGCAGCCAGCCAAGTCATGGCCTGCCGCTCGGCGCGGGACGACTTGCCGCTTTTCTGGCCGCCGAGAATCAATTCCCGCCGCGCGAATCTCAATGTGCTGGTGTCCATTTCAATCCCACGTAGACCGTGCGGCCCGGCACGGCGTAGTTGCGCACGAGCTCGTAGTTCCTGCCGGTCACGTTGTCGATGCGCAAGAGCAAGGTGTAATTCTTTTCAATGGCCCTTTGCGCGCTCAGGCTGATCAAGCCATAACCGGCCATTGTCTGCCGGTTGGCCGTATCGGCGTAAGCATAGCGCTGGCCTGAAGCCTGCATTTCGGCGCCCAGACGCCAGCCGCCGGTGTACCAATCCATGCCCAGGGTGCCGTAGCGGCGGGCGCGCTGCACAAGGACCTTGCCGGTATCCAGATCGCGCGGATCTTGCCAGTTCAGGGAAGTGCGCACCGTCAAGTTCTGGCTGATGCGATGACTGGCGGTGAGCGTGACCCCTTCGTACTGCGCATGCCCCGTGCTGCCGTAACAGCCGAACGGCGATGCGCAGGCGGTGGAGGCGTAATCGAACCCGATCATGTTGCGCACCCGGTTGCGATAGACCACGAGACCGGCGCTGGTCGCGCCTTGTGCATAGCGCAGTCCCGCTTCGTAATTGCGGCCTTTCTCGGGCAGCAGGGCAGGGCTGCCGTATTCACTGAAACGCTGATACAGCGTAGGCGCCCGAAACGAAGTGCCGGCCGAAGTCGTTACACGCCATGCGGGTGTGATCGAAAATCCGTAGGCGACGGTACCGCTGTCGTGCCCGCCGAACTCGCTGTCCTCGTCGTGCCGCGCCTGAACCTGTATGGCATGCGGCCCCGCCTTGAGGCTGTATGCCAGCGCCACCCCATTCTGGGCACGGCTGCGGTATAGGGCCGGACTCCCGTATGAGCCGACGCCGGGGGCGTTGTCCAGAGTGTCCTCCCGGCGTTCCAGATCGGCGCTCAACAGATGCGGGCCGAAGCGCCATTCGTTCTGGAAAAGATAACCGCGCAACCGCGTTTCAGTCTGATAAAAATCGGGGCTGCTCTGGTAGAAGCTGCGCGATTCGGTCACCGAGAATTTGCTGCGCCAGGCCTCGGTCCATTGGGCGCTCCAGTTCAACCCGCCGGTGCGCAATCGGGATTTGTTGCGGTCATCCACCGGGTGCGCCGGATCGTAGCCGAAGCCGTCGTAGCCCGAATCCAGATCGCTGGACAGCAGCGTGCCTTCGATCCGATGCCGGGGGTTGATCTGCAGGCCCAGGCGAAGACGGCCCGAAGTCATCTGGTAATCATCGCGATCAGGGTTGGCGCCCGGATCGGTGCGCACGTTGAAACCCTTGCTGCGCTCGTGCGAGGCGCCCAGCGAATAATCAAAGGCGCCGCTCGATCCGCTGACGCCGGCGTGCGCCTGGTACAGCGCACGGCTGCCGGCGCCCAGGCTGAGCTCGGGCACCGGCGGCCCCTCTCCCTTGCGCGTAAACAACTGGATCACACCGTTGACGGCATCCGATCCATAGACCGCTGCGGCAGGCCCGCGCATGACCTCGATGCGGTCGATCTGCGACAGCGGAATCGACTCCCAGGCGGCGCCGCCCACCGCTTGCGAATCGATGCGAACGCCATCGATATAGACCGCTGTAAAACGAGTCTCGGCCCCACGCAGATAAACACTGGATTCGGAACCCACGCCCCCGGTGCGCGCCATCTGGACGCCGGGCAGCTCGGTCAGTACCTCGGCCACGGTCTTGCCGCTGCTGCGCTCGATGGTTGCGCGATCGATCACCGACACATCCGCCACCAGATCGGTCAAGGGCTGTTCCACCCGGGTAGCCGTCACCACGGTCTCGCGCAATGTGCGTTCTTCCGGTAAGACCTGCCCCGTAGCCTTGAACGATAGGAAGGGCAAAGCGAAGACCGCTGCAACACACGCACGCACGCGGCGGCGCACTTGCGCCTTGGGCGAAATGCAAAAAGGGAAAACCCTGCTTTTCATGGAAAACATCTCGAAAACAAAGCCCCGTCCAGCTTCCCCGCCAGACATGTGGGCGTCACGATCGCGCATGGCAATGCCAGGCGCGATCTCCTCGTTGGCCGGTATCCGGGCTGACAGCGCGTCTTTCACCGCCTTCCCAGGAGCCTGTTTCACGGCGCCCAGTGGCTGATTGATGAAAGTGGCGGCCTTGTCATAGGCCGCCGGCTGCTTGACCGTTGCGGGGGCAGCGCAGGTTGGCTAATCCGGGATCGGCTTCGCCTCCTGCTTCCCGTTGAACTGCGCCGTGTGAACCACGTCGCGAGCACCAACGTGGCAGTGATTCTAGAGGAGTACCATGCTGTGGTCATCCTCCAGGGGTAGGAAGACGCAGCAACGACAACCTACAATGGCACGTCATGTCCAGCACCAGTCCCATCGACCAAATCACCTCACGCGTGGAGCGTTTGTTGGTACGTTATGAGGAAATGCAACGCACCAACGCGTTGCTGTACAAGCAAGTCGAAACACTCACCCGCGAACGCGATGCGCTGCGGTCGCGGCTTGCAACGGCGCGCGCGCGCATCGACGCGATGATCGAGCGGCTGCCGGCAGAGCCTCCCGCGGCCGGGGGCACCGCATGAAACATATCAACGTCCAAATCATGGGGCAGCACTATCTGCTGGGTTGTCCCGACGGCGGGGAGCCCCGATTGAGGGAAGCGGTCGATCGCGTTGATGCCGCCATGTGCAAGATTCGCGATGCCGGTAAAGTCAAGGCGCGTGATCGCATCGCGGTGCTTGCCGCGCTGAACCTGGCTTTCGAGCTCGGGCAGTGTGAGGCCGATACAGCGCAGCTGCGTCTGAGTGCGCAGAACGATTCCGCCGCGCCGCCCATCGATGCCCAGGATCCACGCTTCGTGCAACTGCTCGATCGGCTCGATCAGATGCTCGTGAGCGACGATCACTTGCTCTGAGGGTGTTGCAAACTCTGAGGGCGCTGCAAAAGCAGCCCCTTCATCCTTTGCCGCAGCATGGTTTTTACGAGCACCCAAAAGCCCATTCACCCGTAAAATCGGCGATGTCTGCGGTGCACGCTGGGCTTTATATTTCCTTGAACCAATGCTTTACGAAGCACGGGCTTGGTACATTGCTCGGCGGGTGCGACCATCTCGCGTCAGATGGACCCGAAGCCCTGCTGCCCTCGCCCACCTGAACCCTGCGTTCAGGATGCCGGTCTGGCGGCACTCGCAGACACCCTTCCATAAGCGCCTGTTCCGGCTGTCCATGTCAGGATCAAGCCATGCGCGTGAGGCGCGTGAAGTGCGCAAGGGGTCAAACTACTGCAGCGATCCCCAGCGGGCTACGGCAGGTTCCGCGGATGCCCACTTCCAGCCCTGATCTTGCTGGCAGGCGTTGGCGACGAACCACGAAGCCGGTGCATCCGGCCCGTCGCCATCGATCAAGGAAAAAACGAACTCCTTGCAGTGCGCCAGCGCCGTGTCGAATGCGCGCGTGACGCGAACTTCGCCGCGGCCGTTTTCCAGCGGCAGGGTGTGCTTGACCTGCCAGGGCGCTGATGCGCCCACTGGCAAGTCGCCGGCCAGTTGCGCGATCTGGTCTTGCTGGTCTTGGTGCAAGCCGCGCATATAGCGGTTGATGGCCTCGTCGGTGGCGGCCTGCACAACAATGCCCACGCCGATGCCGACGGCTGGATTGGCCGTTACCGCGCCGGTGGTAATACCGGCCAAGGCGCCGCTGGCGGCGCCGATAGAGGCGCACCCGCTGACCGCGCCGATGACCACCGCGCAGGCCAGCAGCGCCAGCATGATGCGGCTCATTGCAAGGATCCCCAGCGTTCAGTGGCCGGTTCGGCGGAGGCCCACTTCCAGTTTTTGCTATCCCGGCAAATCGAGGCAACGTAAAACTCGCTGGCGGCGGGCGCTGCCGAATCGGCTGCGGCAGTGTCAACCGAGAAAACGATTTCCTTGCATTCGAGCTTGCCCACGCTGATGGTGCGGCTGACCGTGACGCGGCCCTGCTGGTTGTCTTCGATCGGCATGGTGTGCGAAACGCGCCAGTTGGCCACTGCGCCGATGCCCAGGGGGCCGGCGGCCGCGGCGATGGCGTCCTGGGTTTCGGTATGCACAACGCGCTCGGTGTACTGCACGCCGGCTTTTGCCGCGGCAACCGCGCCCAGACCGATGCCGGTGGCAACGGCGGCGTTGTTCGTCACTTTGGCGGCGAGCGCCGCGCCGGCGATACCGGCGCCCGTGGTCGCTCCCTCGGAATACAGGGAGGTACAACCGCTTACACAGGCGCCCAAGACTGCGACGACAGCCACGATCCGAACCCCGGGAGAACAGCCCATCATCAATACCCGATTGAAGAAAGGCTGGAGTCTACCTTTACACAGATGTGAGCGGCAATTCAATTTTGCGAAATACGGACCCCGTCCATAAGCTAATTGTCGTATCCCGGACGGCCATATTGCCGTTTGTCGAACCAATCAGGATGCGTCTGGTGTCACCGTTTTATCGCCTGTAAGGGAGTTTGACTTCACCCCGGTGTTGACCCACGCTCTCATCAGGGGCGTCAAAGGGGCGCCGCAGGTACAGCAGGCCTGCAACCGGTCGAGGCGCCCCGTGCAGGACGGCCGCGCGAGGAGCCAGTCGATCAGGCCGGCCAAGCGCATCAGAGCGCGCTTCATGTTGATCGGTTCATCCAGCCGAGGACGAAACAGCTCCTCGGTACATGCGTCGCGCCTGCAAATTTAATGATGCCTGCTGATTTGTGGTTTCGTGAGAAATTGAATTGCCAATCCATGGAGATTGGCGCTGACTGGCGGCGTTTGATGGTAAATCTACAAATTTCGCATTGATCAGGAAATTATACGGCCGCACTCAAGTTGTTGGATGTTTGTATTTTGATTAATTAATTGCTTTCAAATTGGTAATTTCATTTGCAAATCGTTAAGATGTTAATTCTAAATGTTTTATTATGAAAAAAAGAGTTTCATGGCTATCCAAATGTATTTAGTAATCCTGTTTATATCGTTAAAATTATCATTCATTCAGATGATAATAAAGTGATGATTGTCGAAATATACACATTCAAAATACTTAACTTAATGA
The DNA here is from genome assembly GCA_964439605.1 of uncultured Burkholderiaceae bacterium. GTDB lineage: Bacteria > Pseudomonadota > Gammaproteobacteria > Burkholderiales > Burkholderiaceae_C > JAITWT01. The sequence continues at coordinate 26,856 of CAYTPC010000144.1, forward strand.
TTTGGAAAATGAGTCAATCTATCGCGCCCTGCATGGGTGCTGAATTTAAAATCCTGAAGGTACACTTGATTCTCTCGGGGATCGCTGAGGATGCTCTTTGCGAATCTCCGTGCCGTGTGTATCTGCGTACTCAGGCGGTTTGCGGCATTGGAAATGCTCGCCATACCTGCCGGTACGGTTGGCTACGCGCATACCAAACAGTTCAAGCGGTTGCGCAAGATGGCCAAACGCCAGCGCACGATCTTGGACATCACGCTGCGCTGGTGGCAGCAAAACCCAACATCCGGGCGACCGCCAGCGTGCCCGGGTGAATTTTTCAGGGCGACGAATAGTGAATATCGAAGCATTGCTTTCCGAATTACTTGAGAACGATATCCATCTCCGGCTTGACGATGGGAAGCTGAAGTTTCGTGCGCCCGGGAGCGGTTTGCCCGAGCACTTTCGCCGCCAGATCACAGAGGGCCGCGAGGCAATCATCTCGCTGCTGAAGCAGCAGGGTCGAGGCCCAGACGGTGATGGCTTGCGCCCGTTTGGTCGAGACAAACCGCTGCCGCTGTCATTCCAGCAGGAGCGGCTGTGGTTCTTGCACCAGCTCTACGACGAGTTGGCGCTGTTCAACATGAGCTATGCGCTCGAATGGCAGGGTCCGATGGACGTGGCCGCGCTGGAGACGGCGATCCGGCAAGTGATCGAGCGCCACGAGATCCTCAGAACCCGGATCGAGGTCGTGGAAGGGATTCCGTTCCAAACGCCCATCGATCCGCCGCGCTGGAGATTGGTGATCGAAGACCACACCGGCATCGATGCATCCGGTTACCAGGCGGTCTGCCAGAAGGTCTACGACCAAGAGTGTTCGACGGTATTCGATCTGGCCGGCGGAGAAGTCATGCGCACCCGCTTGCTGCGCTTTGACGGCCACGCGGTGCTGATCTTCTCCATGCATCACATCGTCAGTGACGCCTGGTCTCAACCGATCATGCTTTCGGAGCTATCCCAGTTTTACTGGGCCGCAGTGGAGAAGCGCCCCTGTACGCTGGCTCCGCTGGCGGTGCAATATGCCGACTACGCGGCTTGGCAGCGCGAGCGCCTGTCCAGCGGCAAGCTTCAGGCCTCGATTGACTTTTGGCGCAACAACCTCAGTGGCGCCAGTTTTCAGACGCGCTTGCCCGCTGACCGTCCGCGGCCGGGGAAAAAAACGTTTCGCGGGAAATTAGTTCCGTATGTGCCTAGCCCTGAGATCCAGGATGGCATCCGCACGCTGTGCGAGCGTCACACGTTGACGCCCTCCAACGTGCTGCTGTCGGCGTATGCGCTGCTGGTGGCCCGGTACACGCAGCACGATTCGGTGAGTTTCGGCATTCCCACCGCGGGCCGGGATCAACCCGAGACTCAGGCGCTGATTGGTTTCTTCGTCAACGCCATCGTTTGCCGGATCGACATACCGCAGTCGGGCTCGGCGCTCGCCTACATGCGATCGGTGCAGCAGAGCTTGTTGCAGGCCCTGGAGCACCAGCAGGTGCCGATCGAATACCTGGCCGAAATCATCAACCAGGGCCGCCGTTCAGCCGAGCACCTGGACATGCCGATGGCATTCAACTTCGTGGAGGAGGGCGGCGATCTGGCCGGCAGCCAGGGCCAGGCGCACGGCGCTCTGCCGGTGACCCCCCTGTCTCTCGGGGTGGCCCAAGAGGTGGCCAGGCACGAAGTGACCCTGTACCTGAGCTCGTCGCCGAGCGGTATCGGCGGGCATGTCGAATACAACGCGGACTTGTTCTCCAGCGAATCGATGGCGCGTTTCGTTGCGGACTACGACAGCGTGCTCAAGCGGCTGATACGCGGCAGTGATCAAGCCGTGCGAGACATTTCGTGGTACGACCAGACCGACATCCTGCGGTGGCTGCGCGCGGAGCATCCACAGGCGCAGCGGGCGTTTGCCTTATCGCCGATCCAGCGTGACATCTACTTCAGCGCGCAACTGAACCCGGCCACCCAGCGCAACAACATTGGTTGTAGCGCAGTCATCCATCAGCCGATCGATCCGGCGCGCTGGGAGGCGGCGATTACACGGCTGATGGCCGGCAACGACATGCTGCGAATGCACCTGCACCGCTTCAAGGACAGCAAGATTCATGACGTGTACCAGTGGGTATCCACGCAAGTCGAGATCGATTACGCCTTTCATGACTGGTCTGATGGGCAAGGCCCAGGGCCGCAGGGGCTGGACGATTTTCTTGCCGAGTTCATCGCGCGCCCCTTCGATCTGGAGCGCGGGCCCTTGCACCGTGCTGTGCTGATCCGCTTTTCCAGCGATCACTACCTTGCCGCAGTCGCGGCCCACCATGTCCTGTTCGACGGCAGCGCCGCATTCATCTACGGCAAGCACCTGGCGCGCGCCTACCTGAATCCGGATGAAGCCGAGCATGTATGCCACGGCGCCGAAGAATTCCAGGCCGATGTGGCGGCCATGACGGCGAGCATGGATACGCCCGAGATCATCGCGTTCTGGCGCGGCAAGCTCGCCAGCGTCGAGGCATTGCCGGCGCCGCCGCTGAACGCCCAAGCCGGTCTGCTCGCCCAAACGCAGCAGTTCGATCCGGATCTGTGGGAAGCGCTCAAGCGCTACTGCCGCGGCCAGGGCATCATGCCGGCAATCTACTGCAAGGGCCTCTATGGCCTGCTGATCGACTACTACTTGCAGGGGCAAGCGGACTTTCTGATCTCCGAATTCAGCCTGGGGCGCACCGAAGCGCAGCTTGAAGACTTCGGCTGCTACTACCGCCAGCAGCCATTCGTGTTTGCCCACGAGATACTCCAAGGCGAGCGCAGCTTCACGGAATTCTGGAAATACCACAAGGACTTCCAGCGTGCCAGCAAACCGTTTGCCAACCTGAGCGCGCACGCGCAGGCGCAACTGGCGCCGGCACAGGATATCGCCTTCATGTACAACTACAACGGCTACATCAAGCCGATCGATATCCTGTACGGTGACGGCCCGCAAGACCAGCAGGGCTTCATCCCCCAGATCGAAGACGCCGTCCAGTTCTACGTCAAGAACGTCGCCAGGGATATGCAGGTCAACCTGGTGTATCCCCGCGGCGTCTTTGCCGATGACCGCCTGCTGGAGCGGTTCATGAGCGTCACCCGCCAGCTGTGCCTGGGCCAGTGCCAGCGCCTGGCCGAGGTCGATTTCCTGCTGGCTGACGAAGTG
>CAYTPC010000145.1:0-8568 GCA_964439605.1 uncultured Burkholderiaceae bacterium
GCGAATAAGGCCACCCCGGCGCAGCAGGCGGCCATCGGCTAAAACCGTGTCTAATGCAATCTCTTGATTGACCAGGGTTTTAAGCTCGATGTGGGCGTCAAGGCTCAGGACGATTATTCGAAGCTCCGGCAAGGCATTTAGCCCCTCGCGGAGCACCCATCCATCTACGACAAAGCTATTAAAAGGGGCTAGGCCTTCGAGCCGGTACAGGCGGTCGGCCTGGCTCAGTTCAGCCCACAGGGCGCGGGCACTGTAATATCCGTCTTGGATGGGCATCGGGGAAGCCTTTCCTGTTGTCTGTTTTTGAGGGGACAGCACGCAACACAGCCTTGGGCCGTGACAGACATTATGAAGGCCGCGAGCCTAATTTGGACAAGAAATTTGTTTGAAATGGTAACGTGACGGATTTTCACAAAAATCAACGTTACCACCCCAACCTGCTTCCAAGAAATCACCAGGTAGACCGGCTTTCCTAGATTTTCCATTTGAATTTGAGAATATCTCGCATGGAAAATCTGGAATGAAACAAGAAACGCCCAAAGCCGCCAAAAGCCGGAATGCGACGGCCGCGTGAGACTTGTTCTGCGTCCCTCAGTGCAGCGCGTCGCCCCCCGCCTTGACCGCCGCCGCCCCGCGCTTGGGATTGCGAATTAGCAGAATCAGCGGCAACGCGGCGACGGTAACCATCATCATGATGCTGAAGTCGTTCATGTAGCCGATCAACGCGCTCTGGCGCGTGACTTCGGCGTTGAGCAATGCCAGTCCGGGCAAGGTGGCCGGGCTCATCAGAGCGGGCAAGTCCAGCAGCCCCTGATTGCCCGGCGCCAGCGCGGCGGCGATGTCGGCGTGGGCGCGGACCTCGCCTTTGGTCAGCATCACCTGCACGATCGAGATGCCCACGCTCGAACCGATGTTGCGCAGCAGGCTGAACACCGGCGTGCCCTCGTGACGCAACTGCATGGGCAGCGTCGCGAAGGACGCGGTTGACAGCGGCACGAAAGTAAAGCCGATGCCCACGCCCTGAATAAAGCCCGAACTGATGATCAGCCAACTGTCCATCTGCAGCGTCATGCGCGTCATCTGGTAGAGCGAAATGGCCGTCAGCGTGAAGCCGGTGGCCATGATCAAGCGCACGTCCACGCGATGCACCAGGCGCCCGACGATGAGCATCGCCAGCATGGTGCCGATGCCGCGCGGCGCCGTGATCAGGCCCGTGTGTACCACGGGGTAGCCGAGCACGCCTTGCAGCAGCGTGGGCAGCAGCGCCATGGTGGCAAACAAAATCATGCCGACGATGAACGCGAATAACAGGCCCGTGACGAAGTTGCGGTCCTTGAGCAGAGCGCGGTTGAGGAAGGAAACGCCCCGCACGGTCGCCGTATGCGTGGCGAAAAAGGCGAAGGCCGCCAGCGCGCCGGCCGCCTCGAGGCGGATTTCCCACGAGTCGAACCAGTCCAGTTGCTGGCCGCGGTCGAGAAACATTTGCAGCAAGCCGACCGCCAGACTGAGCGTGACGAAGCCGAAGATGTCCAGCTTTTCCCCGCGAGGCCGGGTTTCGGGCAGAAAACGCAGAATGCCCCACAGCGCCACCACGCCGACCGGCACATTGATGAAGAATACCCAGCGCCAGTCGAGGTTGTCGGTCAGCCAGCCCCCCAACAACGGCCCGAGGATCGGCCCGACCATGATGCCCGCGCTCCAGGTCGCCATCGCCTGGCCGATCTTCTCAAGCGGATTGATGTCCAGCAGAACCGCCTGCGACAGCGGCACCAGCGCGGCCCCGAACACCCCTTGCAGCAGCCGCGCCAAGACGATCTCGGTGAGCGAGCCGGCCAGCCCGCACAGCGCCGAGGCGACGGTAAAACCCACCACCGAGACGATGAACACGCGCCGCCGCCCCCAGCGGCTGCACAGCCAGCCCGTCAGCGGCAGCGCGATGGCCGAGCTGACGATATATGAGGTCAACACCCAGGTGATCTGGTCCTGCGAGGCTTGCAGGCTGCCTTGCATGTGCGGCAGCGCGACGTTTGCGATGGTGGTATCCAGCGCCTGCATGATCGTCGCCAGCATGATCGAGAACGTGATCATGCCCCGGTGCGGCACGGCACCGTGCGTCGTGTCCGCCGAACTCATCGCGCCACCATCCCGGCGTCGTCGCGCCCCGCGAGTTCGAGTTGGTGCATACGCACCCGGTCCAACAGCGAAATCAGCGCATGACGCTCCTGCGCACTGAGCACCGACAGCATCTGTGCGCTCAGGGTATCGCCGATACGAAGCGCCTCCTCCAGAGCCTTGATCGCCTTCGGCGCCAAACGCACCTCGTTGGCGCGGCGGTCGGCGGTGCTGGGCTGGCGCTGGATCCAGCCGGTGAGCACGAGCCGGTCGCACATTCCGCCCACCGACATCGCGCTCAGGTCGAGCCGGCGCGCCAGTTCGATTTGCGACAGCGGCGGCAGCGCCTCATCGTGCATTGCGAGTTCGCCCAGCAGCCGGACCTGGGCCCGCGACAGGCCAATGCGCTCGCGCGAAAGCCGGTCGAATTGTTCGCCGAAAAGCCGATCCACGTCCCGGACGAGAAAACCGAAACGCTTTGTAAAACCTGATTTCATCATCTCATTTATTGTAAGCAGGTTTACTAATCGAACGCCCCCTGCATTCCTACAATTGGCGGTATGAAGCCCATCGAATACACCCGCGCCCAGCAACTGCCTGCCCTCCTGGCGCAGCGCATCGTGATCATCGACGGCGCGATGGGCACGATGATCCAGCGCCTGAAGTTGGGCGAGGCGCAGTATCGCGGCGAACGCTTCAAGGATTTCGGGCGCGACGTAAAAGGCAATAACGAACTGCTTTCACTGACGCAGCCGCAGCTCATCGGCGACATCCACGCAAGCTACCTGGCCGCCGGCGCCGACATGGTCGAGACCAACACCTTCGGCGCGACGCGGATCGCGCAAGAAGACTACGGCATGGCCGATCTGGCGCGAGAGATGAATTTCGAATCGGCCCGCATCGCGCGCGCGGCCTGCGACCGGTATACGACCCCCGGCAAGCCGCGTTTCGTCGCCGGCGCGCTCGGGCCGACGCCGCGGACCGCGAGCATCAGCCCCGACGTGAACGACCCGGGCGCGCGCAACGTCACGTTCGAGCAACTGCGCGCGTCTTACTACGAACAGGTTCAGGCGCTGGCCGAAGGAGGCGCCGACCTGCTGCTGGTGGAGACCATCTTCGACACGCTCAACGCCAAGGCCGCGCTATTCGCGATCGACGAATACTTCGAAGCCAGCGGGGAGCGCCTGCCGATCATCATCAGCGGCACGGTGACCGATGCGTCCGGCCGCATCCTCAGCGGCCAGACCGTCACGGCCTTCTGGCACAGCGTGCGCCATGCACGGCCGCTCGCGGTGGGGCTGAACTGCGCACTGGGCGCGGCGCTGATGCGCCCGTACATCCAGGAACTCGGGCGCGCGGCGGGCGATACCTTCATCAGTTGCTACCCGAACGCGGGCCTGCCCAATCCGATGAGCGAAACCGGCTTCGATGAAACGCCCGAAACCACCTCGCGCCTGCTGCACGAATTCGCCGCCGAGGGCCTGGTGAACATCGTCGGGGGCTGCTGCGGCACCACGCCCGAGCACATCGCGGCGATCGGGCAGGCGGTGTCAACGCTGCCCGCGCGCGCCATTGCACGCACGCCTTTCTACCGTGAAACGGCCTGAGCGGGGGCCTTTGTATCCCGTTCGTCAAGGCTCGGTGCCCCTTGGGTAAAGACGGCTTCGAATCATTGACGGCCCTGCCCCAAACACTTAGGCTGAACGCACTATAGGAGAGTTTCTATGTCGGAAAAACACCTCAGTGCATGGATACGCAATGCCGCTCTCACAGTCGCCGTGGCGTTGCCGCTGACTGCTGCGGCGCAGCAGGCTTACACGCGCACTTATCTCAATCTGCGCGCCGGGCCGGACACCAGCTATCCGGTCGTCGCCCAATTGATGGCAGGCGTCTCGGTGGACGTTCTGGGCTGCCTCGATGGCTACGACTGGTGCGACGTCACGCTGCCTGATGGCCTGCGCGGCTGGGTCATGTCCAATTACCTCGATTTTCCCTACTACGGCACAGCGGTGCCGTTGGCAAGCTACGGCGCAATGATCGGCGTGCCGCTGATCACTTTCGCAATCGCCTCTTACTGGAGCGATCACTACCGCAACCGCCCCTGGTACAGCGAGCCGCGCTGGTGGGGCGGCCGTCCGCCACCGCCGCCCATGCCCAACTGGCGTCCGCCGCCTCGGCCGGGCCCGGCCTGGCAGCCGCGCCCGCCTCCGCCTTCAGGCTGGCAACCGCCAGCGCCGCGCCCGCCCGGCGTGGGCTGGCAGCCCCGTCCGCCTGGCCCGCCCAGCATGGGCGCGCGTCCACCGGCTCCACCCAACATGCATCCGCCCGGTTCGCCCGGGATGGTCAGGCCACCGCCGAATCCGGCTCCGGGCTACCGTCCCCCTCAAGCGAACACGCCGCCACCGGCTCCGCCCAACATGCATCCGCCCGGTTCACCCGGCATGGTCAGGCCGCCGCCGAATTCGGCTCCGGGCTATCGCCCCCCCCAAGCCAACATGCCGCCACCCGCGCCGAACCATTCCCGGCCAGCCGCGCCGCAGAACATGCATCAGCCCGGCCAGCCGCCAAGGCGCCCAGGCCACAGCAACGGCAACGGTCCACAAGAGCGTCCGTAAGGCAACATCAGGAGCCTGCTTTGCCATTTCTTTCGGGCCATCGCAGGCATCTTTTTGGAATGAGCGCCCCGGTTCGCGAGAACTTGCCCGGCGTCGCCTAAAATCCAACGCCTCCCAAGGAGCGTTGCAGCGGCCGGGCGCTTGTATTTTCGAGCCCGGCCGTCAGGCTTGGGAGCCATCCATCGTCAATGAAACCGCAACCACGCTCGCCTGAAATCGCTTTCTTAGAGCCGATGAATGCCAGCACCCCCCCCGCCATCGCGCCGATGAAGCTCTCGGGCCTGGAGCCCATGGAGATCGGCGATCGACACCTGTTCGTCAACATCGGCGAGCGCACCAACGTCACCGGCTCGAAAGCCTTCGCGCGGATGATCCTGGCCGGCGAGTTCGAGCCGGCGCTGGCGGTGGCGCGCCAGCAGGTCGAAAACGGCGCGCAGATCATCGACCTGAACATGGACGAGGCGATGCTCGACTCGAAGGCGGCGATGGTGCGCTTTCTGAACCTGATCGCCAGCGAGCCCGACATTGCGCGCGTGCCGGTCATGATCGACTCGTCGAAGTGGGACGTGATCGAGGCCGGGCTGCGCTGCATCCAGGGCAAGGGCATCGTCAACTCGATTTCGCTCAAGGAGGGTGTCGAAACCTTCAAGTACCAGGCGCGGCTGGTGCGCCGCTACGGGGCCGCCGCCGTGGTGATGGCCTTCGACGAGCAAGGGCAGGCCGATACCTGTGCGCGCAAGATCGAGATTTGCGAGCGCGCGTACCGCATCCTCGTGGACGAAGTCGACTTCCCGCCCGAAGACATCATCTTCGATCCGAACGTATTCGCGATCGCCACCGGCATCCCGGAACACGACAACTACGCGGTCGATTTCATCGAAGCCACGCGCTGGATCAAGGCCCACCTGCCGGGCGCGAAGGTTTCGGGCGGCATCTCGAACGTGAGTTTCTCCTTTCGCGGCAACGACCCGGTCCGCGAGGCGATCCACACGGTATTCCTGTATCACGCGATCGCCGCCGGGCTGGACATGGGCATCGTCAACGCCGGAATGATCGGCGTTTATGACGAACTGGAAGCCGGCCTGCGCGAGCGCGTGGAGGACGTGGTGCTCAACCGCCGCGCCGATGCGGGCGAACGCCTCGTCGAAATCGCCGAATCGGCCAAGGGCGCGGCGCGCGACGACGGCAAGAAGCTCGAATGGCGCGCCGGCTCGGCGCACCAGCGCCTGACGCATGCGCTGGTGCACGGCATCACCGAATACATCGTGCCCGACACCGAAGAGGCGTACCGCGCCGCCATCGCGCGCGGGGAGCGCCCGCTGTCGGTCATCGAAGGCCCGCTGATGGACGGCATGAACACCGTGGGCGATCTGTTCGGCCAGGGCAAGATGTTCCTGCCGCAGGTGGTCAAGTCCGCGCGCGTCATGAAGCAGGCGGTGGCGCACCTGGTTCCCTACATCGAGGAAGAAAAGCGCCGCGACGAGGCGGCCGGGCGCTCGGCGCAAGCCAAGGGCAAGATCGTCATCGCCACCGTCAAGGGCGACGTGCATGACATCGGCAAGAACATCGTCACCGTCGTGCTTCAGTGCAACAACTTCGAGGTGGTGAACCTGGGCGTGATGGCGCCCTGCCACGAGATCCTCGCGCGCGCAAGGGCCGAGAATGCCGACATCATCGGCCTGTCGGGGTTGATTACGCCTTCACTCGAAGAGATGCAGCACGTGGCCGGCGAAATGCAGAAAGACGAGCACTTTCGCACCCGCAAGACCGCGCTGCTTATCGGCGGCGCCACCACGAGCCGCGTGCACACCGCCGTCAAGATCGCGCCGCATTACGAGGGGCCGGTGATTTACGTGCCCGACGCCTCACGCAGCGTCGGCGTGGCGCAGTCGCTGCTGTCGGAGCGGGCCGCGCGCTACATCGAGGAACTCAACGCCGATTACGCAAAAGTGCGCGCCCTGCACGCCGGCAAGAAAACCACGCCGCTGTGGCCGCTGGCCAAGGCGCGCGCAAACAAAACGCCCATCGACTGGCGCGGCTACACGCCGCCCCGGCCCAAATTCACCGGACGGCGCGTATTCCGCAATTTCGATCTGGCCGAACTGGTCAGGTACATCGACTGGAGCCCCTTCTTTCACACCTGGGAACTGGCGGGCGCCTTCCCCGCGATCCTCAAGGACGAAACAGTCGGCGCCGAGGCGGTGCGCCTCTACAGCGATGCCCAGCGGATGCTCAAGCGCCTGATCGAGGGCCGCTGGCTAACGGCCAACGGCGTCGTTGGCTTCTGGCCCGCCAACACGGTCGATGACGACGATATCGCGCTCTACACCGACGAATCACGCAGCCAGACTGCCCTCACCTGGTACGGGCTGCGCCAGCAAAGCGAGCGGCCCCTCATTGATGGCGTCACGCGCCCAAGCCGCTGCCTGGCCGATTTCGTTGCGCCGCGCGAGAGTGGCATCGCCGACTACGTGGGCGCATTCGCGCTCACCACCGGAATCGGCGCAGACCAAAAGGCGCGAGCCTTTGCCGACGACCTGGACGACTATGGCTCGATCATGCTCAAAGCCCTGGCCGACCGGCTGGCCGAAGCCTTCGCCGAGGCGCTGCACCAGCGCGTGCGCACCGATCTGTGGGGCTATGCCGGCGGCGAGCAACTCGCCAACGAAGATCTGATCGGCGAACGCTACCAGGGCATCCGCCCCGCGCCCGGCTACCCGGCCTGCCCGGACCACAGCGTCAAGCGGCCCCTGTTCGAATTGCTGCGCTGCGACGAAATCGGCATCGCCCTGACCGAAAACCTGGCCATGACCCCGGCCGCGAGCATCAGCGGCTTTTACCTGAGCCACCCGCAAGCGGCCTATTTCAGCGTCGGCAAAATCGGCCGCGATCAGCTACAGGATCAAGCGGCACGCCGCCATGCGAACGAGGCCGAATTGGAACGGCTGCTGGCGCCCAACCTGTAAGCCTGACGAACGGTACTGATCCGGCTACCATTTGAAGGTTTCGCAACCTTTGGCGCGGCGCCGGATCCGTCTGTATCGAGTTTGTATCGAGCGTGGGCGGCGCTGCTTTGCCGCAAAGAGGTTCCCGCGCCAAACGCCAAACGCTCAACCTTTCCAAGAGATTTGCCATGCCGCATTACCGTTCCCGCACTTCCACCCACGGCCGCAACATGGCCGGCGCGCGCTCCTTGTGGCGCGCCACCGGCATGCAAGATGCAGACTTCGGCAAGCCGATCATTGCGGTAGTCAATTCATTCACGCAGTTCGTGCCCGGCCACGTGCATTTGCGCGAACTGGGCGCGCTGGTGGCACGGCAAATCGAGGCCGCCGGCGGCGTGGCCAAGGAGTTCAACACCATCGCCATCGACGACGGCATTGCGATGGGCCACGGCGGCATGCTGTATTCGCTGCCCTCGCGCGAGCTGATCGCCGATTCGGTCGAGTACATGGTCAACGCGCATTGCGCCGATGCGATGGTGTGCATCTCCAACTGCGACAAGATCACGCCCGGCATGCTGATGGCCGCCATGCGGCTGAACATTCCGGCGGTGTTCGTCTCTGGCGGGCCGATGGAGGCGGGCAAGGTGCGCTGGCACGGCCAGTTCCGCAAGGTCGATCTGATCGACGCCATGATCGAAGCCGCCGATGCGCACAACAGCGACGCCGACGTGCACGCCATGGAGCGCAGCGCCTGCCCCACGTGCGGATCGTGCTCGGGCATGTTTACCGCCAATTCGATGAACTGCCTGGCCGAGGCCATCGGCCTGGCGCTGCCCGGCAACGGCACGCTGGTGGCCACGCACGCGGACCGCGAAAAACTGTTCGTCAAGGCCGGC
>CAYTPC010000146.1:0-83073 GCA_964439605.1 uncultured Burkholderiaceae bacterium
GTCATGCTATCCCCAAAGACCATTGTTAAAGCTTCCTTGGGTGTGGGATCCTTCCTCAAAGTCCCAGGGACCGATCACGACCATGCGAAATCGCAGCCGGTGCTGGTGCCGATCCGCTCGATTGGGCCAAGCGAGCAGCCGCGCATCCTGTCCCACTTGATGGGGCTGGAGCAGCATGATCGCTATTTGCGCTTCGGCTACGCCGCATCGGACGAACAGGTGCAGCGCTACGTCGATGGGCTCGATTTCGATCGCGACGAAATTTTCGGCATCTACAACCGGCGGCTCGAACTGATCGCGATGGCGCATCTTGCTTTCGCGCCCGACGGGCAGTCCGGCAACTGTGCTGAGTTCGGCGTGTCGGTTTCCAAACATGCGCGCGGTCGCGGCTATGGTTCGCGCCTGTTCGAGCGAGCCGGGGTGTCGGCGCGCAACGAAAACGTCAGCATGCTGTTCATTCATGCGCTCAGCGAGAACACCGCAATGCTCAAGATTGCGCGCAAGGCCGGCGCGACGGTGGAACGCTGCGGCTCCGAGTCGGAGGCTTATTTGAAGCTGCCCGAGCCGACCCTCGACAGTCGCGTGAACGAAATCGCGCTGGACCAGTTTGCCGCGGTCGACTTTCAGCTCAAGACGCAAGCCAAGCAGTTCTGGAGCTTCTTGGGAAGCTTGCAGGAAATTCGCCGCGGCATGCGCGCCGCGCGCGAGAAGAGCGCGGCCTGAGCCTTGAAACGGCAGTTGAACAGGCTCTGAGCGTCAGCTTTGGCGCTCCATGAACAAAAGCGGCGCTTGGCGCCGCTTTTGTTTTTGGGGTGCGCCGGTTGCTGCGTGGGTCTGTGCCCGCAATCGCGGTGCGGGCCGCAGGGCCTCCCCAGGTTTGAGCCGTGGGTACGATCCGGTATCCTTGCATTCTCCCAACTCTGGTTTCCGTCGCAGTGGCCGACCCTCATCCTGAACGCGTCCCTCCCGAAAGAGAGGACAAACGCAGTTTTCTGCAAAAGCTCGTCGAGTTCATCCATCCCGGGCCGGACTCACGCGATGAGTTGATCGAAACCCTGGCCGATGCCGAAAGCAACGAGGTGATCGGCGTCGAGTCGCGGGTGATGCTCGAAGGGGTGCTGCGCATGGCTGACCTGACGGCCGGGGACGTGATGGTGGCCGCGCCGCGCATGGATCTGCTCAATATCGATGCGTCGATCGATGAAATCATTCATCAGATCATCGATACCGCGCATTCACGCTTTCCGGTTTACGAAGGCAAGAAGGAAAACATCATCGGCATCCTCCTGGCGAAGGATCTGCTCAAGCTGCAGCGGGCGCCGGAGCTGAACATCCGCGCCCTGTTGCGCCCGACCACTTTCGTGCCGGAAAGCAAGGGGCTCAACGATCTGCTGCGCGAGTTCCGCGGCAATCGCAATCACCTGGCCGTGGTGATCGACGAATTCGGCCGTGTGGCCGGCCTGATCACCATCGAGGACGTGCTCGAACAGATCGTCGGCGAGATCGAGGACGAGTTCGATATCGCCGAGGATGAAGGCGATATCTTCGGGCTCGCCGACCACACCTACCGCGTCGCGGGAGATACCTCGATCGAGCGCGTGGCCGAGGCCTTCGGCATCGAGTTCGATGCCAAGCAGCGCAGTGAGGATTTCGACACCATCGGCGGTCTCATCGCGCACGAAATGGGCCACGTGCCCAAGCGTGGCGAGCGGCACCAGATCGGAGGCTTCAGCTTCGTGGTGATGCACACCAAGGGTGGCGCCGTGCGCTGGTTCAAGGTTTCGCCGGCGCCCAGCGGCGACGCGAACACTTGAATACCGTGCGTTTGCGTCTGGGCGCTTGGCTTTGGCCCATAGCCGGGGGGCTGGCGCAGGCCGCTTCCATCGCCGCGCCCTGGAACGGCCGGCCGCTGTGGTGGCTTCAATTGCTTTCGCTCGCCGCGCTCGTCTGGCAGCTCGATGCCTTGCGCGCGAGCAGCGGCAAATGGCGCGGCGGCGCGGTGTCGGGCTGGCTCTTCGCGACGGCGTGGCTGTGCGGCACGTTCTGGTGGCTCTTCATTTCGATGCACACCTACGGCGGGATTCCGGCGCCGCTGGCCGCGATGGGGGTTTTTGCCTTGTCGGCCGCGGTGGCGCTCTATTACGCCCTTGCATGCGGGCTCTACGTGGCCTTCGCACCGGCCAACTCCCTTGGCGCGGCGGCGTTCTTCGCCGCGCTGTGGACGCTCGCGGAATTGGCGCGCGGAAGCTGGTTCACCGGCTTTCCGTGGGGCGCCGGCGGCTATGCGCACGTGGAAGGGCCGCTGGCGGCTTACGCGCCGTGGGCCGGGGTGTATGGGATCGTCGCCGTGGCGGCTGCCAGTGCGGCGATTCTTGCGACGATGATTGCGGCGTTCGTCCGCGCGGCCATCCGCCGGGTCTGCGGGCATTCTTTCGCGATGTTCGCTACGTTCGCGACCCACGCGGGGTTGGCGCTGGGCCTGCTGGTTTTGCTGTTCGTGCCGGCGCTTCTGGGCGCAATGCGCGGCACGGCCGTCGATGAAGCCGCGCGTTCGCACGGGCGTTTGCGCGTCGCCTTGCTGCAGGGGAACATTCCTCAGAACGAAAAGTTCATCCCGAACGGCGGCATCGCGATCGCGCTGCGCTGGTACGGCGAGCAGCTTCAGGAGGCCACCGCGCCGCTGGTGGTGACGCCGGAAACCGCATTGCCGCTGCTGCCCGCGCAATTGCCGCCGGGGTATCTCGAAGCGATCGCGGCGCGTTATGCGCAAGGCGATCAGGCGGCCATCGTCGGCTTGCCGCTGAGCGACGGCCGCGGCTACAGCAACGCGGTCATCGGATTTCGCCCCGGCGAGCCGGCGCCGTACCGCTACGACAAGCACCACCTCGTGCCCTTTGGCGAGTTCGTCCCGCGCATGTTCCGCTGGTTCACGGACATGATGCGCATCCCGCTTGGCGACTTCGATCGCGGGGCTCTCGCGCAGGCTCCGTTCGTCTGGCAGGGCCAGCGCATCGCGCCCAACATCTGTTACGAGGATCTGTTCGGCGACGAGATCGGCGCCGGCTTTCGCCGCGAGGCCGAGGCGCCGACCATTTTGCTGAACGTGAGCAACATCGCATGGTTCGGCGACTCGGTCGCGATCGACCAGCACCTTGCGATCTCGCGCATGCGTGCGCTCGAATTCCAGCGCCCGATGGTCCGCGCGACCAACACCGGCGCGACGGCTGTCATCGACCATCGGGGCCGTGTCACGCACCAGTTGCCGCGGCTCACGCGCGGCGTGCTGCTGGCCGAGGTCGAGGGGCGCAATGGGATCACGCCCTACGCGCGCTGGGTTTCGCGCTTTGGGCTCGCGCCGCTGTGGATCGCCGCGTTGGTGGTGGTGATGGCCGTCGCGGCGGCCGTGATGCGCCGGCGCCGGGATTTTGCGCACCGGCAAGACCGGCAAGACTCATAAAATAGGTGACGCAGACTTATTCAGCCTTGCCTCAAATCCGCCGCATCATGGGGCCGATCCGGTTCGTCGCGGCGGCCGTCCACAAGCTACAGTCCCCATGCTGACCTTCCAACAGATCATTCTCAAACTCCAGTCCTATTGGGACGCCCAGGGCTGCGCGCTGCTGCAACCCTACGACATGGAGGTCGGCGCCGGCACTTCGCACACGGCCACCTTCTTGCGCGCGATCGGCCCCGAGCCGTGGAAAGCCGCCTACGTGCAGCCCAGCCGCCGCCCCAAGGACGGCCGCTATGGCGAGAACCCGAACCGCCTGCAGCACTATTACCAGTACCAGGTGGTGCTCAAGCCGGCGCCGTCGAACATCCTCGACCTGTATCTCGGTTCGCTCGAGGCGCTGGGCTTCGATCTGAAGAAAAACGACATTCGCTTCGGCGAAGACGATTAGGATATTCACACGCTCGGCGCCTGGGGCCTGGGCTGGGAAGTCTGGCTCAACGGCATGGAGGTGACGCAGTTCACCTACTTCCAGCAGGTCGGCGGCATCGACTGCCGCCCGATCACCGGCGAGATCACCTACGGGCTGGAGCGCCTGGCGATGTATCTGCAGGGCGTGGACAACGTCTACGACCTGACGTGGACCGAAGGCTTGAGTTACGGCGACGTTTATAAGCAGAACGAGGTCGAGCAGTCGGCCTATAACTTCGAGCACAGCGATGCCGGTTTCATCTTCGATGCCTTTGCCGCGTATGAGCGGCAGGCCAAGTACCTGATGGAACAGCGGCTCGCGCTGCCTGCCTACGAGCAGGTGCTCAAGGCCGCGCACAGCTTCAACCTGCTCGATGCGCGCGGCGCGATCAGCGTGACCGAGCGCGCCGCTTACATCGGCCGCATCCGCAATCTCGCGCGCAGCGTCGCGCAGAGCTACTACGACAGCCGCGAGCGCCTAGGCTTTCCGATGGCGCCGCGCGAATGGGTGGCACAGCTCGACGCCACGGCGAAGAAGGCTGCCTGAGGAAAAGGCGGCGACGCGCGATGCCGACGGTTTTTTCCCACATTGCCGTACCGGTGGCCGCGGCCATCGGGTTGGGCGCGCGGCGTATTTCGCCGTGGGCGCTGGCGGCAGGCATGCTGGCGGTGGTCGCGCCCGATTTCGACGGCATCGCCTTCAAGCTCGGCATCGCCTACGGCGGCATGAGCGGGCATCGCGGCTTTACGCACACGCTGGTGTTTGCGCTGTTGCTGGGGCTGGCGGGTCTGGCGCTCGCGCCGCGCTGGAACATGCCGCGCTGGGCGGGCTATGCGTGGATTGCGCTGTGCACACTCTCGCACCCGCTGCTGGACATGATGACCAACGGCGGCGCCGGCATTGCCTTGTTGTGGCCGCTGGATCGGGAACACCATTTCTTTGCCTGGCGGCCGATCGAGGTGTCGCCGATTTCGCTGCGGCGCTTTTTGTCGTGGCGCGGGGTGCAGGTCATACTCAGCGAACTGCAATTCGTCTGGGTGCCGCTGCTTTGCGCCGCTTTCCTCGCCATGGGGATGCGGCGCCTTTTGTCTTTCACCGCGCCGCGCGGCGCGACTTCCAATTTCTGAACCATGCCTTTTGCTTCTCTACTCGTCGAACTGTTTGTCGAGGAACTTCCGCCAAAGGCCTTGCGCAAGCTCGGCGATGCTTTCGCGGCCGCGCTGCGCGATCAGTTGCAGGCGCAGGGGCTGGTTGGCGCCGGTTCGGTGCTGACCGCTTACGCCTCGCCGCGCCGCCTCGCCGCGCACCTGACGCAAGTGGCCGGCAAGGCGGCCGACAAGGCGGTTTCGCACAAGCTGATGCCGGTGTCGGTAGGGCTCGATGCGAACGGGCAGCCCACGCCGGCGCTGCTCAAAAAACTGGCTGCCCTCGGCGCTGATGCCTCGGTGGTGCCGCAGCTTCGCCGCGCGGTCGATGGCAAGGCCGAAGCGCTGTTTTTCGAGAGCACCGCGCGCGGCGCGCTACTGGCCGACGGCTTGCAAGAGGCCTTGCTCGGCGCCATCGCCCGGCTGCCGATTCCCAAGGTGATGAGCTACCAGCTCGAAAGCGGCTGCGAATTGCCCGGGTGGAGCAGCGTGAGCTTCGTGCGGCCGGCGCACGCACTGGTGGCGCTGCATGGCGGCGAGCTCGTGCCGGTGCGGGCCTTGGGCCTGACGGCCGGGCGTGAAACGCATGGTCATCGTTTCGAGGCGGCCGTCGATCCGGTGGTGCTGCGCGATGCCGACAGCTACGCGCGGCAGCTGCAGGACGAGGGCGCGGTCATCGCCGATTTCGACGCGCGGCGAGAAGAGATTACGCGCCAGCTCGCGCAGTCTGCGCGCGAGGCGGGCGCGGGCCTGCGGCCGATCGAGGACGAGGCGCTGCTCGACGAGGTGACGGCGCTGGTCGAGCGGCCCCACGTGCTGGTGTGCGAGTTCGAGCGCGAATTTCTCGAAGTGCCGCAGGAGTGCCTGATTCTCACGATGAAGGCCAACCAGAAATACTTTCCGCTGCTCGACGCGGCAGGCAGGCTGACCAACAAGTTTCTCGTCGTCAGCAACATCCGGCCCGACGATTCGAGCGCGGTGGTCGGCGGCAACGAGCGCGTGGTGCGTCCGCGCTTGGCCGATGCCAAGTTTTTCTATGATCAGGACCGCAAAAAAACACTGGCTTCGCGCGTCGCATCGCTGGACAAGGTGGTCTATCACAACAAGCTTGGCACGCAGGGCGAGCGCGTCGAGCGCGTGGTGCGCATCGCCTGCGCGATCGTCGAACTGCTCGGCGGCGGCGCTGAACTGGCGGCGCCGGTCACGCAGGCCGCGCGATTGGCCAAGGCCGATCTGTTGACCGACATGGTCGGCGAGTTCCCTGAATTGCAGGGCGTCATGGGCCGCTACTACGCGCTGCACGACGGGCTCGGTGCGGCGGTGGCCGATGCAATCGAAGATCATTACAAGCCGCGCTTCGCCGGTGACGTATTGCCGCGCGCAGAGGTCGGCGCCATCGTCGCGCTGGCCGACAAGCTGGAGACGCTGGCAGGCATGTTCGGCATTGGCAACTTGCCCACGGGCGACCGCGACCCCTTCGCGTTGCGCCGCCATGCGCTGGGGGTGATCCGCATCTTGATCGAAAAATGCCTGCCGCTCGAACTGGATGCGCTGCTGCGCCATGCCGGGGACGCGTTTGAGCGGATCGAAGGCTTTGATGCGGGCCGGGTGCGCCGCGAGCTGTCTGAATTCATCTTCGAGCGTCTGGCCGGCAGCTTGCGCGAGCAGGGCGCGAGTGCGCAAGAGGCCGAAGCCGTGCTCGCCTCGCGGCCGCAGCGCCTGGCGCTGGTCCCCAAGCTGCTCGCGGCCGTGCGCGTCTTCGCGGCATTGCCCGAGGCGCCGGCGCTCGCGGCGGCCAACAAGCGCATCGGCAACATCCTCAAGAAATCGCCTGAAGCCGATCCGCACGTCAATCCCGCGCTGCTGCGTGAAGAGGCGGAATCGGCCCTGTACGCGGCGATGCGGGAAACCGTGCCGCGCTCCAATGCGCAGTTCGAGGCGGGTGATTACACCGGCTCGCTGCAAACGCTGGCTGCGCTGCGCGCACCGGTCGACGCCTTTTTCGATGACGTGATGGTCAATGCACAAGAGGAGGATTTACGCCTGAACCGGCTGGGGCTGCTGGCTTCGCTGCACCGCGCGATGAACCGCGTGGCGCAACTCGAACGGCTGGCGGCTTGACCGCTGTCTCAGCCTCAGTCTTTGTCTCAGGCGTGGGCATTCACCATGAAACTCGTCATTCTTGATTGCAACGGCACGATCAACGTGCGTCTGGAAGATTACGTCAAAAGCGAAGTCGAATGGACGCCGCTGCCCGGCGCGATGGAGGCGATCGCGCGGCTCAATCATGCGGGCTGGCACGTCGTGATCGCAACGAACCAGTCGGGGCTGGGCCGCGGCCTGTTCGACGTGGCATCGCTCAACACCGTATACGCCAAGATGCACAAGCTGCTCGCAGCCGCAGGCGGGCGCATCGAAGCGGTGTTCTTCTGCCCGCACAGTCCCGATGAGGGCTGCGACTGCCGCAAACCCAAGCCGGGCCTGTTCCGGCAGATCGCCGATCGCTACGGCATCGATCTGGCCGGCGTGCCCGTGGTGGGAGACAGCTTGCGCGACTTGCAGGCCGGCGCCGCGATGGGCTGCGAGCCGCATTTGGTGCTGACCGGCGCCGGTGCGGCCTGCCGCGGAGTCAATCCGCTGCCGCCCGAATATCCGCCGGGCACGCGGGTGCATGCGGATATTTCGGCCTTTGCGAGTTTTCTTTTGAATCGAGAACAAGGTGCCGCGTCCAGCGCGCGTTGAAGCTGCATGAAGTCTTCACAATCTTCCACCGCCACGGCGCGGCCGGCATCCGAATTCGGCTGTATCGTCCGCTCGACTTTGCATATGGCGTTCATGCTCGTCACCGTGATCCCCTGGGCGATCGTGATCGTGATCCTTTCGCTGCTGATGCGCGGCGAGGCGCTGTATTGGGTCGCCGTGCGCTGGGTGCGGCTGGTCATTAGGGCCTCGCGGGTGATTCTGGGCATTGAGAATCGCGTCACCGGTCTCGAAAACCTGCCCGAGGACAAGCGCGCCGGCGCGATCTTGCTGGCCAAGCACCAGTCCGCTTACGAAACCTTCCTGATTCCGGTACTGATACCGCACCCGGCCGCCTACGTGTTCAAGCGCGAGCTGCTGTTCATTCCCTTCTTCGGCTGGGCGTTGGGGCGGCTGGACATGGTTCACATCGACCGCAGCCAGCGTGCGCAGGCCTTCGCCAAGGTGGTCGAACAGGGCAAGCGCCTGCTGGGCCAGGGGATCTGGATCATCATGTTTCCCGAGGGCACGCGCGTCGAACGCGGGCAGTGTGGCAGCTACAAAACCAGCGGCGCGCGACTGGCGGTGCAGACCGGCGTGCCGGTGATTCCGATCGCGGTCACCTCGGGCCGTGTCTGGCCGCGCAAGGCTTTCATCAAGCGCCCGGGCGTCGTCGATGTGTCGATTGGGGCGCCGATTCCCAGTGCAGGCCGCGACCCCGACGAGCTGATGCGCGAGGTTGAGGAATGGATCGAGGCCGAGATGCGCCGGCTCGACCCCGAGGCCTATATCTGACGCTGACTCTGACACCGACGCTGACACGCCGCACCGTGCAAGGCCTGCTGCAATTCACGCTCGACCTGTTCGACGACCTTCCCGTGCTCCGGCGCGTACCCAAGGTGGAACGCCCGCCGCAACGGCCGGCTGCGCCGCCTGAATTACCGCCCGCTCAGGCGCCCGCTCCGTCGCCGTCGTTGTCCTTCGAACACCCGCACGCGACGCGCGAAGTGCTGCTGGGCCGTGCGCGGGTGGTTTATGAATTCGTCCGTTCCCGGCGCCGAACCATCGGATTCGTGGTCGATGCCCAGGGGTTGAGCGTTCGCGCGCCGCGCTGGGCCTCGCTGCGGGAAGTGGACGAAGCGCTACAGGAAAAGGCCGGCTGGATCGTACGCAAGCTCGACGAAGCTGCGCAGCGCCAGGCGCAGTCCGATGCGGCGCGCATTCACTGGCGCGATGGCGCCTGCTTTCCCTTTCTGGGGGGAATGATGTGTGTGCGGCTTGACCCGAGCCATCGTCTTTCGGCGGCCGATGCCGCGCCTGAAGCCTGCGCAGCCGAAGATGGAATGCGTGTGCTATCGCTTGCGCTGGCGCGTGATGCCGAAGCGGTGCAAATCCGTGACGCGGTACAAGCATGGCTCATGCGGCAGGCGCGGCGGATCTTCACCGAGCGGCTCGACCACTTTGCGCCGCGCTTGGGTGTGCACTGGCGGCGCCTCACGCTGTCCAACGCGCGCATGCGCTGGGGCAGCGCGAACGCCCACGGCGCGATCAGCCTGAACTGGCGGCTGATCCATCTGGATCTGCCCATCATCGACTATGTGGTGGCACACGAACTGGCGCACCTGCGTGTGATGGACCACAGTCCACGCTTTTGGGCAACGGTCGAGGCGGTAGTGCCCGATCATGCGCTGCGGCGGCGCCAGCTTAAGGGGGCGGCATTGCCGCCTTGGCACTGAAAGGCTTATTCAGATTTTTGGGTCACTTCAGATAATCTGATACGACCTTCCATTTGCCATTCTGGATCTGCGACAAGCGCGTAGTATCGCTACCCAGGCGCTTGGTGGCGGTGAAGCTGCCCTCGGGCGATCCGAAGATATTTGACGGAATCGTCATGCCGTCCATGGCCTGGTTGAAGCTGTCGGTCGTCAGGTTGGCGCCGGCTTTCTGCGCGCCCCTGGCGAAGGCTTCGATCAGTACGTAGCCATTGGCCGAGTACGAGGTAGGTTCCTCGTTGAACTTTGTCTTGTACTTGTTGGCCCAGGCGCGCAGGGGCGGCGAGTCATCATCCAAATAGGGATTGGCCGTCAGCATGGTGGCGTACAGCCCGTCCAGCGGCTTGCCGCCCAGCCTGTGGACTTGATCGGAATAGCAGGCGCTGGTGCCAATGAAAGTGGGGTTGAAGCCGTTCTTGCGCGCCTCGGTCACGACACCGATGGTTTCGCGGATGATCGTTCCAAGCACCACGAAGTCGCAGCCTGCGGCCTTGGTTTTGGCAACCTGGGACGAGAAATCTGTCGCGCCCCGCTTGAAGCTGACTTTCTCGGCCAGTTGTATACCGCCCGTCTTAAGGCCGGCCTCGGTGCCGCGCAGTACTTCTAGACCGAACTCGTCGTCTTGATAGATTACGCACAGCTTTTTGGCCCCTTTTTCTTTGGCCAGTTTGGGTACCGCTACCCGCAATTGGTCGTAATACGGAGTCGCAAAGGAGTATTTGAGCCGGTTCGGCGGCTCGAACATTTCGCGCGCGGAGGTCAGGGGGAAAAAGCTGATCACGTTCTTATCGAATAAGACCGGGAACGTGGCAATGGTCGGGGCCGATCCCATGCTGCCGGCCATGATGAAGATTTGGTCCTGGTCAACCAGCTTTTGCGCCGCGAGCACGGCGCGCTTGGGGTCGTAGCCTGAATCCTCGACCTTGAGCACGAGCTTGCGGCCATTGATGCCGCCCTGTTCGTTGATTTCGTCCACGCGCATCTGCATGCCCAAGCGCGACTGTTTACCGGGGCCGGCCAATGGGCCGGACAGATCCTGAATCGTGCCGATGATGATCTGGTCCTTGGTGACTCCCTGAGACTGGGCCAACGCCGAACCGCTGATGGCTACGGCACACCCTAAGGCGATTAAAACTTGCTTGAACTGCATGGTGTCGTCTCCTTGAAAAAAACCGCACTGCAGTCGCCATCAGTATGCGAAGGGCGGGGTTGAATAACTTTCTGGCCGGGGTATCGCTTCAGTTACTTCACGTAGTCTGAGACCACCTTCCATCTGCCATTTTGAATTTGTGACAGGCGCGAAGCATTGGTACCCAGGCGCTTGGTGGGGCTGAAGCTCAGCTCGGGCGTACCGAAGATGTCGGGCGGGATCGTCATGCTGTCCATGGCCTGGATGAAGCTGTCGGTCGTCAGATTGGGGCCGGCCTTTTGCGCGGCCTTGCTGAAGGCTTTGACCGCCAGGTAGCCATAGATTGAATACGTGCTAGGGTCCTCGTTGAACTTGGCCTTGTATTTGTTGGCCCAGGCGCGGAGGGGCTCCGAATCGTCGTCCAAGTACGGGTTGACCACCGTCGTGGGGGAATACAGCCCGTCCATCTGTTTGCCGCCCAGCTTGTGGATCTGATCGGAATAGCCGCCGCTGGCCATGAGGAAGGTGGGGTTGAAACCAATCTTGCGTGCTTCGGATACGGCGCCGATGGTCTCGCGAACGATGGTGCCCAGTACCACGAAGTCGCAGCCGGCGGCCTTGGTTTTGGCAACTTGGGATGAAAAATCAGTCGCACCGCGCTTGAAGCTGACTTTTTCGGTAAAGGTCATGCCGTTCGCCTTGGCCCCGGCTTCGGCGCCGTGCAACACTTCGAGTCCGTAGTCGTCGTCTTGGTAGATTGCGCATAGTTTTTGGGCGCCTTTTTCCTTGGCTAATTTCGGCACGGTCAGCCGCATCTGATCGTAGTGCGGGAGAAAGGTGGAATATTTGAGCCGGTGCGGCGGGTCGTACATCTCGCGCGAAGCCGATCCGGGGAAGAAACTGATCACGTTCTTCTCGAACAGCACCGGGAACGTGGCAATGTTATGAGCCGAACCGATATGGCTCACCATCGCAAATATCCGGTCTTGGTCAACCAGCTTTTGTGCCGCGAGGACGGCGCGTTTGGGGTCGTAGCCGGAATCCTCGACCTTGAGTACGAGCTTGCGGCCGTTGATGCCGCCTTGCTCGTTGATTTCGTCCATGCCCATCTGGATGCCGTGGTACATCTGCTTGCCGGGGCCGGCCAATGGGCCGGACAGATCCTGGATGGTGCCGATGATGATCTGGTCTTTGGTCACGCCCTGCTGTGATTGAGCCAATGCCGTGCCGCAGGCGGCCACGGCACACCCCAGGGCAATCAGGATTTGCTTGAATTGCATGATGTCGTCTCCATGAAAGAACCAGCCGGCGCTGACGCCGGCTGGGTGGGTTTCACTTCAGATAATCTGATACCACTTTCCACCTGCCATTTTGAATTTGCGACAGGCGCGATTTATCGCTGCCCTGGCGCTTGGTGGCGCTGAAACTCAACTCGGGCGAGCCGAAGATGTCAGGTGGGATCGTTATGCCATCCATGGCCTGGATGAAGCTGTCGGTTGTTAGATTGGCGCCGGCTTTCTGCGCGCTCGTGATAAAAACTCCAAGCACCATGTAGCCATAGGCCGAGTACGGAGTGGGTTCTTCGTTGAACTTCGCTTTGTACTTATTGGCCCAGGCGCGGACGGCTGGCGATTCGTCGTCGATGTAGGGACAGACCATCGTCATGGCGGCGTATATCCCGTCCATCGGCTTGCCGCCCAATTTGTGGATCTGATCAGAATAGGCGGCAGAGGAAGCCAGAAAGGTCGGGTTGAAGCCGATCTTGCGCGCCTCATTTACGACACCAATGGTCTCGCGGATGACGGTTCCAAGCGCCACGAGATCGCAGTCTGCGGCTTTGGTTTTGGCAACCTGTGACGAGAAATCGGTTGCGCCACGCTTGAAACTGATTTTCTCTAATAGAGTCATGCCATCCTTTTGGGCACCGGCCTCAGCGCCGCGCAGCACTTCGAGTCCGTATTCGTCGTCTTGGTAAATTGCGCACAGCTTTTTGGCAGCTTTTTCCTTGGCCAGTTTCGGCACGGCTGTTAGCATCTGGTCGTAGTACGTGGACGAGCCGCCAAACTTGAGCCGGTGCAGCGGTTCATACATCTCGCGCGCAGACGACAAAGGGAGGAAACTGATGACGTTCTTGTCGAACAGAACAGGGAACGTAGCCACGTTCTGTGCCGAGCCGATATGGCCCACCATGGCGAAAATGTGGTCCTGGTCAACCAGCTTTTGCGCCGCGAGGACGGCGCGTTTGGGGTCATAGCCTGAATCTTCGACCTTGAGCACGAGCTTGCGGCCATTGATGCCGCCCTGTTCGTTGATTTCGTCCAGGCGCAGTTGCATGCCCAGGCGGGCTTGCTTGCCGGGGCCGGCCACCGGGCCGGATAAATCCTGGATGGTGCCGATGATGATCTGGTCTTTGGTCACGCCCTGCTGTGATTGAGCCAATGCCGTGCCGCAGGCGGCCACGGCACATCCCAGGGCGATCAGGATTTGCTTGAATTGCATGATGCTTCGTAAGCTGAGGATCATTGCAAGTACCCTGACACGACCTTCCACCTGCCATTCTGAATTTGCGACAAGCGCGATTTATCATTGCCCAGGTGCTTGGTGGGGCTGAAGCTGATTTCAGGCGAGCCAAAAATGTCGGGTGGAATCGTCATGCTATCCATTGCCTGGATGAAGCTGTCGGTCGTCAGGTTGGCTCCCGCCTTCTGCGCGCCCTTGATAAAGGCTTCAGCAGCCATATAGCCATAGACCGAATGCACCGATGGGGGCTCGTTGAACTTGGCCTTGTATTTGTTGGCCCAGGCGCGGACAGGCTCCGAATCGTCGTCCATGTATGGGTTGGCCGCCGTCATGATGGTATACAGCCCGTCCATCGGCTTGCCGCCCAGTTTGTGGATCTCATCGGTATAGCCGCCACCAGACATGAGGAAGGTGGGGCTGAAGTCGATCTTGTGCGCCTCGGTTATGACTGCAATGGTCTCGCGAAGGAGAGTGCCCAGCACCACGAAGTCGCAACCTGCGGCCTTGGTTTTGGCGACTTGTGATGAAAAGTCAGTCGCGCCACGCTTGTAGCTGACTTTTTCGGCAAGCGCCATGCCACCCGCCTTGAAGCCTGTTTCGGCGCCGCGCAGTACTTCGAGTCCGTATTCGTCATCTTGGTAGATTGCGCAGAGCTTTTGGGCGCCCTTTTCCTTGACCAGTCTTGGCGCCGCGACCCGCATTTGGTCATAGTACGTAGCCGAGGAGGCGTATTTGAGCCGGTGCAACGGTTCATACATTTCGCGCGAAGCCGACGCGGGGAAGAGGTTGATCACGTTTTTCTCGAACAGCACCGGGAAGGTCGCGATGTTCTGGGCTGAACCGATATGGCCCACCATGGCGAAGATGTGGTCCTGGTCAACCAGCTTTTGCGCCGCGAGCACGGCGCGTTTGGGGTCATAGCCTGAGTCTTCGACCTTGAGCACCAGCTTGCGGCCGTGGATGCCGCCTCGTTCGTTGATGTCATCCACGCTCATCTGCATTCCCTGGCGCATTTGCTTGCCGAATCTAGCCACCGGGCCGGACAAGTCCTGAATGGTGCCGATGATGATCTGGTCTTTGGTCACGCCCTGTTGTGATTGAGCCAGCGCCGGGACGCAGGCGGCCACGGCGCATCCCAGGGCGATCACAATTTGCCTGAGTTTTCGCATGATGTTGTCTCCTTGAATAAATCGCATCGCGGCCGCCATCATTGCGAAAGGGCGGCCTTAAATAGCTTTCTGACCGGGTGTCATTTCAGTCATTTCACGTAGTCCGACACCACTTTCCATTTGCCGTTTTGAATCTGCGACAAACGTGGACTTTTGTTGCCCAGGCGGTCTGTGGCGCTGAAGCGCATCTCAGGCGAGCCGAAGATGTTGGGTGGAATCGTGATGCTGTCCATGGCCTGAATGAAGCTATCGGTCGTCAAGTTGGCGCCGGCCTTTTTTGCGCCCATGATGAAAGCTTCGATCGCCATGTAGCCGCCAACCGAGTATGTGGAAGGCTCCTCGTTGAACTTGGCCTTGTACTTGTTGGCCCAGGCTCGGACAGGCTCCGAATCATCGTCCAGATAGGGGTTGACCGCCGTCATGGTGGCGTACAGCCCGTCCATTGATTTGCCGCCGAGCATATGGATCTGATTGGTATAAGCGGCGCTGGAACCGAGGAAAATGGGGTTGAAGCCGATCTTGTGCGCTTCGGATGCGATGCCGATGGTTTCGCGGATGACGCTCCCAAGCACCACGAGGTCGCAGCCTGCGGCCTTGGTTTTTGCAACCTGGGACGAGAAATCGGTTGCGCCGCGCTTGAAGCTGATTTTTTCTGTCAGTTTCATGCCGCTCGTTTGGGCGCCGGCTTCAGTGCCGCGCAGCACTTCAATGCCGAAATCGTCGTCCTGGTAGATCACGCACAGCTTTTGAGAGCCCTTTTCCTTAACCAGCTTCGGTACGATCATCCGCATCTGTTCGTAGTACGTGGCGTAGGCGGCATATTTAAGCCGGTTCGGCGGGTCGTACATTTCGCGCACAGACGACATGGGGAAAAAATTGAGCACGTTCTTTTCGAACAATACCGGGAACGTCGCGATGTTGTGAGCCGATCCGATATGGCCCACCATGGCGAAGATGTGGTCCTGGTCAACCAGCTTTTGCGCCGCGAGCACGGCGCGTTTGGGATCGTAGCCGGAATCCTCGACCTTGAGTACGAGCTTGCGGCCATTGATGCCGCCCTGTTCATTGATTTCGTCCACACCCATCTGTATTCCCTGGCGCGTCTGTTTGCCGGGGCCGGCAACTGGGCCGGACAAGTCCTGGATGGTGCCGATGATGATCTGGTCTTTGGTTATTCCCTGGGATTGGGCCAACGCCGAACCGCTGATAGCCGCGGCACATCCTAAGGCGATGAAGATTTGCTTGAATTGCACGATGTCGTTTCCTTGAAAAACTGAACTGCGACTGCCATCGGTGGCGAAAAAGGCGGCTCCGAATAACTTTCTGGTCGGGCGTAATTTCCGTCACTTCATGTAGTCTGATACCACCTTCCATCTGCCATTTTGAATTTGCGACAGGCGCGAAGTGTCGCTACCCAGGCGGTTGGTGGCGGTGAAGTGCATCGCAGGCGAGCCGAAGATGTCGGGCGGGATCGTGATGCCGTCCATGGCCTGGATGAAGTTGTCGGTCGTCAGATTGGCGCCTGCCTTCTGCGCGCCTTTGGCGAAAGCTTCAATCGCCATGTAGCCATAGACCGAGTAGGTGGTCGGTTCGTCGTTGAACTTGGCCTTGTACTTGTTGGCCCAGGCGTGAATGGGCGGCGAGTCGTCATCCAGGTAGGGGTTGACCGTCGTCATGGCGGCGTATAGCCCTTCCATGGATTTACCGCCCAGTCTGTGAATCTGATCGGAATAAGCGGCTGCGGAGCCGAGAAAAGTAGGGTTGAAGCCGGTCTTGTGCGCCTCGGCTATGACGCCGACAGTTTCGCGAATGATGGTGCCCAGGACGACGAAGTCGCAGCCCGAGGCCTTGGTTTTTGCGACCTGGGACGAGAAATCGGTGGCGCCGCGTCTGAAGTTTATTTTTCTGACAAAGGTCAGGCCTTCTTCTTTGGCGCCGGCTTCGGCGCCGCGCAGCACTTCGAGCCCGTATTCATCGTCCTGGTAAATCGCGCAGAGTTTTTTGGCGCCTTTTTCTTTGGCCAATTTCGGCACGGCCGTTCGCAGTTGGTCGTAGTACGTGGCAAGGGCGGAATACTTGAGCCGGTTCGGCGGTTCGTACATCTCACGCGCGGACGACAAGGGGAAAAAGCTGATGACGTTCTTGTCGAATAGCACCGGGAATGTAGCCATGTTCTGGGCCGATCCGATATGTCCCACCATGGCGAAGATTCGGTCTTGGTCTACCAGCTTTTGCGCCGCGAGCATGGCGCGCTTGAGGTCGTAGCCGGAGTCCTCGACCTTGAGTACGAGTTTTCGGCCATTGATGCCGCCTTGTTCGTTGATTTCCTCGATGCGCAGTTGCATGCCCTGGCGTGTTTGTTTGCCGGGGCCGGCCAATGGGCCGGACAGGTCCTGGATGGTGCCAATGACGATCTGGTCCTTGGTCACTCCCTGGGATTGGGCCAGCGCCGAACCGCTGACGGCCACGGCGCACCATAGGGCAATCACAACTTGCTTGAGCTGCATGAACTTCCTTGAAAAAGTCGTGCCGCAGCCGCCCTTGTTATGAAGGGCAAGCCGCATTACGAGCGGTACATGGCCTCAATCTGCGGCGCATATTTGGTTGCCACCAATTTGCGCTTGAGCTTCATGGTGGGTGTCAATTCTTCGTCCTCGGCCGTCAGTTGTGTGTCGAGCAGAAAGAATTTTTTGATTTGTTCGACGCGCGCGAATTTTTTGTTGACTTCATCAATGATTCCCTGGATGAGATCCAGTACTTCGGGCGCTCGCGTCAGGCTGGCGTAGTTGGAAAAGGGCACGTCGTTGTCTTGCGCATATTTTTCGACGTTTTCCTGGTCAATCATGATGATCAAGGTCAGGTACGGCCGTTTGTCGCCGATCACCACCGCGTCGGTGATGTAGGGGCTGAATTTGAGTTCGTTTTCCAGCTCGCTGGGCGTCACGTTCTTGCCGCCGGCGGTGATGATGATGTCCTTCATGCGGTCGGTGATGCGCAGATAGCCGTCATCGTCGATAGCGCCGACGTCGCCGGTGTGCAGCCAGCCGTCTGCGGTGAAGGTTTCGGCGGTCTTGTCCGGCAGGTTGAGGTAACCGGCAAACACGTTGGGGCCTTTGACCTGGATTTCGCCGGTGGCGGGGTCGACCCGGACTTGGTTGTACGGAGCCGCCGGCCCGATCGACCCCATCTTGAGGCGATCCAGCGGCGCTCCGGTGGAGGCGCCGCAGGTCTCGGTCATGCCCCACACTTCCAGCATCGGCACGCCCAGCGCCAGATACCAGCGGATCAGATCGGGCGCAATCGGCGCCGCGCCGGTAACCAGGCAGCGCGAGTTGTGAATGCCGATCGACTTGCGCACGTTGTTCAGCGCCAGCCAGCGGGCGACTTGAAACCGCGCCTTTAACACGGCCGGAACCGGTTTGCGGGCCAGCACGAGGTCGCTGACACGTCGGCCCGTGTCGAGGGCCCAGTCATAGACGGCCCGCTGCAGCCAGGTGGCTTCCTTGAGCGAGATGACCACGTTGGAATAGAACTTTTCCCACACGCGCGGCACGGCGGTGAATACGGTGGGGGCGATTTCGCGGACGTTCTCCGGTACGGTGTCGGGGTTTTCGACGAAGTTCAGCTTGGTGCCGGAGTAGATCGCAAAAAACTCGCCGCCCACACGCTCGGCAATGTGGCACAGCGGCAAAAAGCACATGCATTCGTCGCGCTCGGTGCGCGGAATCAAGGTGTTGTAGCCACGCACGGTGTAGGTCAGTCCGCCGTGGGTGTGCATGGCGCCCTTGGGTTTGCCAGTGGTGCCGGAGGTATAGACCAAGACGGCCAGATCCTCGGGCCGGCAGGCGGCGATGCGCTCGCGCAATTCATTCGGATGTGTGGCGTGGTAGGTGCGGCCCAGTTCGCGCAGCGCGTCCAGACTGATGACGTCCGGATCGTCCAGATCGTGCAGCCCTTCCATGTCGAACACGATGATCTTCTTGAGCAGCGGCAGTTGTGCGCGCACTTCGAGCGCCTTGTCGAGTTGCTCGTCGTCTTCCACGAACAGGATCCGGGTGCGCGAATCCTCGCACAGATAGTGCACCTGAGGCGGCGCGTCGGTCGGGTAGATGCCGTTGGACACGCCACGGCAGGACAGCACCGCCAGATCCGACAGCACCCACTCGATCACCGTGTTGGACAGGATCGATACGGTGTCGCCCTCCTCGAAGCCCAGGCTCAGCAGCCCGTCGGCGATTTCCTGCACTGCGACGCTGACCTGGTTCCAGCTCCAGCTGTTCCAGATACCGAGGTCTTTTTCGCGCAGCCACACCGTGTCGCCACGTTTGGCCACCGCGTTCCAGAACATCGCGGGAATGGTGTCGCCGTCGAGCACGCTGGCTGTCTGCGGCTGGATGCGCGAGAGATCCCAAAGATTCGACATGCCTATCTCCAGGTTTTCCTTTTTTTCCAGCGCCGCTCACCGCGTACGCCGACATCCTTCATGCCGAGATAGAACTCCTTGATGTCCTCCTTCTCGCGTAGACGGGCGCAGGTGTCTTCCATGACGATGCGGCCGTTTTCCAGCACATAGCCATAGTCGGCGGTATTGAGCGCCATGTTGGCGTTTTGCTCGACCAGCAAAATGGTGGTGCCGCGCTCCCGATTGATGCGCACCACGATTTCAAAGATTTCCTTGGTCAAGCGCGGCGACAGGCCAAGACTGGGTTCGTCCAGCAGGATCAGGTCGGGCGCGGCCATCAGTGCCCGGCTGATGGACAGCATCTGCTGCTGGCCGCCGGACAGCAGGCCAGCGTCTTGCGTGGCGCGCTCTTTCAGAATCGGGAAGTAGGCATACACCTGCTCCATGTCGCGCGTCACGCCGTCGCGGTCTTTGCGGGTATAGGCGCCCATGAGCAGGTTGTCGCGCACCGACAGCAGTGGGAATACCTCGCGCCCTTCGGGGACATGCGACAGCCCCTGGCGCACGATGTAGGCCGGGTCGCGGGCGGTGATGTTGCTGCCATTGAACTCGACCACGCCCTTGAGCGGATCAATGATGCCGGAAATGGTTTTCAGGATCGTGCTCTTGCCGGCGCCATTGCTGCCGAGCACGGTGACGATTTGGCCCCGTGGCACTTGCAGGCTGATGCCGCGGATGGCTTTGACGGGACCGTAGGCGCTTTCAACGTTCAGCAGCTTGAGCACGACGTTGGCGCTTTGACTGGCGGGGGGCGGCGGCGCGGCGGTCATGCCGTTCTCCTCAGTGAGGCTACGTCGTCGATCGAACCGAGATAGGCCTCGGCCACGGCAGGATCGGCCTGCACTTCGCGCGGCGTGCCCGTGGCCAGCACCTGACCCTGGTTCATCGCCACCACGCGGTCGGACACGCGCGACACCAGCGTCATGTCGTGCTCCACCATCAGCACGGTAACGCCCAACTCGCGCACGATGTCCTGAATCCAGAACGACATGTCGTCGGTCTCCTCGACATTGAGGCCGGACGAAGGTTCATCCAATAACAAAAGCCGCGGCTCGGCGCACAGGGCGCGCGCCAGTTCCACCACCTTGCGCACGCCGTAGGGCAGGCCGGCCACCAGCGTCTCGCGGTAATGTTGCAAGTCGAGCAGGTCAATCACGTGCTCGACGCGCTCGCGTGCCTGCAACTCCGCCGCGCGCGTGGCGGGCGTGAACAGCAGCTCGCTCCAAAATCCCGTCTGCCGATGCGTGTGGCGCCCGATCAGCAAGTTGTGCAGAACCGTGGCCTGCTCGAACAGCTCGATGTTCTGGAAGGTGCGCGCAATGCCCAGCGAAGCCACCCGGTGCGGTGGCTGCGTCAACAGCCGGATCGTTCCGTGGGGTCCCGCGTAGTTGATCTCGCCGCTCGTGGGGGTATAGATGCGGCTGATCAGATTGAATACCGTGGTCTTGCCAGCGCCGTTGGGGCCGATCAGCGTGAGCACTTCGCCGCGCCGCACGTCGAAGCTGACATCGTTGACGGCCAGCACGCCGCCGAAGCGCACGCGGAGGTTTCTGGCCGAAAGAAGGATATCGTCACTCATCACTTCAACCTATCGGACTTCTGGAAGGTCTTCTGACGCTTGAACATGCCCTTGCGGTAGAAGGGAAACAGCTCCAGCCAGGTGCGAATTTTCAGCCAACGGCCATACAGGCCAAGAGGCTCGAACAGCACGAACGCAATCAGTACCACGCCGTACACCACGGCCTGAAGGCCCGGCGCTTGGCCGATGGCGTCGGGCAGATAGTCCTTTGCGAGCGCGATCAGTTGCGGCATGGCGATCAGGAATATGGCGCCCAGGAACGCGCCATGCACTGAACCGAGGCCGCCGACCACCACCAGCAGCAGCAGGTCCACGGATTGGAAAATGCTGAACTGATCGGGCGACAGAAAGCGCAGCTTGTGCGCGTACAGGGCGCCGCCCAGCCCGGCCAGCGCGGCCGAGAAGGCGAACGCCAAGGTCTTGTAGCGTGCCAAATGAATGCCCATGCTCTGCGCCGAAATCTCCGAATCGCGGATAGCGACGAAGGCGCGTCCAGTTGGGCTGCGCAGCAGGTTGAGCGTACCCAGGGTTACCAGCACAGTGGTCACCAGGCAGATGAAATAAAAACCTTCCGATGAATTAATCTGCCAACTGAAGATGACGGGCGGCTTGACGTGCATGCCGGCGTTGCCACCAGTCACGCTTTCCCAGCGCGCGAACACCTCCTCGACGATGAAGCCGAACGCCAGGGTGGCAATAGCCAGATAGATGCCCTTGACGCGCAGCGCGGGCAATCCGACCACCACACCGACCGCAGCCGCCAGCACGGCCGCGCAGGCCATGGCGATCGGGAACGGCACCCCCAGATTGGTCAACACCGCTTGGGTGTATGCGCCCACCCCCATGAAGGCGGCGTGCCCCATCGAGAATTGACCCGTGAAGCCGGACAGCAGCATCAACCCCAGTCCGACGATGCCGTAAATCAGCACGAAAGTCAGTTGAGCCAGCCAGTACGCCGGCATCAGCCAAGGCGCGGCCAGCAATAGCAGCAATAGCAGCGAATACCAGAACACGTGGCCGCCGTGCTTGGCCAGGCGGATGTCCTGCTCATAACTGGTCTTGAAGATGAAGCGCATCGCGGTTCAGGCCCTTATACCTTCTTGCGCAGCCGTTCGCCGAACAGGCCGTTGGGCCTGATCATCAGCATGAGCAGCACCACAATATAGGCGGCGGTGTCCTTGAATCCTTCGGGCAAATAAAAGCCCGCCAGCGACTCGATCACCCCGATGATCAGCCCGCCCACGATGCTGCCCGGCAAGCTGCCAAAGCCGCCGACCACCGCCGCCGGAAACGCTTTCATGCCAATCAAGCCCATGTTGGCATGGACGAAGGTAATGGGCGCCAACAGCAGCCCGGCGACCGCCGCCACCGCCGCCGCCAGCCCCCACGCCAGACCGTTCAGCCGCTTGACCGGAATACCCATGTAGTACGCCGCCAGTTGGTTCTGTGACGACGCCTGCATGGCGATGCCCAGTTTGCTGTACTTGAACATGACGTACAGCCCCGCGCACAGCAGCGTGGTCACGGCGATCACCACCAGTTGCTCGGCGCTGAGCACCAGTTCGCCGAAGTTCCAGGTCATATCCTTGTATGGCACTGGCAAGGTGTGGGTTTCGGTGCCGATGCCGGGAATGACCGTAATCAGGCCGCGCGCCACGTAACCGATGCCGATGGTCAGCATCACGACAGAAAATGCAGGCTGGCCCAGGATGGGCCGGATGATGATGCTCTCCAGCAGTACGCCGAACACCGCCATCGCGGCAATGGCCGCCAGTACCGACAGCCAGAAGGGGAAGCTCAGCATCGTCATGCACGCCAAGCCACAGAACGCGCCCAGCATCATCAGCTCACCTTGGGCAAAACTGACGGTCTCGGTAGCCTTGTAGATCAGCACGAAGCCGAGCGCGATCAAGCCGTAGATGCAACCTTGGGCGGTGCCACTGATCACTAACTGCAGAAATTGCAAACTGTCTCTCCGGTCGAGTATGTGGTCGTCGTCGATACATACCGTTTATATTATGAAGAGCGCAGAAAACAGTACCAAAAAACCCTAACAGGTTCCTGAATTATGGTTTTGGATTGGGGATTTTTGTTTTTTAGGTGTTTTGCCTCTTGTGCATTTGCCGGGAGTCGCATCGGCAATAAACATACCGGGATTTTCCGGTTCTCCGGTTCGTATCCCAGATGTCTCATGGCGGCGAGGAAAACTTGCCTGACCTGACCAGCGGATCCGCCTTCTGGTGCAATCTGACCCAAGGATAGTGTTGCAGGTTCGTCGGCCGATGCGACGGACGCCGTCATGGCAATGGCCAATGACAGCGCCCGACTTATCGTGGCAAGCACGGCAGCCTTGCTTTTACTGCATCAATGACGGCCAACCGGGGGTTTACTGAATTTTGGATTTCCACCGGCGGCCGTATTTCACCGGTTGTTCCGCTGCATGAACACCAGTTTCTCGAACAGCGTCACGTCCTGTTCATTTTTGAGCAAGGCACCCACCAGCGGCGGCACGGTCACCTTGTCGTCCTTGCTTTGCAGGGCTTCGAGCGGAATGTCCTCGGCCACCAGCAGCTTGAGCCAGTCGAGCAGTTCGGATGTCGACGGCTTTTTCTTCAGGCCAGGCAGGTTGCGCACGTCGTAGAAGGTCTTCATCGCCGCCGTCAGCAGCGTCTGCTTGAGATCGGGGAAGTGCACGTCAACGATGCGCTTCATCGTCTCCGGATCAGGAAACTTGATGTAGTGGAAGAAGCAACGGCGCAAGAAGGCATCGGGTAGTTCCTTCTCGTTGTTGGAGGTGATGAACACCAGCGGCCTGTGTTTGGCTCGAACGAGTTCGCGCGTCTCATAGCAGTAGAACTCCATGCGGTCGAGCTCGCGCAGCAGGTCGTTGGGAAACTCGATGTCGGCTTTGTCGATTTCGTCGATTAGCAGCGCAATCGGCTCGTCGGCCGTGAAGGCCTGCCACAGCACGCCCTTGACGATGTAGTTCTGGATGTCCTTGACGCGCTCGTCGCCCAGTTGCGAGTCGCGCAAACGGTTCACGGCGTCGTACTCGTACAGACCCTGCTGGGCCTTGGTGGTCGATTTGATGTGCCATTGCAGCAGCGGCAAGCCCAGCGCTTGCGCGACCTCCTCGGCCAACATCGTTTTGCCGGTTCCGGGTTCGCCCTTGACCAGCAAAGGCCGCTTGAGTGTGATGGATGCGTTGACCGCCAACATCAGGTCTTGTGTGGCGACGTAGTTATCAGAACCTTGGAATTTCATTTTGGGCGCAAGGAGTTAAAGCAACAAAGACAAAAAGCGTACCCGAGTTTTGGCCTTCTTACGGGCCGTGTTGTCACCTATGCGATGCGGGCGTGCCAAAGCGACGTCGAAAAGACGATGAACAGGCGCTAAAAAAAGGCCTGAACAAGCTGGCAGCGTTTTAATGCGCCCCGGCCGCCGCATCAGCCGCGCCTGCGTCGTGTGAGGGCCTGGCGAGCCACACAAAGGGGATCAGCGCCAGGAACAACAACGCCGAAACGTGAAACACGTCGGAAACCGCCAGCATGAAAGCTTGCTGGTCAGTGAGCCGGTTCAGTTGCATGAGTATCTGCTGGGCGCCCAGGCCCGCGCCATCCAGGCCACGGATCGCACTCGTCAGGGCCGCATTGCCGTTGTTGATGGTTTCTGCCAGTTGCGCATGATGCAGCGTGGCGCGGTGGTCCCACAGCGTGGTGGTGATCGAGGTGCCCATCGCGCCGGCAACCATGCGCAGGAAATTCGACAGGCCCGATGCCGACGGAATCCGCTCGGCCGGAATGCCTGAAAGCGTGATCGTCACCAGCGGAATGAAAAAGCAGGCCGTGGCGATCCCCTGGATGATGGTCGGCACCATGATCGTGCCCAGATTGGTGTCGACGGTGAAGTGCGAGCGCATCCACAGCACCAGTGCAAACACGAGAAAGGAGACGGTGGCATAGCGCCGCGGATCGACGCGCGCGATGGTCAGGCCGACCATCGGGGTCAGTATCACCGCCAGCAATCCGACGGGAGCCATCACCATTCCCGCGATGGTGGCGGTATAGCCCATCCATTGCTGCAACCACAGCGGCAGGATCACTACGTTGCCGAAGAACAGGCCAAACCCGACCGCCATGACCACTGATCCAGTCAAGAAATTGCGACCCTTGAACAGCGAGAGATCAACGACCGGATGCTTGTCGGTCAGTTCCCAGATCAGGAAAAAACAGAACCCGACCGCCGCCACCACCGCCAAGGCGACGATCTGGCCCGAGTGGAACCAGTCCAGATCCTTGCCCTTGTCGAGCATGATTTGCAGCGCGCCGACCCAAACCACCAGCAGCGCCAGGCCGACCGCGTCGATGGGCACTTTGCGCGTCGCGCTCTCGCGCTTGTGATAGATCGCCCAGACGATGCCCGCGGCGATCAGGCCGCCCGGAACATTGATATAGAAAATCCACGGCCACGAGATGTTGTCGGTAATCCATCCGCCCAGCAGCGGTCCCATCACGGGCGCGATCAGCGTGGTCATCGACCACATGGCCATCGCCGTGCCGGCCTTGGCCCTCGGGTAGGAAGACAGCAGCAGCGTCTGCGACAGCGGAATCATCGGCCCGGCGACGAAGCCTTGCAGCACCCGAAAGGCGATCAGCATCGTCATGTTCGGCGCCAGGCCGCACAGCGCCGAGCTGACGATGAACAGCAGTACGCTCAACAGAAACAGCCGCACCTGCCCGAAACGCTGGGTGAGCCAGCCCGTCAGCGGCACTGCGATCGCATTGGCGACGCCGAAGCTCGTGATGACCCACGTGCCCTGCGAGATACTCACCCCCAGATCGCCGGAAATGGCCGGCAGCGACACGTTGGCGATCGACGAATCGAGCACGTTCATGAAGGTCGCCGCCGACAGGGCGAGCGTGCCCCACACGCGCGCGGCGCCTTCAAGCGGCGGCAACGGCTTGAAGGACGAAGCGGCAGTCATGCAGCGATTTTGACGAAT
Organism: uncultured Burkholderiaceae bacterium; assembly: GCA_964439605.1. Classification (GTDB taxonomy): domain Bacteria; phylum Pseudomonadota; class Gammaproteobacteria; order Burkholderiales; family Burkholderiaceae_C; genus JAITWT01. The sequence continues at coordinate 25,441 of CAYTPC010000146.1, forward strand.
GCGCCCGGATGGATCGCCCGGTTACCGGCCGCTCAATCCGAATGACGGTTGGTGTGAACGGGCAGCAGGGGCCGGCCAAAGTTGGCCGCGATGACGCGCCTGACCTCGGCATCGGCGCCACGGTCGAGGTCGCTGTAGACCTGCGTTTGCGCCAGCGGCGTCTGGCGCGGCGCGTTGGCCAGCATCTTGCCGCTGCGGTCGCGCACGTCCACTTCGGCGTCCATCGACAGGCCCACGCGCAGCGGATGCGTTTTGAGCTGTTCGGGATCGAGTTCGATGCGCACCGGCACGCGCTGTACCACCTTGATCCAGTTGCCGGTGGCGTTCTGCGCCGGCAGCAGCGAGAAGGCTGCGCCAGTGCCCACGCCCAGTCCGGCCACCTTGCCGGTGTACTGCACTTTGCCGCCGTACATGTCGGCGGTGAGCGTGGCCGGCTGGCCCAGGCGGATGTTGCGCAACTGCACTTCCTTGAAGTTCGCATCGACCCATACACCTGCGAGCGGCACCACCGACATCATCGGCGTGCCGGCCGCCACGCGCTGGCCCAATTGCACGGTGCGCTTGGCCACGTAGCCATCGACCGGCGCCAGCAGCCGCGTGCGCTGGAGCGCCAGGTAGGCCTCGCGCACCTTGGCGGCGGCGGCCTGCACGCTCGGGTGCTGCTCGATGCTGGTGCCGTCTGTGAGTGAGCGGTTGCTCGCAAGCTGCTCGCGCGCGGCGGTCACACCGGCCTGCGCGGAGGCCAATGCGCTCTTGGCGTTTGCCAGGGCCGTCTCGGCATGGTTGAGTTCTTCCTTGGACACCGCGCCATTGCCGGACAGCGCACGGCGGCGTTGCAGGTCGTCCTGTGCGCGTGCGATATCGCTCTGTGCCTTGGCGATGTCGGTCTCGCGCAGCGTCACTTGCGCCGCCAGCGAGCCATTGTTGAGATACAGCGTGCGCACTTGCCGTACCGCCTGTCCGAGCGCGGCTTCGGCCTGCTCGAGCGCCACCTTGGCATCGGCCGGATCGAGCTGGACCAGGAGTTGGCCAGTTTTGACGAAATCGGTGTCATCGACCATGAGGGTCATGACGGTGCCGCCGATTTGGGGCGTGATCTGGATCACGTTGCCCTGCACATAGGCGTTGTCGGTTGATTCGTAGCGGCTTGCCACCATCCACTCGTACAAGCCCCAGCCCGCGGCAGCGACGACGACGACCGCCGTGAGCATGCCCAGGGCGCGGCGGCGCTTGCCGTCGGCCGCCGAAAAACGGGAAGCGGGGGAGAGCGCCGCACGGCCTGCCACGGGCGCGGCCGGCGCCTGGGCGGCAGACGCTGGTTGTTTGTTCTGACTGTCTGTCATGGTGTGATGTCTTTCAAAATGCGGTGTATCAGGGCTTCAGCGCGGCCGCTTCCGGGTCGTAGCCGCCACCCAGCGCATGGGCAAGCCCCACTTGGGCATCCAGCGCCCGCGCGGCCAGATCGACCCCCTCGCGGCGTTGCGCCAGGACGCTGGTTTCAGCCGTCAGTACGTTCAGATAGTTTCCGAGTCCGGCGCGGTAGCGCTGCAGTGAAATCGCGTAGGCGCCTTCCGCGGCCGCCTGTCCTTGGCGCTGCTGCACCTGCTGGCGCGCGATGGATTGCACCGCGGTGACCTGGTCGGCCACATCGCGCACCGCGTCAAGCACCGTGGCGTTGTAGCTCTCGATGGCGGCGTCCAGATCGGCATTCTTGCCGTGCAGGTTGGCGCGCAGCCGCCCGCCCTCGAAGATCGGCAGCCGGATCGCCGGCCCGACGCCCCACTGTTGGCTGGCGGATTTGAACAATTGATCGAAACCCAGGCTCTGAAAACCGGCAAAGGCTGCGATATTGATGTTGGGATAGAACTGGCTTTTGGCATTGGCCACATCCTGAGTGGCCGCTTCGACGCGCCAGCGCGCGGCCGCCACGTCGGCGCGGTGGCCCAATAGATCGGCCGGAATGCTCGCTTGTAATGGAATGGCTTTGAAAGCGTCGAGCTTGGGCGGCACGAGCGCCTGCGTCGCGCCGGGCTGGCCCACGAGCGCGTCGAGCGCATGCCGGGTCTGTTCGATCTGCTCATCGAGCGCTTCGATACGCTGGCGCGCCTCGGGCAGGCCGGCTTCGCTCTCGCGCAATTCAAGCATCGAGTCCAGTCCGGCGGACACGCGGTCGCGCACCAGATGCAGCGCATCCTGGCGCTGCGCGAGCATGCGCCGCGCCACATCTTGCTGGCCGTTCAGGCGCGCCCACTGGATATAGCCGCGGGCCACGCGTGTGGCCAGCAGGATACGTGAGGCCGACGCTTCGGCCTGCGCCGCATTGACCGTGCCGATGGCCGCCTCCAGCGCCGAGCGGTTCTTGCCGAAGAAATCCAACTCCCAGCTGCCGTTGAACTGGAACGTGCCCATCTCCCGCACCGAACCGCCCAGCGGCGGCGGATAAATGAAGTTCTCGCTGAACTTCTGGCGTGTCAGGTCGAGCCCGGCGCCGATCTGCGGCCAGTCGGCGGATCGGGCTACGCCCGCAGCCGCCTGCGCGCGTTCAACCCGGGCATACGCAATCTGCAGATTAGGGCTGTCTTTCAGGGCCTGGTCGATCAGGGCGTTGAGTTGGGCGTCGCCAAACGCCAGCCACCATTGCGGATCAACCGTGTTGGTATCGATCTGGGCGATCACGTCGTGCGCCACGTCGGCGCCCAGGCCGAGCGACTCGGCATCGCGCAGATGAGCCTGCGAAGAAATGCCCGACATGTCGGCACAGCCGGCCAGCAGGACAAGCGCGGCCGTTGCCGTCGCCAGGGCGCGGCGCCCGAAGCGATCAGGAATGGCGGGACTCATTCTTGTTTTCTCCATTCTTACGTTCTCCATGGGACGCACGCGCCTGCGCGTTCGCCAGGATGCGATATAAAAAACCACTGAGCTGCTCCCATTCCTCGCGGCTGAAGCCCGCGAGGTATTCGTTGTGGATCCGGCTGAGCACCCGCGGAACTTCTTCGGCGGCAGCACGGCCTTCATCGGTGAGCTCGATGTTGACGACCCGCCGGTCGGATACCGAGCGCACCCGCCGGCACAGGCCCTTGGCCTCCAGCCGGTCGAGCAGCCGCGTCATCGCCCCGGCGTCGAGCTCGCACTCGCGCGCAAGTTCAGCCACTGTGGTGGCCCGATGCGTGTGGACCTTATGCAGCGGAAGCCATTGCGGGTAGGTTGGCCCGCCAGGCTCGCACAGAGAAGTTTCGACCGACTGGCTGATCAGCGAAAGAATCCGGCGCATCAGATACCCGATGCTCTCCTCAGGCTGGTAAGTTTCCGCGCGATAAAAGTCCGGCACCGTCAGATTCTGCGAACCAGCTGGCCCCCGAAGCTTGGCCAACGCACGCTTTAATCTGTTCGATACCATTGAGCTTCGTAAACTGACCGATCTGGCTGAAAAATCTTGCGTCTTGTCAAACATGAGCAAGACTCGATTTTGATTGCCGAGGCAATTATTGTCAAGGCTTCATTTGAGAGAACAAGGGTTTATCAGAATCCATAGAATTTCCTGTATGACTGCTTCCTCTTCCGCCCCCGCCAAGGGCTCGCCGCGTTCACTCAGCGGCTTGGCCCCGTTTCTGCGTCCCTATCGCGTTCAAATCATTCTGGCGGGCTTGTTTCTCGTGGGGGCGGCCGTGACCACGTTGCTGTTCCCGCTGGCGCTGCGCCAGTTGATCGACGGCGGCCTCGTGGGGGGACAAGACGGCCCTTCGATGGCACTGCGCGGTCATTTCCTGGATCTGTTCCTCGTGGCGGTGGCACTGGGGCTTTTTTCGGCGGCGCGCTTTTTTACCGTCTCCTGGCTCGGTGAACGAATCACGGCCGACTTGCGCAATGCGGTTTACGCGCGGGTGCTGCACCAGAGCCCGGTTTTTTTCGAGACGACGCAGACTGGCGAGGTGCTCTCGCGCCTGACGGCAGATACCACGCTGGTCCAAACGGTGGTTGGCTCCTCGCTGAGCCTGGGTTTGCGCAACACGGTGATGGGGCTGGGCGCACTGGTGATGCTGGTTTGGAGCAACCCTTATGTGATGGCGCAGGTACTGCTCATCCTGATGCTGGTGGTGGTGCCGAGCATGTGGTTCGGGCGGCGCGTGCGCAAACTCTCGCGCGCCAGCCAGGATCGCGTAGCCGACGCCAGCGCGATCGCGGCCGAGGTGCTCAATGCGATCCCGGTGGTGCAGAGCTACACGGCAGAAGGGCGTGAATCGGCGCGCTTTCACGCATCGACCGAAAACGCCTTTCAAACCGCCGTACGGCGCACCAAGGCCCGCGCGGTGCTCGTGGCTTTCATCATCATCGCCACTTCGGCGGCATTGCTGTGGGGCCTGTACCTGGGCACACAGGCCGTGCTGCACGGGGACATCACGGCGGGCCACCTGGGCCAGACTATCGTCTACGTCATTATTTTGGCAAGCGCTTTCGCGGTGCTCGGCGAGATTTACGGTGACCTGCTGCGCGCAGCCGGCGCGACCGAACGGCTGATGGAACTTCTGCATGCCGATTCGGCCGTTACCTCGCCGGCGGCGCCCGTCAAGGCCAGCGCATCCACCGGGGGCAGCAACTTCCGCTTCGAATCGGTCACCTTCAACTACCCGTCGCGGCCCGATACGCCGGCGCTGCGCGATTTCAAGCTCGACGTGCGCCCCGGCGAGACGGTGGCGCTGGTAGGTTCCAGCGGCGCGGGAAAAAGCACGGTGTTGCAACTGCTGCTGCGCTACTACGATCCGCAGGCCGGCCGCATCCTGCTCAACGGCACGCCCATTACCAGCCTGGCGCTGCACGATTTGCGCCAGCACATTGGCGTCGTGCCGCAAGATCCGGTGATTTTCTCGACCAGCGCGCTTGAGAACATCCGCTACGGACGCCCCGATGCGAGCGACGAGGAAGTGCGCGCCGCCGCGCGTGCCGCCTACGCCGATGACTTTCTCTCCATGCTGCCCGAGGATTACGGCACTTTCCTCGGCGAGCGCGGCGTCAGGCTTTCGGGCGGGCAACGCCAGCGCATCGCGATCGCGCGGGCGATCCTCAAGAACGCGCCGCTGCTGCTGCTGGACGAAGCCACGAGTGCGCTTGACGCGCAAAGCGAGCAAATGGTGCAGGCGGCTTTGGATTCGGCGATGAAAAACCGCACCACGCTGGTCATCGCGCATCGGCTGGCCACGGTACAGAAGGCCGATCGCATCGTCGTGCTCGATCACGGCAGCATCATTGAACAAGGCACCCACGCCTCGCTGGTGGCGCAAGGCGGCGTTTATGCGCAGTTGGCGGCGCTGCAGTTCACCAAATGATTCTGGTTCAGCGCGCCGCCCAAGACGCCAGCGGCGCTTCTATTGCAATGTTTCCTTGAGCGCATCGGGCAGCACCAGCGGCATGACTGCGATGCCCTCTTCGAGCAATTCCTCCGCCTGCTGCAACGTGGCTTGTCCGCGGATGCCGCGTTCGGCCGCTTCACCGTAATGGATCTTGCGTGCCTCTTGCGCGAAACGCTCACCCACATCCTCGGTTTTCGCCAACATCTCGCGCACCAAGCGCATCCAGCGTCCCTGTTGCGCCGCTTCGTCCGGCGTGAGCGCCAGGGGCTCTTGCGCCTCTTTCGCCTTGCCAAGGTTCAGCCGCGGCGCGGAGAGACACTTGGTGATGGCCTTGTCGGCACAGACCGGGCACTCGATCAACCCGCTTGCAAGCTGCCCCTGGAACGCTTCGTTCGAGTCGAACCAGCCTTCGAAGTCATGGCCGTGCGCGCACCGCAAGTCGAGAACTTTCATGCCTCGATTGTCACCTTTCTGGGGTGTCGCCGGCTAGTGTCCTGAGTTAGAAGTTCGGTGAAGAAACAAATCTGTCGCAATCGGCGCCAGGCAAGGCGCGAACCGGAGCGATACCGAGTGGTATCGCGAGGATTTGCAACGCCGCATGGCGTCGATTGCGGCGGATTTGTTCATCGAATTTCTAACTCAGGACACTAGTACCTGCCAATCGGGCGTCCACGCCCCGGATAGCGCGCTTTGCAGCCACAAGCCGCAGGCCAGCGTCTTGGCGTCGCTGATGCGGCCGTCACGGCACCACGCGAAGAACTGTTCCGTCGTTGCAATGAAAGTGTCGACGAATTCGCCTTCGTCGAGTTTGCGCTCGCCCAGCAATAGGCCGCGCGCAAAGTAGATGTGAATAATTTCGGTGGAGTAAGCAATCGCCGGGTGCATGGATCCCGCACGAGCCCATTCGCGCGCAATGTAGCCGGTCTCTTCGCGCAATTCGCGCTGCCCGCAACCGAGCGGATCCTCGCCTGCATCCAGCTTGCCGGCCGGAAACTCGATCGCCACCTCGCCGATCGGATGACGGTACTGGCGTTCCAGCACGATGCGCCCGTCGTCAAGCAAGGGGACGACCACGACCGCGCCGGGATGCACGATGTATTCGCGCGTCGTATGCTGTCCGTTGGGCAAGCGCACCGTGTCGCGCCGCGCGCGCAGGAAATGACCGTCGAGCAGCGCTTCGCTCTTGATGCGCTCTTCCTTCAGGTGTGTGTCATCCATGAGGGCAGGGGGCATGCCGGTGGTGATGTTCATGCCGGCGCCGCGCCTGGAAAGCGATCGGCGACCGGCGCAAAATAGGTTTCTGCGAAATGCTTCTTGCGTGGGCGCAACATGGGTGCGTCCTTGTTTGCGGGAGTCCTGCGAACCAAGCCGAAGCACTCCCGGGCACTTGGGTTCAACCCGTCGCAAGCGTCGTCATGATCGCCTTGGCGCACAAGGACATCAGTCCGCCGGGAACGATACCCAGGATCAGGATGAGCGCGCCGTTGAGCGTCAGGACCGCGCGCACCTGATACGGCGCCGATACGGTGGCTGCAGTGATGGGGTCATCAAAGTACATGACCTTGACCACGCGCAAGTAGTAAAAGGCGCCAATCAGCGACATCAGCACGGCAAACACCGCGAGCGCAATGTACAGCGCCTCGCCCGAAGCCACGAGCGCTTGCAGCACCGCCAGCTTCGCATAGAAGCCCACCAGCGGCGGAATGCCCGCCAATGAAAACATTGCAACCGCCATCACTCCGGCATAGAGCGGACTGCGCTGGTTGAGGCCGGCGAGGTCGGAGATTTCCTCGCTTTCGAAGCCCTCGCGTGCGAGCAAGAGAATGATGCCGAAGCTTGCCAGGGTGGTCAGCACATAGGTCACCACGTAGAACATCGCTGCGCTGTAGGCGGCCCCGGCGTTGTAGCTGTGGCCATTGACCACGCCGGCCACCAGGCCGAGCAGCATGAAGCCCATTTGCGCGATGGTTGAATAGGCCAGCATCCGCTTGAGGTTGGTCTGCGCGATCGCGGCGATATTTCCAATCAGCAGTGACGCGATGGCCAGCAGCGCCAACATCTGCTGCCAGTCGATCGCCAGCGGGAGCAGCCCCTCGACCAGCATACGGATGATGATCGCAAACGCCGCCAGTTCGGGCGCGGCCCCGATCAGCAACGTGACCGCGGTGGGCGCCCCCTGGTACACGTCGGGAATCCACATGTGGAATGGCGCCGCCCCGATCTTGAACGCCAAGCCGGAGACGACGAACACCAAGCCGAACACCAGCACCTGATGCTTGATCTCTCGGCTCGAGATGGCTTTGAATACCTCGTTGATGTCCAGAGACCCTGTCGCGCCGTAGATCATCGACATGCCGTACAGCAAGAAGCCGCTGGCCAACGCGCCGAGCACGAAATACTTCATGGCGGCTTCGCTCGCAGCCGCATTGTCACGGCGCAGCGCGACCAGCGCATAGCTCGACAGCGTCAGCAATTCCAGGCCGAGATAAATCAGCAGGAAATTGCTGCCCGAAATCATCACGAACATGCCCAATAGCGCGAACAGGCTCAGCGTGAAGAGCTCGCCGCCGCGCAGCATGCCCCGGCCGGCTGCGTAAGGCTTGCCATAAATCAGCGTGACCATCAGCGCAATCGAGGCAAAGCACTTCAGGCAGTTGCCCAGCATGTCGCTGACGACCATGCCGCCGAAACCATAGATGGTCATCCCTTCATGCGCGCGAAAGCCCGTCAGGACGGCCACAACCACCAGCGTGAGCAGGGTCAGCGCATAAGTGCGCTGCCGGCGGCCTTCGGTCGCCGACAGGTCGACCAGTGTGATGACGCAGCCCATGACGAGCAGCACCAATTCGGGATAAATCGTGATCCAGCTGAGTTTGTCAATCATGTCGTTCTCTTCTTCAGCATGGGGTCATGGCAACTTGGAAACCGCGACGTGGCGCAGCAGGTCGGTCACCGACGCGTCCATCACGTCGGTAAACGGCTTCGGATACAGGCCCATCCAGAGCACCGCGATCGCCAACAGCGACAGCATGAGGAACTCGCGGCCATTGATGTCGGAAAGCTCCTGGATATGCTTATTCCCCGGCTCGCCAAGGTAGACGCGCTTGTACATCCACAGCGTGTAGGCCGCGCCAAGAATCAGCGCCGTTGCCGCGCCCAAGCCGAGCCAGAAGTTGGCCTTGACCGCGCCGAGGATCACCATCCACTCCCCGACGAAGCCCGCGGTCGCTGGCAGGCCGCAGTTGGCCATGGCGAAAAGCAGCGCGAATGCGGCGAACTTGGGCATCGTATTGATCACGCCACCGTAATCGGCGATTTGGCGCGAATGCACGCGGTCATAAAGCACGCCGATGCACAGGAACATCGCGCCCGAAACAAAGCCGTGCGCGATCATCTGCACGATCCCGCCCGAAACACCGAGTCCGCTGAAGATGAAAAAGCCCAGCGTCACGAAGCCCATGTGCGCGACCGATGAATAAGCCACGAGCTTTTTCATGTCCTGCTGCACCAGTGCGACCAGGCCGACGTAAATCACCGCAATCAGCGACAGCGCGATCATCAGCCAGGCCCATTCATGCGAAGCATCGGGCGCGATCGGCAGCGAGAACCGCAGGAAACCGTAGGCGCCGAGCTTGAGCATGATCGCCGCCAGCACGGCGGAGCCGCCGGTAGGCGCCTCGACGTGCACGTCTGGCAACCAAGTGTGCACCGGCCACATCGGAACCTTCACCGCGAAGGCCGCGAAGAAGGCAAAGAACAGCAGCGTTTGAGCCGTACTTCCGAGTTTGGTCTGGTGCCAGGTCAGAATGTCGGCAGTGCCGCCCGCCACGTTATAGAGATAGATCAGCGCCACCAGAAGCAGCAGCGAACCCAGCAAGGTGTAAAGGAAGAACTTGAAGGCGGCGTAGATCCGGTTCGGCCCGCCCCAAATACCGATGATCAGGTACATCGGGATCAGCGTGGCTTCGAAAAAGACGTAGAACAGCACGCCGTCGAGCGCACAGAACACGCCAATCATCAACCCCGACAGGATCAGGAAAGCGCCCATGTACTGATTGACGCGCTCGGTGATGACTTCCCAAGCCGAAATCACCACGACCACCGTGATGAAGGCGGTGAGCAGCACGAACCACAGCGACAGACCATCGACACCCAGGTGGTAATCGACATTGAATCGATCGATCCACGGGGCCTTCTCGACGAATTGCATCGCCGAAGTTCCCAGCTTGAAGCCGGTGTACAGCGGAATCGTGATCAGAAAACTGATGATCGAACCGATCAGCGCAATCCAACGCACGGCGCGGACGCGTTTTTTGGAACCCATCGCCAGCAGCACGGCTCCCAGGGCGATCGGCACCCAGATGGCAAGGCTCAGCAAACCCATTTGCATTTTTCTCCCTTGCCGCTCAGTATTTGAACCAGACGAAATACGACATCAGGATGAATACTCCCAGAAGCATTCCGAATGCGTAGTGATAAATGAAACCCGACTGGACCCAGCGCACCACACTGGAGACGCGGCCGACGAGCTTCCATGAACCGTTGACCACCGCACCATCGATCAGTGCTTGGTCGCCGCCCTTCCAGAGACCGATGCCGATCGCACGCGCGGCACGCGCGATGACATTCTCATTGAGCCAGTCCATGTAGTACTTGTTTTCGAGTAGACGATAGATCGGGCCCATGGCGCGCCCAATCGCAGCCGGCAGTGCCGGATTGATCAGATACATGTAGTAGGCCAGCACAACGCCGATCAGCGCGAGCCAGAAAGGCAGCGCGGTCAGCCCATGCAGCGCCATTGCCAGAGTGCCGTGGAACGCTTCCTTCAGACCGCCCATCGCATGGTGGCGCGCCGCGTCGACCACGATCGAATCCTTGAATAGCTCGCCAAACAGCATCGGCTCGATCGCCAGGTAGCCGATCACCACCGACGGGATCGCCAGCAACACCAGCGGCACCCAGACCACCCAGGGCGACTCGTGCGGCTTGTCGTGGCCATGACCGTCATGATGGTGCGCTTCGGGATTGCGGTCGTAGCGTTCTTTGCCGTGGAATACCAGGAAGTACATGCGGAACGAGTAGAAAGCGGTCACGAAAACGCCCGCCAGCACCGCAAAGTACGCGAACCCTGCGCCCGGCAGATGGCTTTCGCGTACCGCCTCGATGATGCTGTCCTTCGAGTAAAAACCCGAGAACAGCGGCGTACCGATCAATGCCAGCGATCCCACGAGCGAGGTGATCCAGGTGATCGGCATGTACTTGCGCACGCCGCCCATCCAGCGGATGTCCTGATTGTGGTGCATGCCGATGATGACCGATCCGGCGGCCAGGAAGAGCAGGGCCTTGAAGAAAGCATGCGTCATCAGATGGAACACCGCCACCGAATAGGCTGAAGCACCGAGCGCCACCGTCATGTAGCCAAGCTGCGAGAGCGTGGAATAGGCCACCACGCGCTTGATGTCGTTCTGAATGATGCCCAGGAAGCCCATGAATAGCGCAGTAATCGCGCCGATCACGAGAACGAAATTCAGCGCCGTATCGCTCAATTCGAACAACGGCGACATGCGCGCGACCATGAAAATCCCTGCCGTGACCATCGTGGCGGCATGGATCAGCGCCGAGATGGGGGTGGGGCCTTCCATTGAATCGGGCAGCCATACGTGCAGCGGAAACTGCGCGCTCTTGCCCATCGCGCCGATGAACAGGCAAATGCAGATCACGGTAATCAGCAGCCAGTCCGAGCCCGGAAAGCCGATCGTGGCCAACTCGCCGGCCTTGGCGAAAACTTCGTGATAGTTGAGCGTATCGCAATAGGCCGCGATCAGGCCGATACCGAGAATGAAGCCGAAGTCGCCGACGCGGTTGACCAAGAAGGCCTTCATGTTCGCGAAGATCGCCGTCGGTTTTTTGTACCAGAAGCCGATCAGAAGATACGACACCAGCCCCACCGCTTCCCAGCCGAAGAACAACTGGAGCATGTTGTTGCTCATCACGAGCATCAACATCGAGAAGGTGAACAGCGAGATATAGGCGAAGAAGCGGTTGTAGCCCTCGTCATCGGCCATGTAGCCGATGGTGTAGATGTGCACCATCAGCGAGACGAAGGTCACCACGCACATCATCAAGGCCGTCAGGCCATCGATCAGAAAGCCGACTTCCATCTTGAGGCCGCCGACCACCATCCATTCGTAGATGGTGGCGTTGAAGCGGGCGCCATCGGCGAGTACGCTTTGCAGCGTGATCGCGGAGAGAATGAAGGAAATCAGCACGCCCAGGATCGTCAACGAGTGACAGGCGCGGCGGCCCAGGAGGTTGCCGCCGAACCGGGTGCCGAATAGACCGGCCAAGGCCGAACCGGCCAAAGGCGCCAGCGGAACCGCCAGCAGCATGGATGCAGAAAGCGTTGAGCTCATTGTGCGGTGCCGTCCTTATCCCTTGAGCGAATCGAGCTCGTCGACGTTGATACTCGCGCGGTTGCGGAACAACAGCACCAGCAATGCCAGACCGATCGCCGATTCCGCCGCCGCCACCGTGAGTACGAAGAACACGAACACCTGGCCGTGCATGTCGCCCAAATAATGGGAGAAGGCGACGAAGTTCATGTTGACCGCAAGAAGATTCAACTCGATGCACATGAGCAGCACGATGAGGTTCTTGCGGTTCAGGAAGATACCGACCGCCGATAGCGAAAACAGCACGGCGCCGAGCGTGAGGTAATGGCCCAGAGTCAGTGTCATGCCTGTTTCTCCGTGTTTGCTTGCGCCTGCGCCGCAGGCATGGCCGCGCGCGTCGACTCCATCTTGACCACCGTCATGCGCTCACTCGCCTTCACGCGAATTTGGTCGGCGGCATCGGCGTATTTCCTGTCTTTGCGCCGGCGCAGAGTCAAGGCAATGGCCGCAATCATCGCAACGATGAGGATCGCCGCGGCGATCTCGATCGGGTAGACGTATTCGCTGTACAGCAGCAGCCCCAGCGCCTTTGCATTCGACCCCTGCGAGGCCGCCGTCAGCGCTGCGTCGGGAGCGGCCGCCGTGGACGTGTGGAATCCCCCGGTCAGCACGTAGGCCATTTCGAGGATGGTAACTACTCCAATCGTCGCGGCCAGGGGGAAGTGTTTCCAAAACCCCTGACGCAGCTGCTCTATGTTGATGTCGAGCATCATCACGACAAACAGGAACAGCACCATCACCGCGCCCAGATAGACCAGCACCAGCGTAATGGCCAGGAACTCAGCCTCCAGCAGCAACCAGACGGCCGCCGCCTGGGAGAAGGCCAGCATGAGATAAAGCACCGCATGCACCGGGTTGCGGGCCGTGATGACTCGAAAGGCTGCAAACACCAGCACCAACGAGAACATGTAGAAAAAACCAGTCTTGATGTCCATGGGAAATCTCTGTGCTCGCGTGCTCAGCGGTACTTGGCATCCGCTGCCTTGTTGACCGCGATTTCTTTCTCGTAGCGGTCACCCACGGCCAGCAGCATGTCCTTGGTGAAATACAGGTCGCCCTGTTTTTCGCCGTGATATTCGAAAATGTTCGTCTCGACGATCGAGTCGACCGGACAACTCTCCTCGCAAAAACCACAGAAAATGCACTTGGTCAGGTCAATGTCGTAGCGCGTCGTGCGGCGCGAACCGTCTGCACGCTGCGCCGACTCGATGGTGATCGCCATCGTGGGGCACACCGCTTCGCACAATTTGCAGGCAATGCAGCGCTCCTCGCCGTTTTCATAGCGGCGCAGCGCATGCAATCCGCGAAAGCGCGGGCTCAGTGGCGTTTTTTCCTCGGGGTACTGGACGGTAACCTTGCGCCGCAGCGCATAACGGCCCGTCAGCGCCATGCCCTTGAACAGCTCCACGAGCATGAAGCTCTTGAAAAAGTTCTTGAGCGAAAAGGAAGAAGAGGCACCCGTTGACATCTTGCTTGTTCCGCTCATTTCCAGATGTTCCATGAGGTCTGCATCCACGCGCCGACCACCAGCAGCCACACCAGCGTGACGGGGATGAAGATCTTCCAGCCCAAACGCATGAGCTGGTCGTAACGGAAACGCGGGAAGGTGCCGCGAATCCAGATGAACATCGAAACCATGATGCAGGTCTTGATTCCGAGCCAGATCCAGCCCGGGATGAAGTCGAGAAATCCCACGGGCGATAACCAGCCGCCAAGGAACATCAGCGCAGCCAGAATCGACACCAGCCACATACTGGTGTACTCGGCCAGGAAGAAGATCGCGAAGCCCATGCCGGAGTACTCGACCATATGGCCGGCCACGATCTCGGCCTCGCCCTCGACCACGTCAAAGGGATGGCGGTTCGTTTCAGCCACGCCGGAGATCAGGTAAACGAGAAAGATCGGCAGCAGCGGCAGCCAGTTCCATGACAGAAACCCGAGCCCCATGTCGGCGCCCATGCCGCGGCCCTGAACCGCGACCACCTCGCCCAGGCTCATGCTGCCCGAGACCATGATCACGACCACGAGGCAGAAACCCATTGCGATTTCGTAGCTCACCATCTGAGCCGACGCACGCAGCGCGCCGAGGAAGGCGTATTTCGAGTTGGAGGCCCAGCCGGCAATGATGACGCCGTAGACTTCGATCGATGTGATCGCCATGATCAGCAGCAGGCCCACGTTGACGTTCGCGATGACCGCCTCGGGGCCGAAAGGAATCGCCACCCAGGCAGCCAACGCTGGCGTGATCGCCATGATGGGGCCAAGACGGAACAGCGCGTTGCTGGCCGCCGAAGGCGTGATCAGTTCCTTGGTCAGCAGCTTGACCGCGTCGGCGATCGGCTGCAGCAAGCCCGACGGACCGACCCGGTTGGGGCCATGACGCACTTGAATCCAGCCGAGGAACTTGCGTTCCCACAAGGTCAGGTAGGCCACTAAAAGCAGTAGCGGCACCAGCACGACGGTGATTTTGATCAAGGCCCAGACCACCGGCCAACCGCCACTGACCCACCAGGGGGCGGCGCTCAAGGCCAGCCCCCAGTTGTAAATCGCGTCGATCATTGGGCCCTCCCGTTCGCCGCGGCACGCGCATCGGCCGTCAGCTGCAGCGCGGTCGCGCGCCGGACCAGGCCATCGAGCTGGTAAATCGACGCCGTAACCGGCGCCGCGCTTGCAGGCGCCGCCAGCGCCTGATCGATGTCGACCGTCACCGCATTGCTCAGATACTCCGCCGGCACGTGGGTGAGGCCGTCATCCTGGCCGCCGCGCAATTGCGCTAGCACCTGTGCCGATGAATCGAAATCAAAGCCAAGCAGACCGAACATGTTGCCGAGTACGCGCAACACTTTCCACGCCGGGCGCGTGGCGCCCAGCGGCTGGACTACCGCGTGAAAGCTCTGCAACCGTCCCTCGGCATTGACGAAGGTACCCGAGGTTTCGCTGAAAGGTGCGATCGGCAGCAGCACGTCGCTGAACTCAAGATTCGTTTTGAACGGGCTCATGGTCACGACCATCTTCGCTTGCGCCAGCGCCAGCGCGGCCCCCTGTCCTGCCGCGGAGTCGTGAACCGGTTCACAGTTGAGCAGCAGCGCGGCCTGCAGGCCGCCCGAAAGCATCTGCCCGGCATTCAGCCCGCCCATTCTGGGCTGGGCGCCTGCAAACTGCCCGCCCACGGTGTTGGCGGCCTCGCCTAAATATCCAACGCTGGCGCCGGTTTGCGCGCCAATCCAGTTGGCCAAGGCGAGCAACGCATCGGCCTGCGCATGGTGCGCCGCTGCATTGCCCAGCAGGATTGCCTTGCGTTCGCCGCTGAGCAGCGACTGGGCGAACGCCTTGGCATCATCACCTGGTTCGGCGGCGTTGGTGAAGGTGAAGGGCAGGGCGCCCCCGGCGCTGCGTGCGATCGCGGTGGCAATTTGCGCAAGCGCGCCGAGCCAGCGGTCGTGTTCCGCGCCGATCACGTTGGCCAAAGGCATGGCCCAAGCGTCGATGCTCGGCAGCACATTGGCCGAAGTCAGCACGTTGACCTGGCAACCCTTGCGCGCCGCCTGGCGGATACGCTGCGCGAACAGCGGATGGTCTTTGCGCAGATTCGAACCGACCACCAATACGCGGTCCAGGGTCGACAACGAAGCGATCGAGGTACCGAGCCAGCGCACGCCTTCGACCGCACCGAACTGCGCGCGGCGCAGTCGATGGTCGATGTTGTCGCTTTCCAGGCCGCGCATGAACTGTCCGGCCAGATACAGCTCTTCAAGCGTGCTGTGCGGGCTTGCAAGCAAACCCAGGCTTTGTGCGCCATGGTCAGCCTTGATTTCCGTCAGCCCCTTGGCCACGTAATCGAGCGCAATCTGCCAATCCACCTCGTGCCATTGGCCGCCTTGCTTGATCATCGGCTGCGTCAGGCGGTCGGCGCTGTTGAGTGCTTCGTAGGAGAAACGATCGCGATCGGCAAGCCAGCATTCGTTGACTTCTTCATTCTCGAACGGTACGACACGCATCACGCGGTTGTTTTTCACCTGCACGATCAGGTTGGCGCCGGTCGAATCGTGCGGACTGATCGATTTACGGCGCGACAGCTCCCAAGTGCGGGCGCTGAAACGGAAAGGCTTGCTGGTCAGCGCGCCAACCGGGCAGATGTCGATCATGTTGCCCGACAGCTCCGAGTCAACCGTATCACCGGCGACCGTGGTGATCTCGGAGTGCTCGCCGCGGTTGATCATGCCCAGTTCCATGACGCCCGCGATTTCCTGGCCGAAGCGCACGCAGCGGGTGCAATGGATGCAGCGGCTCATCTCTTCCATGCTGATGAGCGGGCCGGCATTCTTATGCGGTACGACGCGCTTTTCTTCGACGTAACGCGAACTGGACGTGCCGTAGCCCACCGCGAGATCCTGCAGCTGGCATTCACCGCCCTGGTCACAGACCGGGCAATCCAGCGGGTGATTGATCAGCAGGAACTCCATGACCGCCTGCTGCGCCTTGACCGCCTTGTCGCTCTTGGTGTGCACGACCATGCCTTGCGTGACCTGTGTCGCGCATGCGGGCATGGCCTTGGGCGCCTTCTCGACATCGACCAGGCACATGCGGCAACTGGCGGCGATGCTGAGTTTTTTGTGATAGCAGAAATGCGGAATATAGGTGCCTGCCTTGTCGACCGCATGCATGATCATGCTGCCTTCGGCGACTTCAACCTTTTTGCCGTCGAGTTCGATTTCAACCATATGACGTTTCTCGGGCTCAGACCTTGACGGGCGCTTGCGGGACCTTGCCCGGAACCAGCGCCTCGAACTCATGGCGGAAATGCTTGAGCATTCCACGCACCGGCATCGCAGCCGCATCGCCGAGTGCACAGATGGTGCGGCCCTGGATGTTGCCGGCGATCGAATCGAGCAGGTCCATGTCTCCGGGGCGACCCTGCCCGTTATAGATGCGGTCAAGCACACGCCACAGCCAGCCAGTGCCTTCACGGCAAGGTGTGCACTGGCCGCAGGACTCGTGCATGTAAAAGTACGACAGGCGCCGCAGCGCTTCCACCATCGACCGGCTGTCGTCCATCACGATCACGGCGCCCGAACCGAGCATCGATCCGGCTTTGGCGATGGCATCGTAGTCCATCGTAATGTCCATCATGATCGACGCAGGCAGCACCGGCGAGGACGAGCCGCCGGGAATCACGGCCTTGAGCTTGCGGCCGTCGCGCACGCCGCCGGCCAGTTCGAGCAGTTTCGAAAACGGCGTGCCCATCGGAATTTCGTAATTGCCGGGCAGTTCGACGTCGCCGCTGATCGAAAAGATCTTGGTGCCGCCGTTGTTGGGCAGGCCGCATTCAAGGTAGGCCGGACCACCGTTGACGATGATCCACGGCACCGCGGCGAAGGTTTCTGTATTGTTGATCGTGGTCGGCTTGCCGTACAGCCCGAAGCTGGCCGGAAACGGCGGCTTGTAGCGCGGCTGGCCCTTCTTGCCTTCGAGTGATTCGAGCAGCCCGGTTTCTTCACCGCAAACGTAGGCGCCGAAACCATGCGACGCGTGCAACTGAAAGCTGAATTCGCTGCTCAGGATGTTGCCGCCCAAATAGCCGGCGGCGCGTGCCTCGGCAAGGGCTTCCTCGAAACGTTCGTAAACCTGGAAGATCTCGCCGTGAATGTAGTTGTAGCCGACGCTGATGCCCATGGCGTAGGCGGCGATGGCCATTCCCTCGATCACGATGTGCGGGTTGTAGTAGAGGATGTCGCGATCCTTGCAGGTGCCCGGTTCGCCCTCGTCAGAATTGCACACCAGATACTTCGACCCCGAAAACTGGCGCGGCATGAAGCTCCACTTCAAGCCGGTCGGGAAGCCCGCGCCGCCACGGCCGCGCAATCCCGATGCCTTGACTTCGGCGATCACTTGTTCGGGCGTGATGCCTTCGCTGAGAATTTTGCGCAGCGCCTTGTAGCCGCCGCGCGCCTCGTAGTCTTTGAGCCGCCAGTTGCTGCCATCGAGCCCGGCGTAAATCTGCGGCTTGATGTGGCGGCCGTGAAAGCAGGTCTCGGCGCCAGTGGCCTGAAACTGGGCCAGTACGCGAGCCGCCGCCGTCATTTCGCGCCCCCTTCGGCGCTCGCGGTGCGCAAGCCGTCGATGAGCTGATCGAGTTTTTCGCTGTTCATGAAGCTGCACATGATGCGGTCATTGACCAGCATCACCGGCGAATCGGCGCAGGCGCCCAGGCATTCGCTTTGCTGGAGTGTGAACAGGCCGTCGGGCGTGGTTTCACCCATTCGGATGCCCAGCTTCTCTTCCAGATATTCAAGGGCCGAAACGCCATCGCGCAACAGACACGGCAGATTGGTACAAACGTTCAGCTTGTACTTGCCCACCGGCTGCTGGTTGAACATGTTGTAGAAGGTCGTGACTTCGTGCACTGCGATCTGCGGCATGCCAAGGTAGGCCGCCACCGCGGCTTCGGCCTCGGGCGCCACGTAGCCGTATTCCTGCTGCACGATCGCCAGACAGGCGATCACAGCCGACTGCGCCTGGTCAGCGGGAAATTTGGCGACTTCGCGCGCAAAACGGTCCAATACCGCTTGCGGCAAGCTGGCTGTAGGCAGGGAGTTGAGGTGATCGCTCATCGATCGATCTCTCCGAAAACGATGTCTAGGGTGCCGATGATGGCGACCGTATCGGCCAGCATGTGGCCGCGCGCCAGTTCATCCAGCGCAGCCAGATGCACGAAGCCCGGCGGGCGAATCTTCAGGCGGTAGGGCTTGTTGGCGCCGTCACTGACGATATAGATGCCGAACTCGCCCTTGGGATGCTCAATGGCCGCGTAGGCTTCACCCTCGGGCACCCGAAACCCTTCGGTGAAGAGTTTGAAATGGTGAATCAGCTCCTCCATGCTGGCCTTCATCTCGGCCCGCGGAGGCGGCGCTATCTTGTGGTTTTCGACGATTACCGGCCCCGGATTCGCACGCAGCCACTCCACGCACTGCATGATGATGCGGTTGGATTGGTGCATTTCTTCCATGCGCACCAGGTAGCGGTCGTAGGAGTCGCCCGTTTTGCCGACCGGAATGTCGAAATCCATGCGGTCATAAACCTCGTAGGGCTGGCGCTTGCGCAAATCCCACGCAATGCCCGAACCGCGCAGCATCGGCCCGGTCAGCCCGAGGTTAAGCGCACGCTCGGGCGATACCACGCCAATGTTGACCGTGCGCTGCTTCCAGATGCGATTGTCCGTCAGCAGTGTGTGGTATTCGGCCAGATGCTTCTCGAAACGCTTGCAGAAATCGGCGATGAAATCGAGCAAGGACCCCTGCCGGTTCTGATTCATGCGCGCAAGCCCCTTTGCGCTCTTGATCTTGCTGTCCTTGTACTGGGGCATCGTGTCCGGCAGATCGCGATAGACACCGCCCGGGCGGAAGTAGGCCGCATGCATGCGCGCGCCCGAGACCGCCTCGTACATGTCGAACAAGTCCTCGCGCTCGCGGAAGGTGTAGATCAGCATCGTCGAGCTGCCGCAATCATTGGCGTGCGAACCGAGCCACATCAGGTGGTTCATCAACCGCGTGATCTCGGAGAACATCACCCGGATGTATTGGGCACGCAGCGGCACCTCGATGCCCAGCAGCTTTTCGATTGCCAGGCAGTAGGCGTGCTCGTTGCACATCATTGAGACGTAATCGAGCCGGTCCATATAGGGCAGCGACTGGATGTAGGTCTTGCTCTCAGCCAGTTTCTCGGTGGCGCGGTGCAGCAAGCCGATGTGCGGATCGGCGCGCTCGACGACCTCGCCATCGAGTTCGAGCACCAGACGCAGCACACCGTGCGCAGCCGGGTGCTGGGGACCGAGGTTCAGCGTGTAATTCTTGATTTCAGCCATGGTCGGGCACGAATTCGTCCGCGGACGATCAGTGCAGGCCTCCGTAGTTGTCTTCACGGATGATCCGCGGCGTAATCTCGCGCGGCTCAATGCTTACCGGCTGGTAGACCACGCGCTGGAACTCGGCGTCGTAGCGCATTTCGACATGGCCCGAGAGCGGAAAATCCTTGCGGAACGGATGCCCGATGAAGCCGTAGTCGGTGAGAATGCGCCGAAGGTCGGGGTGCCCCTCGAACACGATGCCATAGAGATCGAAGGCCTCGCGCTCGAACCAGTTGGCCGAATTCCACAAGGAATTGACCGAAGGCAGCACGGGCAAGTCGTCGTCGGGGCAGAAGGCCTTGACGCGCACGCGCTGATTCAGGCTGACCGACAGAAGATGCGATACGACGCAGAAACGCCGCCCCTCCCATACCTTGTCGCGATAGTTCGAGTAGTCAACACCACACAGGTCGATGAGCTGCTCGAAGCGGCACTCGGATGCATCGCGCAGCATCTGCATGGCCGGCAGATAATTGCCGGCCTCGACTGTGACCGTCACCTCGCCCAGCGCGAGAGAAACGAGCTTGGCGCGCTTTCCGAGCGCACGGGAAATGTTGTCCTTGAGGACCTGCGGATCAATGGCAACCGTATTCATGGCGTTCTCAGGCACGGGCGATGGTGTTGGTACGGCGCACCTTCTGCTGCAACTGGATGATCCCGTAGAGCAGTGCCTCGGCAGTAGGCGGACATCCCGGCACATAAACGTCGACCGGCACGATGCGGTCGCAGCCGCGCACCACCGAATAACTGTAGTGATAGTAGCCGCCGCCGTTGGCGCACGAGCCCATCGAGATCACCCAGCGCGGCTCTGCCATCTGGTCATAAACCTTGCGCAGCGCGGGCGCCATCTTGTTGGACAGCGTGCCCGCGACGATCATCAGATCCGACTGGCGCGGGCTTGCGCGAAACACCTCGGCGCCGAAACGGGCGATGTCGTAACGCGCGGCGGCCGCGTGCATCATCTCCACCGCGCAACATGCCAGCCCGAAGGTCACAGGCCACAACGAACCGGTTTTGGCCCAGTTCGACACCGCGTCGTACGACGTAGTGAAGATGCCTTCCTTGAATACACCCTCAATGGCCATGGCCACGCCCTCTCAGCGAATTGCGATTATTCCCAGTCAAGTGCACCCTTTTTCCATTCGTAGATGAAACCCACCACCAGGACCGCCAGGAACACCACCGCTGTCCAGAAGCCAAGCGCCCCCACGTCCTTGAGCGCCACGGCCCACGGAAACAGGAAAGCGATTTCGAGGTCGAAAAGAATGAAGAGGATGGCAACGAGGTAGTAGCGCACGTCGAACTTCATGCGCGCGTCCTCGAAAGCGTCAAAGCCGCATTCGTAGGCTGAGTTCTTTGCGGCATCGGGCCGATTGGGGCCTAGGTAATAGCCGAGAACCTGCGGTATGACGCCTATAGCGATCCCGACCAGAATGAACAGCAAGACGGGGAGGTAGGAATCGAGGTTCATCGAGATTGCTTGAGCCGCTTAACGCCGGCAGAACTGCTTCTGCCGGCGAGATTTGGTGCCGTCGGCGAGACTCGAACTCGCACAGCTTTCGCCACTACCCCCTCAAGATAGCGTGTCTACCAATTTCACCACGACGGCGGCTTACTTTTTTTGCCCGGCTGGCATGAGGAACCCAAGAGGGTTGTTGGCTTGCCGGGCAACTTCGAAGTTTACTCTGAAAAGTGACCGTTTCGATCGACAACAACGTAACGATTGCTGCTATTTGGCCGGGATTTGCGCCGCGCCCGGGGCTGGTGCAGACGAATCCGCAGCCGGAGCGCCCGGTTGCGCCGCTGGCGCGGTGTCCCCAGGGATTTGCGCTGCGCCGCCCGCGGCAGGCGCAGGTTGCGCCGGCGCTGCAGCCGGTTCCGGTGCCGGTGCGGTAGCAGCCGCCCGTTCCAGCAGACTGTCGCCGCCTCCGGACTGCGGCCGCGAATGACCCAGGTAAGCCAGCCCCAGCGTGCATCCGAAAAACACCACAGCGAGCACAGCCGTGGTGCGCGAAAGAAAGTTGGCGCTGCCGCTCGCGCCGAACAAACTGCCGGCGCTCCCGCTGCCAAAGGCCGCTCCCATGTCAGCGCCTTTGCCGTGCTGGACCAGGATCAGGCCGATCATGCCCAGCGCGGACAGCATCTGGACAGCGATCAGTAGATTGAAAAATGCATTCATGGGTTCTTGCTCCGAGTCTTTTCGTCCGCGCCGTACTTTGTTTCAGCACGCGGCGATGATGATTTGCAGGAAATCCGGCGCCTTCAGCGATGCGCCGCCAATCAGGCCGCCATCGATGTCAGGTTGCGCCAGGAGTTGTGCCGCATTGGCTGCGTTCATGCTGCCGCCGTACACGATACGAATGTTTGCCGCACGATCAGCCGCCACATGGTGCAACTGCGCGCGCAGGGTCGCGTGCACCGCCTGTGCCTGGTCGGGCGTCGCGGTCTTGCCGGTACCGATGGCCCACACCGGCTCGTAAGCGACCACGATTTCGCCGATGCGATCGCCGGTCGCGCCAATCACCGCGGCCAGTTGCCGCCGGACGACTTCTTCGGTCTGCCCGGCCTCGCGCTGCGCCAGCGTCTCGCCTACACAGACGATCGGCGTGATGCCCTGCGACAGCGCGGCCACCGCCTTGGCTGCGACCGTTTCATCGCTTTCCGCGTGGTACTGGCGGCGCTCGGAATGGCCGACGATCGCATAGCGCACGCCGAACTCCCTGAGCATCGCCGCCGACTGTTCGCCGGTAAATGCGCCCTGCGCCTGCGCGGAAACATCCTGCGCGCCCAGCGCGACGGGGCTGCCGGCAACCAGCAACTGCACCTGCGCAAGGTATGGCGCCGGGACGCATACGGCGACATCGCAAGCTGGTGCGCCGATATCGCTCAACAAGGCTGTCACGAGCGACTCATTGGCCTGCAGGCTGCCATTCATCTTCCAGTTGCCAGCAACCAGTTTTCTTCTGCTCATGCGCGACTCCCGTTCGTTATTTACCACGTCAACACGATCTTGCCGATGTGCTGGTTCGACTCCATCAGCGCATGCGCTTGCGCGGCGCCGCTGGGTTCCCCGCCCGCTGCAAAGGTGCCGTGGATCACCGCGCGTACCCGTCCCGCTTCGAGCAGCGGCCAGACTTTCTCACGCAATGCGCGCGCGATCTCCGCCTTGAAGGCCACGGGGCGCGGACGCAGCGTGGAGCCGGTGATCATGAGCCGCCGCCGCAGTACCGCGCCGGCGTTGATCTGGCTCTTGCTGCCGCCCTGAACCGCGATGATGACCAGGCGGCCGTCATCGGCCAGACAATCGATTTCGCGCGCAAGGTAGTCGCCGGCGACCATGTCGAGGATCACGTCGGCGCCCTTGTTTTGCGTCAAGCGTTTGACTTCTTGGGCGAAATCGGCCGTCTTGTAGTTGATCGCGTCATCTGCGCCAAGGCGCTTGCACGCCTCGCATTTTTCGTCACTGCCGGCCGTGACGATTACCTGTGCGCCAAAAGCTTTCGCGAGCTGAATTGCGGTGACGCCGATACCGCTTGATCCGCCTTGCACCAGCAGCGTTTCGCCAGGCTGCAGGCCGCCGCGATCAAACACGTTGCTCCAGACGGTAAAGACAGTTTCGGGCAGCGTTGCCGCTTCGACATCGCTCCAGCCCTTGGGCACCGGCAGACATTGCGCCACCGGTGCAACGCATAGCTGCGCATAGCCGCCTCCGGCCACGAGCGCGCAAACGTGGTCGCCGACACGCAGACCGGCCGCCGCCATCGCCTGAGCATCGCCTGCGATGATTTCGCCGGCGACCTCCAGACCCGGCAGGTCGGACGCCCCCGGCGGCACCGGATAGTGGCCCATCCGCTGCAGTACATCCGGGCGGTTGACGCCGCTGGCGGCCACGCGAATGAGCAACTCGCCGGCACCCGGCGCCGGCGCCGGGCGTTCGACCTCGCGCAGCACTTCGGGCGGTCCGTAGGAGGTGATCTCAATGGCTTTCATGATTCAGCAGATGCCGCGGCACAAAGCAATGCGCACAATCGAAATGCGTTCTTTCATGCCTCGCGCAACACGGGGTACCGCGCAATCAATCCTGCTGGGGGGCATCGCTACCCGCAGATTGCTGCTGTGGCTGGCTGGCGATCGCATCATCGGCCTCGCCGCCCACAACGTACGATGGACGTTCACTGCGGTCACTGCGTTCCCCGCGTTCGCGGCGCTCGCGACGCTCACCTCGCTCCTCGCGCGGCGGACGATCACCCTCGATGCCAGCCGGACGCTCAAGCAATGCCTTCATCGACAGTTTGACGCGGCCCTTGTCGTCGGTCTCCAGTACCTTGACCTTGACGATCTGGCCTTCGGTCAAGTAATCGCCGACTTTCTCGACGCGCTCGTGTGCGATCTGGCTGATGTGCAATAAGCCGTCCTTGCCAGGCAACAAATTGATCAGCGCGCCAAAATCCAGCAGCTTGGTGACGGGGCCTTCGTAAATCTTGCCGACTTCGACTTCCGCCGTCAGCTCTTCGATGCGGCGCTTGGCTTCATCGGCCTTGACGCTGTCGTTGGAGGCGATGGTGATGGTGCCGTCTTCGGAAATGTCGATCTGGGTGCCGGTTTCCTCGGTCAGCGCGCGGATGGTCGCGCCGCCTTTGCCGATCACGTCCCGGATCTTCTCGGGATTGATCTTCATCGTGAACAGCTTGGGCGCGAAGCTGCTGATTTCGGTCTTGGCCTGCCCCATTGCTTCCTGCATCTTGCCCAGGATGTGCATGCGCGCTTCCTTGGCCTGCGCCAGCGCGACCTGCATGATTTCCTTGGTGATGCCCTGGATTTTGATGTCCATCTGCAAGGCGGTGATGCCGTTGGTCGTGCCTGCCACCTTGAAGTCCATGTCGCCCAGGTGGTCTTCAT
Organism: uncultured Burkholderiaceae bacterium; assembly: GCA_964439605.1. Lineage (GTDB taxonomy): Bacteria > Pseudomonadota > Gammaproteobacteria > Burkholderiales > Burkholderiaceae_C > JAITWT01. The sequence goes on from CAYTPC010000146.1 coordinate 50,040, forward strand.
CGCCGAGGATGTCGGTGAGCACCGCGAAGCGGTTGCCTTCCTTGATCAGGCCCATCGCGATACCGGCCACGTGCGCCTTCATCGGCACGCCCGCGTCCATCATGGACAGACAGCCGCCGCACACCGAGGCCATCGACGAAGAACCGTTCGATTCCGTGATTTCGCTGACGACGCGGATGGTATAGGGGAACTCGTCTTTGTCGGGCAGGCACGCGACCAGCGCGCGCTTGGCCAGGCGGCCGTGCCCGACTTCGCGGCGCTTGGTCGAGCCCATGCGGCCAACTTCGCCCGTGGCAAACGGCGGCATGTTGTAGTGAAACAGAAAGCGATCCTCGAATTCGCCGGCCAGCGCGTCGATGCGCTGCGCGTCGCGCTCGGTGCCCAGCGTGGTGATGACCAGCGCCTGCGTCTCACCGCGCGTGAACAGCGCCGAGCCGTGGGTGCGCGGCAGCACCGCGTTGCGGATTTCGATCGGGCGCACGGTGCGCGTGTCGCGCCCGTCAATGCGCGGCTCGCCCGCGAGAATCTGGCCGCGCACGATGCCTGCCTCGATTTCGAACAACAAGGTATCGACCTTGACCGGATCGAACGGTACGCCTTCGCTGGCAAGCGACTCTTTCACGCTGGCCGCGGCTTCGCGCAGCGCGTGCGTGCGCACCTGCTTGCTGCGGATCTGATAGGCCGCGCGCAATTTGTCCTCGGCCAGTTGCGTGACTCCGGCGATAAAGGTTTCGTCTTTGGGCGGCGGCTGCCAATCCCACGTGGGCTTGCCCGCCTCGCGGACCAGTTCATGGATGGCCTCGATGGCGATGCCGGCTTGCTCGTGACCGAACACGACGCCGCCGAGCATGATTTCCTCGGACAATTGCAGCGCCTCGGATTCGACCATGAGCACCGCCGTTTCGGTGCCCGCAACCACCAAATCCATCTGCGAATTCTTGCGTGCGCTCGGGCCGGGGTTGAGCACGTACTGCCCGTTCACATAACCCACGCGGGCGGCGCCGATCGGGCCGTTGAACGGAATGCCCGAGATGGACAGCGCGGCGCTGGTGGCGATCATCGCGGCAATGTCGGCATCGACTTCGGGATTGAGCGACAGCGTGTGGATCACCACACGCACTTCGTTATAGAAGCCATCGGGGAACAGCGGACGGATCGGGCGGTCGATCAGGCGCGAGGTCAGCGTTTCCAACTCGCTGGGCTTGGCTTCGCGCTTGAAGAAGCTGCCCGGGATCTTGCCGGCGGCGTAGGTTTTCTCGATGTAATCGACCGTCAGCGGGAAGAAGTCCTGCCCCGGCTTGGCGGTCTTGGAGGCGACCACGGTGGCCAGCACCACGGTGTCATCGATATTGACCAGCACCGCGCCCGTGGCCTGGCGCGCGATCTCGCCGGTTTCCATGACGACGGTCTTGTCGCCCCACTGGAAGGTTTTGGTGATTTTGTTGAAGAGGCTCATGGTTGCTCCTGTGTGAATGGCGGGCCTGCAGGCCCGCGAGCGTTGAAGCGCAATTCAGAAACACGATGCCATTCCAACGGGATCCGGGGCCGGACAGATGCCGTTGGAATGACACAGCTTCGCTCTGATTGCTCTCCCTCGGGATACGCAAAGCAAAAAACGCCTGAGTAGTACTTCTAACTCAGGCGCTTGCTGCATGTGTTTGGTTTACTTGCGCAGACCCAGCTTGGCGATCAGCGCGGTGTAGCGGTCGGCGTCCTTGGACTTGAGGTAGTCCAGGAGCTTGCGGCGGCGGCTCACCATGCGCAGCAAACCGCGCCGGCCATGATGATCCTTGGCATGCGTCTTGAAGTGCGGGGTGAGTTCGTTGATGCGCGCGGTGAGCAGGGCGACCTGCACTTCAGGGCTGCCGGTGTCGTTGGCGGCGCGCGCGTTGTCCTTGACGATAGTGGCCTTAGCCGAGGCTGCGATCATATGGAAGTTTTCCTCGTTCCGGGATGTTTGACTTGCGGCAGGCGCTGGAACTGCGCCTGCCGTGCGTTCTGCAAAATGCAAAACCCTTCAATTATAGCCGCCGGGTGCAACTTATTGAAACATCCAAACATCCCTGGAACTTGACGCGCGTTAGAACTTGACGTTCATCCCCAGATAGAACGAACGCCCCATGCCCGGAACGGCAATGCCCCACGGAACGTTCAGCGACATGGTGCTGCCCTGGCCGATATACGCGCCGCCGGTCGGCAGGTAGTAGTGCTTGTTGAACAGGTTTGCAACGCCGAAATCGAATCTCGCCTGCTTCCACGCGTAACTGGCGCGCAGATTGACGAGCATGTAGCCGGGCGTCTTGATTTCGTTGCGTACCGCCGAAATATCGGTCTTTCTTTTGACGCCGACGAGTTCGAGCGCATTGCTCCAGGTTGCGTACTCATGGGTCAGCGTCAACTTGGCGTTCAGCGGCATGGTGTTGTAGAGGCCATCGCCGGTGTCGCGGTTTTTGCCGTTGGTGTAGCTGACGAGACCCTTGAGGCCGAACTCGCCCACGCCGGTTTTTGCCAGCGGCATCTGGCCCGAGATGTCGACGCCATACAGCCGCGCCTTCTGGTTGGCGTACCGAAGACCCACGAAACGGTCGGTCGCGCAGCCGGCCGCGGAGGCGCACACTGCGTCGATGTAGTCGTTGATGCGGCTGTAGTAAGGCGTCACCTTGAGGCGGGTTGTGCCGTCGGCGCTATGCCAGTCGCCTGTCACGCTGAGGGTATTGGCGACTTCCGGTTTCAGGTTGGGGTTGCCGAGATAGCCATTGCCGTCACCGACGAAGTTGTTCATCGCCAGCGCCATGCCATTGGTCGACCAGGCGTAGCGCTCATAGAGATTCGGCGAGCGGGTCTTGCGCGCAAAACCGAACTCGTAGCTGCTCGTCGCATCCGGCGTGTACCGTCCGAGCGCCGTGACATCCCAGTTGTTGTCGGCGCGGCGGCGATCCATGGAATTGAAAGCATCGAGCGTGCCCACCGAACTGGCTGCGTACGTGGGCATGTTGCTGTAGCCATGTACCGGGCCGGTATCCGAGGTCACCCGCTCGAAGCGCGCGCCAACCAGCGAAAGCCAGTTTTGCGCCCAGTTGGCTTCCCATTCGGCGAACGCGCCGGTCCGATCCCGCTTGCCATTGTTGATGTTGAGGAAAGTCAGTGGCGCCATGCCGCTCTGACAGTTGCCGACGCCGCAATTAGGCGATGGCGGCCATGTGTCATCGAGGCGGTAACGCAAGTACTCGCCGCCGACGCGCAGCAAATCCCGGTCCGCGAGGTTGATGTTGGCTTTGACGGAGGCGCCCGTCGTTTTGCCATGCGTGTTCATGGGCATGCCCATCGTGGTGTAGGTCACCCCGGGCGTGGTCAAGGATGCCACGGTGCCAAAGACGTATCGCCTGTCGGGGCCGAAGTCCATGTAATGGTCCACCGTCTCGCGATAGGCGCGCGCCTCGAATTCGCCCCAGTTGAAAGCCCCGAGATAGCGCAGATTGAAACGGCGCGCCGTGTTGCCCAGCATGTCCATGTGCTGATTCGGATACAGCTCGTAGGGGATGTCCTGGTAGTTGTAACGCGCTTCGATCAGGTGGTTGTCGGCGCGAAAGGCGAGACCGAGCGCGTGGTTGCGCGTCTGGTAGGCGCTCGATCCGACTTCGTCCAAAGGCAGTGTATGCCCCGGACGGGCGGTTTCCATCGTGGTCTTGAAGTCGCCGCCGGCCTTGTAATTTCCGGACTTGGCATAGGAGCCGGTGTAGTTCAGGCTGAACATTTCGTTCGCGAAAGTCGCCGCCGCGTTGACGCCGCGCGCGTCGCCGTTGCTGCGATAGAAGCCGCCCAGTTCTCCCTCCTTGAGCAGGCCCTCGCCGGGGCGGGCGAACTTGGGCGCGACCGATCCGGCAATGATGCTGCCGCCGATGCTGTCGCCGCCAACGCTGACGGGCGCGATATTGCTGTGAACCTTCAAGAATCCGACCTCGCTCGGCGCCAGATAGGACAGCGGCGGATTCATGTGATTCGGGCAGGACGAGGTCAAATCCATGCCATCGACCTTGATGCGCAGCCGGTCATCGGCCAGGCCCTGAATCACGGGCAGGCTCGAAACGCCGCCGGCCCCGCGCAAACTGACGCCCGGGGTGTCGGCGAGCAGCGATGCCGTGTCGCTGGTGGCCGAGCGCATGCCTTCGATGTGGCTGCGGTCGACGGTTGTCGCCGCCGGCGTTGGCGCCGTATCGGTCACGGTGATCGTCGGCAGCGTGGCTTCCCGGGGGGGCGGGGGATGGTTGTCGTTGCCATCGGCGTGAGCCGGTAATACGGCGGCTCCGAATGCCATCGCGATGAGCATGGACAGCCGATGGAGACGGGGCTGGAAAATCGTTGATGACGTTGATGAATCAGCATGCGCAAGCTGGGGCATGACAGCGCGCCCGCGCCCGCGTGATGAAAATGTGGACATTGATGGTCTTCCTTGAACTTCAATTGCAAAAACCAACGCCGCTGCGGCAAGGCCGCGAAACGGTGCGTTGAAAAAATCTCAGCTTTGCAAGGAAGCCGCCGGCGGCCCGCGTGGCGAGGCGGTCGAAACGGAAGGTTTTCCGCTGACGCGCGTGGGTTTGGCGGCAAGGGTCTCGGCAACGAACGGCGTTGGCGCCGGTATGGCCATGCCAACGCCGGGGACTGCGGGGCTGTGGGCGGCCAGGAAACAGTAGCCGCATTTTTCCATCGACTGCGGCAGGCCATCCGGTGCGCCGGGCGTCGCCGGATGGGAAGACTCAATTTGTCCCATTGCCGACGAGCAGATGATGTCGACGGACCCTGCGGCACGGGCAGCATGGATTTGCGAGATGACCGGCATCACGCAGACGAGCCATATCGCCAGCATGGCGAGCCAGGCGATTCGGCGTTGGAGTCGTGGACGGATCATGAGCGATTACTTACCTTGGTGCTGCCGGATACGGCCGGTTCCTTTCATGCGCGCGAACTTGCCGCGTTTGCCGCGTCGTGCCAGCCATCACGCGCTGGAAGGTGTCAGATGGAGTGGTTTGCTTGTGGCGACAGCCGGACGTGGCAACCCATAGGCGACACGCCCGCAGCGGCGAAATCAGCGAACCGGATCAGGCCAGGGATGGAGGCCCGCGCGCGGGCAGCGGGGCGCCCACGAGCGCGGTGACGTGCGCCGCGATGATGGGCGCAAGCGCGAGCGCCAAGGGCGCGGGCGCTGGCATATCCGCGATCGCCACTGGCGGCGGTGCGGCGGCCAGAAGACACATCGAGCAGTCCAGGCTGTGCTGGTCCGTCTGCGCGGGCTGGCCATCGTCGGTGAAGATGACTTTGACGGAGCTTCCGGTGGAGCACACCACTTCCATCGTTTTGGGGTGGACGATGGGTGATATGCCCGCGACGCCCAGCACCCAGAGGAACCACGCCAAAACCAGGCGGGTCAGTATGGGGGACGTGCGAAGCCAGTGCATCCAAACATTATCGGCCGAAACCCTTGGATTACGGCTGCTGCGCCTTGCGCGTACGGATGTCTTTTTCAACAAAGGATGATCAATCCGGCCTTTGCATCCTGCATGCCGTCGTCATCTCGGCCTTCTTTGCCGAAAGGGTCTTGATCACGCGAAAACCGTAGTCCGAGCCCTCGACGCCGAAACGCACGCCGGGCGCCCCTTGCCGCTGCATCAGGCCCACCACCAGCGGCTGCTGGAACTGATGATCGGCCGCGCGCATCCAGCCGTGCTGTCCGGCCAGGCGAACGTCCGCACGCTCCAGCGCCCGCGCCAGCGCGACCGCTTCGGTGCCGCCGGCGCGCTCGATTGCCTGCGCCAGCGCCTCGATCATGAGCTGCATGCGCAAATGCACGTAGTCGTCGGCCGGATTCGGAAAGCGTTCGCGGAAAGACCGGTAGAACGACTCGGCTTCGGCGGTCTGCACGTTGGGCAGCCAATCGGCGACCGCGATCACGCGGCCGATGCCCGCGTCGCCTATTGCCGCCGGAGCGCCTAGCGCGTTGCCGTAGAAGGTGTAGAACTTGCACCGGTGGCCCGCATCGTGCAAGGCTTTGATCAGCAGCGTGAGATCGTTGCCCCAGTTGCCCGTGACCACGGCTTGCGCGCCGCTGGCGGCAATCTTGGCGGCATAGGGCGCGAAATCCTTGACCCGGCCCAGCGGGTGCAATTCGTCGCCAACGATGCGGATATCCGGACGCAACAGCGCCAACTGGCGGCGCGATTCGCGCAGCACCGATTGGCCAAAGCTGTAGTCCTGCCCGATCAGGTACACGCGCTTGACGGCCGCATCGTCGCGCAACACCGACATCAGCGCGTTCACGCGCATGCCGGCGTGCGCGTCGAAGCGGAAATGCCAGAAGCTGCACCGTTCGTTGGTCAGCGCCGGATCAATCGCCGAGTAGTTCAGGAAAATGACCTGTCGCGCGGGATCTCGCGCGTTGTTCTTCTCAATGGTGTCGATCAGCGCGGCTGCCGTGGCTGAAGAGTTGCCTTGCATCACGACGCGCGTGCCTTTGTCGATCGCGGCACGCAAGGCCGACAGCGCCGCCTCGTTCTGGCCTTCGCTGTCGTAGGTATCCAGGCGCAAGGGCCGCGCACCGCCCGGCATCGGAATACCGCCGCGCGCATTGACGCGCTCCGTGGCCCAGAGGATGTTGTGCAGCACCGCTTTGCCGGTATTGGCGAAAGGCCCGCTCATACTTTCGATCAACGCAATACGGATCGGCTCGGCGGTTTCTTGCCCCCGCGAGGGCGAAGGCGTAAAGGCGCAAGCACATAGAGCCGCCGCGCTCCATTTCAAGGTTTGGCGGCGCGAAATATCTGTTGTTTTCATTCTCTTGAAACCCCGGCATGCACACCCAAGATGGGAAAGCATGCGGCATCCGAAATAGAAGCCGCGTAGTGTAGTAACGGGTACGCCACCGAAAACACCACCCAAATCAATTGTCAAGGAGTTTCACCATGTTCTTCGCACCAACTGTTGACGCCTACACCTGCTCCCCGCGCGCGTGGGACCGTCATTTCGAGCGCTTCGTCAAGGACGCGCTCACGCGGCCCGCGCAGCGTTCGCTTCAGATCCAGCAGGACGACAAGAACTGGACGCTTTCGCTCGACGTGCCCGGCCTGGCACGGGAAGACCTGAATGTCTCGATCGAGGGCGCCGTGGTGCGCATCGAAAGCAAGGCCGAGGCCAAGCGCCAGGTGCGCGTCGCTTATGAATTGCCGCTCGAAATCGATGCTGCCGCCAGCCAGGCCAAGCTCGAAAACGGCGTGCTCGAACTCAAGCTCGCCAAAAAACTGCCCGAAAGCAAGGTGCGCGTACTGGCCGTCCAGTAAGCAGAGCCGGCAAGAAGGTCTTGGTTCCGGCGGCCCGTCCGGGCGATGGCCACGAACAGGTAAGCTACGGGCCATGCTTGCCAAACGTATCATTCCTTGCCTGGACGTCACCGGTGGCCGCGTGGTCAAGGGCGTCAATTTCGTGGAGCTGCGCGATGCGGGCGATCCGGTCGAGATCGCCGCGCGCTACAACGCACAGGGCGCCGATGAGCTGACCTTTCTGGACATCACCGCCACCAGCGACGGCCGCGACCTGATCCTGCCGATCATCGAGGCCGTGGCCTCGCAAGTGTTCATCCCGCTGACGGTCGGCGGCGGCGTGCGCACGGTCGATGACGTGCGGCGCCTGCTCAATGCCGGCGCCGACAAGGTCAGCTTCAACTCGGCCGCGATCGCCAATCCGCAGGTCATCTCCGATGCATCGGCCAAGTATGGCGCCCAGTGCATCGTGGTGGCGATCGACGCGAAGCGCCGTACTTCCGACGATGCCGCGCGCCCCGGTCCCGACGGGGCGGCTATCGGCCCAGGCTGGGATGTTTATAGCCATGGCGGCCGCAAAAACACCGGCTTGGACGCGCTGCGCTGGGCGCGGGAGATGGTGCGGCGCGGCGCCGGGGAGATTTTGTTGACCAGTATGGACCGTGACGGCACCAGGATGGGCTTCGACCTCGAACTTACCCGCGCTGTCAGCGACGCAGTCAGCGTGCCGGTGATCGCCTCGGGCGGCGTGGGCACGCTCGAACACCTGGCCGATGGCATTCAACTGGGCGGCGCCGATGCGGTGCTGGCCGCGAGCATTTTTCACTACGGCGAATTCACCGTTGGGCAAGCCAAGGCACTCATGGCTGCGCGCGGTATTCCCGTGCGGCTTTGATCGATTGCGGACAATCCGGACATGGACTGGCTCGATGAAGTGAAGTGGGACCCCAATGGCCTCGTACCGGTGATCGCGCAGGAGCGCAGCACGGGCGATGTGCTGATGTTCGCCTGGATGAACCGCCAGGCGCTGATTGAAACCGCCCGGAGCGGGCGTGCCCACTACTACAGCCGCTCGCGCGGGGCGCTCTGGGCCAAGGGCGAGGAATCCGGCCACTGGCAAGAGGTCCACGAAATGCGCCTTGATTGCGACAACGATGTGATCCTGCTCAAAATCACACAGCATGGGCATGATCCGTCAATCGCCTGTCATACTGGGCGCCATAGTTGCTTTTTCCAGGTGTTCATTGACGGTCGCTGGGTCAGCGACAGGCCGGTTCTCAAGGATCCGGCCGTGATCTACGATGAGTCGAAATCATGAATAGCACCGATATCCTGGATCGCCTTGCGGCCGTGATCGAAAGCCGTTTGCCTGGGCGCGGCGGCGACCCCGAAAAGAGCTACGTCGCCCGTTTGCTGCACAAAGGGCCCGATGCCTTCCTCAAGAAGGTAGGCGAAGAGGCGACCGAATTCGTGATGGCGGCCAAGGACGCCGACCATGGCGCGGATACCCGCAAGGTCGTCAGCGAAGCGGCCGACCTGTGGTTTCACTGCATGGTCGCATTGGCTCACTACGGCCTGTCGCCACGCGAGGTGATCGCCGAACTCCAGCGTCGTGAAGGCATGAGCGGGATCGAGGAAAAGGCGTCGCGCAAGGCAAAAGAGCGCGAAACCTCCGGTGATTGACGCGAGGATGACGTGAGGAGCCTGCCGCACTCAGGAGAAACCGATATGACCGATGAAATCTCTTCCGATGCAGCCGAGTCGATCAGAATCTGGGGCTGGGTCAGCTACATCATTCATCTGATCGTGGCCGTGGCGGTCGTGCTGCCTGGTGTGCAGGCTTCGATTGGGCTGCTTTTGGTCGCGCTGGTGGTCGATCTGGTCAAACGCGGGGACGCCGTCGGCACTTGGCAGGCTTCGCATTACAGTTGGCGCATCCGCAGCGTTCTTTGGGCCGGCGCACTGTACGTGCTGACGATCTGGTTGTGGCTGCTGTTTTTCGTACCCGGCTGGATTGCCTGGGCCCTGATCTCACTGTGGTTTCTCTACCGCATCGTCAAGGGGATGGTGCGGATGAATGCCGGTCAACCAATGGAGCCTATGGATGTCGTCTGAATCCGAATGCATTTTCTGCAAAATCATCGAAGGCAAGATTCCTTCGCGCAAGGTCTATGAAGACGAGGAAATCTTCGGTTTCCACGATATCGCGCCATGGGCGCCGGTTCATTTCATGCTTGTGCCCAAGCGCCACATCCCTTCGATGGCGCAACTCACACAGCAGGATGCCGCGTTGATGGGGCGGATCATGACCTTGGCGCCTCAACTGGCCCTGGAGAACGGGTGTAAGCCGTATCCCGAGGGGGGCTTTCGCGTCGTGGTCAATACGGGCAAGGATGGCGGACAGGAAGTTCACCATCTCCATGTGCACGTCATGGGCGGCGCGCCCCTGGGTGCGCGGATAAGCAGGCTCTAAGAGCCTGCAGCGACTAAAATCGAAACAGTTTCGCAGGAGTTATCCCCATGGGTTCCTTTTCCATCTGGCACTGGCTGATCGTGCTGTTGATCGTGGTGATGGTGTTTGGCACGCGCAAGCTCAAGAACATGGGGTCCGACCTGGGTGCCGCGGTCAAGGGCTTCAAAGACGGCATGCGCGATGGCGCCGCCGAAGCGCCGGCCTCGCCAGATTCCCCGCCGCAAGTGACGAACAGCCAGACGGCTGCCGACCAGACCACGATCGACGTCCAAGCGCGTCAGAAGTCCTGACGCCGGTTTGCCGTGATTGACCTCGGCATCTCCAAGATGGCGTTGATCGGTGCCGTGGCGTTGATCGTCATCGGTCCCGAAAAGCTGCCGCGCGTGGCGCGCACCGTCGGCACCCTGCTGGGCAAGGCGCAGCGCTACGTGAACGACGTCAAGGCCGAGGTCAACCGTTCGATGGAGCTCGATGAGTTGCGCAAGGTGCGCGACAGCGTCGAGACTGCCGTTCGCGACGTGGAGCGCGATTTTCAGAGCAGCGCCAAAGAGGTCGAGCAGGCATTGTCCGGCGACAGCGGCGGAGATCGCGTCCTGTCGCCGGTGACCGAGCCGGCCCCGGTTTACCCGCAATACCGGCATCCGCGCAAGAACTGGCGGCTCAAGCAAGGCGCGGTGCCCCAGTGGTACAAGGCGCGCAATGGGGTGCGCACCAGGGCACTGTCCGGCGCGGCCCGGGTTGCGCGCCATCGCCCCCGGAAATTCAATTAATTCAATTAGCGCACAGGTACAGGATTCGCGGCGCGGCACGCAGGTTTTAGGGCAAGCGTGCGGCGCCTACTCTTCATGGCTGATTTACACGAAAACAAGGAAGACGAACTCGCCGGCACGGAACAGCCTTTCGTGCAGCACCTGATCGAGTTGCGCGATCGGCTGATCTATTGCATCTATGGGCTCGTGGCCGCGGGCGTCCTGTTGGCGATCTGGCCCGGGCCGAGTGAGTTGATCGACCTGATTTCGATTCCGATCCGCGCCCACATGCCGCCCCACACGAAGCTGATCGCGGTGGGCGTGTTCTCGCCTTTCTTCATTCCGTTGAAGGTGCTGCTGATGGCGGCGGTGCTGCTGGCGCTGCCTTGGCTCATGTACCAGGCATGGATGTTCGTCGCGCCGGGGTTGTATGGGCACGAGAAGCGTTTCGCGCTGCCTCTGATCGTCTTTGGCAGTCTGCTGGCCTATGCGGGCATCGCATTCGTGCAGTTATTCGTGCTCGACAAAATGTTCACCTTCATCCAGCGTTTCACGCCAGCGAGTGTGGCCGCGACGCCGGACATCGCTTCATATGTCGAATCGATCCTCTCGCTGTACCTTGCGTTCGCGGTCGCGTTTCAGGTGCCGATCGTGGTGATGCTTCTGGTGCGCTTCGAGATGGTCTCGATCGAAAAACTGCGCTCCCTGCGGGGCTATTTCATCGTGGCGGCGTTCGTCATTGCGGCGGTGATCACGCCGCCGGATGTCATTTCGATGCTGGCGCTGGCCGTGCCGATGTGCCTGCTCTACGAAATCGGAATCATCTCGGCCAAGTACTTCGCGCGGATCAGCAAGGCGCCTGATTCAGAGGAACCGAACGAGAACGCCGATTCGGCGCGCTCCTGATTCTGCTTGACTGCTTGACGGGTTGACTGTTTGAGAGTCTGTCGAGCAGGCTCTTACTCGGCGTCAAGACCGCGGCGCGGTACCGCGCGCGGCCGTTCGTTCGGCGTTACCTCAAGTTCCATGGGCTCGCCGTTGCGCTGCAGCGCGAAACGCGCGGCTACACCCGGCTTGAGCGCAGCCACTACGCTCAGCAATTGCTGCACGTTCGCGGTTTTCTGGCCGGCTGCGCTGATGATGACGTCTCCCGGACGGATGCCGGCGCGTGCCGCGGGGCCGTTTTGCAGCACGCCGGTAATGATCACGCCCTGCTGCGTTTTCACGCCGAAGGTCTGGGCCAGTTCCTGCGTGAGATCGTTGGGCTCCACACCGATCCAGCCCCGCGTGACTTTGCCGTCGCGCACGATGGCTTCAAGCACCTGGCGTGCGGTTGAGATGGGAATGGCAAAGCCGATACCCATGTTGCCGCCCGAGCGCGAATAGATCGCGGTGTTGATACCTGCCAGGTTGCCGTTGATGTCCACCAGCGCGCCGCCCGAATTGCCGGGGTTGATGGCCGCGTCGGTCTGAATGAAATTCTCGAAAGTGTTGATGCCCAACTGGTTGCGCCCGAGCGCCGAGACGATGCCGCTGGTCACCGTCTGCCCGACGCCGAAAGGGTTTCCGATGGCCAGCACCCGATCGCCGACCTCCATCGAGTCGGAGTTGCCCAGCGTCATCGCCGGCAGCTTGTCCAGTGTGACCTTGAGCACCGCGAGGTCGGTGTCCGGATCGGTGCCGATGACCTTGCCCGGAGTATGCCGCCCGTCGTTGAGCACGACCTCGATTTCGTCGGCGCCCGCGATCACGTGGTTGTTGGTCAGGATGTAGCCTTCGGCGCTGACGATCACCCCGCTGCCCAGGCCTACTTGCGGCTGATCGGCCTGATCGCCGAAGAAGAAGCGAAACCACGGGGTGTCGGCCTGCGGATGGCGCCGGGCGGTTTTGTTGATGTTGATGCTCACCACCGCCGGCGCCGCGCGCTTGGCCGCAGCGCTCAGGCTGCCTGGCGCGGGGGCGGCGACATGGGTGGCTGGCGCCTCGGTCACGGAAATCTGGTTGCCGGCTGGCGCCGCACGGCCAATCCAGTCAGGGTGGAGTGTCGCGACGACGAAGTAAGCCGCCAGGATGACGGTAATGGCTTGGGAAAACAGCAGCCAGATTCGCTTCATGTGTGGGTTCCGGATGGGACTGCGAATTGTCCTCCAATCGAACCGTTCCGGTGGCGGCGAGGGCGCTTTCTGTCTGAATGATGCATGTGATGCATGCGTGGAATGCGCAGAAATACGCAGGAGTGCCGGACGATGTCGCCCACGGTTCACAATAACGCCATGAGCACGACACGCCACGAACTCCTGACCGCTTTCGATTTGCTGCTTGCGCCCGAGCGTTTTCAAGATTACGGCCCCAATGGCCTGCAGGTCGAGGGCCGCTCGACCGTGCGCAAGATCGTCTCGGGTGTGACGGCCAGCCGCGCTCTGATCGAGGCTGCGATCAGCGCTCAGGCTGATGCGATCCTCGTTCACCACGGCTTGTTCTGGCGTGGGCAAGATCAACGGGTGATTGGCTGGATGCGCCAGCGCCTGGGGTTGTTGCTGGGCGCCGATGTGAGCCTGTTCGCGTATCACTTGCCGCTCGACGCGCATCCGGAGCTGGGTAACAACGCGCAACTGGGCCTCAATCTCGGGCTGATCGCGCATGCAGGATCTTCCGGGCGCTTTGGGGAGCAGGAGCTGGGCCTCATCGGTGTGCACCGGGAGGGCTTGTGCTTTGCGGATGCCAAAGAATTGGCGGCGTACGTCGAGAAAACCACCCACCGGCCGGTGACCTTGGTCGATGCCGCGCGGCGGCCGATTCGCACCATCGCATGGTGCAGTGGTGGCGCCCAGGACTATTTCGAGGCTGCGATCGCGGCAGGCGCCGATGCCTTCATCACCGGCGAAATCTCCGAGCCGCAGGCGCATCACGCGCGGGAAATGGGCGTGGCCTTTCTGGCCTGTGGTCACCACGCAACCGAGCGTTACGGTGCCCCTGCGGTGGCCGGGCACGTCGCCGCGCGGCTGGGTATCGCGCACGAATTCATCGACATCGACAATCCCGCATGAGCGCGCCGATCGCGATCACGCAGGGCGACCCTGCGGGCATCGGCCCCGAGATCATCGTCAAGGCCTTCCGTGACGCGCCCGAGTTGCTCCGTGGCTGCATCGTGGCCGGGGACGTGGCGACGCTGCGCCGGGCCGCGGCTTTGCTGGCGCGCTCCGGTGAGCCGGCGCTGCCGGTCGTGCAACTGGAATCGGAGCGGGAGGTTGATCAGATACCGCCGCGTTGCGTGCCCGTGCTGCAGGTGATCGCGCCGTCCGATGGCGTGGTGACGGGGCAGGTCAGCGCGCAGGCCGGGCGGGCCGGTGGCGATGCGGTGTTATGGGCCGCGCGTGCTGCATTGCGCGGCGACGTGGCGGCGATAGTGACGGCGCCGCTGCACAAGGAGGCGCTGGCGGCTGCCGGCTTCCCCTATCCTGGCCATACTGAACTACTGCAGGCCGAGGCCGCGCGCCATCTCGGACGCCCGATCGAACAAGTGCCGGTGCGCATGATGCTGGCCAATGATGAATTGCGAACTGTGCTGGTCAGCATCCATGTCTCGCTGCGCGACGCAATCGAGGCGGTTCGTTTCGAATCACTGCTGCAAACCCTGCGCATCGCACACCAGTCGCTGTCTGCCGCGCTGGGGCGCCGGCCGCGCATTGCGGTTGCGGGGCTCAATCCGCATGCGGGCGAGGGCGGCCTGATGGGGATGCAAGAGCAGTCGATCATCATGCCAGCCGTTGCGGCCGCGTGCGCCGAAGGCATTGATGCCCATGGGCCCTACGCGCCCGATACGGTCTTCATGCGTGCACGGGCGCGCGATGGCCGGCCGGGTGAATTCGATGTGGTGATCGCGATGTACCACGATCAGGGCTTGATTCCGATTAAGTATCTTGGCGTGGACAAGGGCGTCAACGTCACGCTTGGCCTGCCCTTCGTGCGTACCAGCCCGGACCATGGCACTGCTTTCGATATTGCCGGCACCGGGCGAGCCCACGCCGCAAGCCTGATCGAGGCGCTGCGTATGGCGCGCGTGCTGGCCGGGGTGCGGCAGCAGAGGATGCCGGCCTAATTAATCGCGCCGGTTCAAGCTGTCTAATCGCGCCGGTTCAAGCTGTCGCGGATTTCGCGCAGCAGCACCACGTCTTCGGGGGGCGCGGCCGGAGGCGCCGGTTCGTCCGGCGTGGCGTGGCGCAAGCGATTGATCTGCTTGACCATCATGAAGATCACGAAAGCCAGGATCAGGAAGTTGACCACAATGGTGATGAAGTTGCCGTAGGCGAACACGGGTACGCCGGCTTTCTTGAGGTCGGCCAGCGTATCGGGTACGCCTGCCGGCGCGTTGCCGAGCACCACGTACAGGTTGGCAAAATCGAGCTTGCCCAGCACCAGCCCCACGATGGGCATGATGATGTCGGCCACCAGTGAGTCGACGATCTTGCCGAAGGCCGCGCCGATGATGACGCCGACCGCGAGATCGATGGCGTTGCCTTTGACGGCGAATTCCCGAAAATCCTTGAGGATGCTCATGGTTCGTTTTCCTGTAATGTCGAGCCAGGTATCAGTATAGAAAAACGGCGCGCGCAGTGCTGATGCGCCCGGGTAGCGCGTGTATTGCATTCGAGCAGATTCATTGAACCGATTCATCGCGCTCCGCTACAATACCTGGTTAACCCAAGCCACCCGCCATGATTGAGGAATCCCATGAGTGATACTCCCGTCGAACTACCTCGAATTGATAACAGCAAGAGGACATGGTTGATCGCTTCCGGTTGTGCAGGTGCCGTGGGTACCGTAGGCACGCTAGTCCCGTTCGTCAGTTCTTTCCAGCCCTCGGAAAAGGCCAAGGCCGCAGGGGCTTCGGTGGAGGTGGATATCTCCACGCTCCAAGTGGGCCAAAAAAGAATCGTCGAATGGCGCGGCAAGCCCGTTTGGATTCTCAAGCGATCGCCCGAGCAGATCGCCGAGTTGTCCAAGCACGATTCGCACCTGGCCGATCCGATGTCCAAGCGTCACCCCGAAGAGTTCACGCCGCCCTATGCGCTGAACGTGCACCGCTCGATCAAGCCCGAGGTGCTGGTCGTCGTCGGCATCTGCACGCACCTGGGCTGCTCGCCGGTTGACAAGTTCCAGGCCGGCCCGCAGCCCTCGCTGCCCGACGATTGGGAAGGCGGCTTCCTTTGCCCTTGCCATGGTTCGACCTTCGATTTGGCGGGCCGCGTCTTCAAGAACAAACCCGCGCCCGATAATTTGCCGGTGCCGCCGCACATGTACTTGTCCGAAACGCGCCTGCTGATCGGCGAAGACAAGAAGGCCTGAGAGAGAAGACGGATATGGCTGAATTCAACGAAATTTCTCCGAATGCTCCGGCCGGCCAGAGGCTGCTGAACTGGGTCGATAACCGTTTCCCGCTCTCCAAGCTGTGGAACGACCAGTGGGGCAAGTACTACGCGCCGAAGAATTTCAACTGGTGGTACATCTTCGGCTCGCTTGCGATGCTGGTGCTCGTGATCCAGATCGTGACCGGCATCTTTCTGGTGATGCACTACAAGCCCGACGCGACGCTGAACGCGACCGGCGTGCCGGTGGCGTTCGCCAGCGTCGAGTACATCATGCGCGACGTGCCCTGGGGCTGGCTGATCCGTTACATGCACTCGACGGGGGCGTCGGCCTTCTTCATCATCGTGTACCTGCACATGTTCCGCGGCCTGATGTACGGCAGCTATCGCAAGCCGCGCGAGCTGGTCTGGCTTTTCGGCTGCGCGATCTTCCTGTGCCTGATGGCCGAGGCCTTCATGGGCTACCTGCTGCCGTGGGGCCAGATGAGCTATTGGGGCGCGCAGGTGATCGTGAACCTGTTCTCGGCGATCCCATTCATTGGCCCCGACCTTGCGCTGTTGATTCGCGGCGACTATGTGGTGGGCGATGCAACGCTCAACCGCTTCTTCAGCTTCCACGTCATTGCGGTGCCGCTGGTCTTGCTGGGTCTTGTGGTGGCGCACCTGATCGCGCTGCACGAAACCGGCTCGAACAACCCCGATGGCATCGAGATCAAAGCCAAGCGCGGTCCCGACGGCCACCCGCTGGACGGCATCCCCTCGCATCCGTATTACACGGTGCACGACATCCTCGGCGTGGTGCTGTTCTTGTTCGTGTTCTCGGCGATCATCTTCTTTGGACCGGAGATGGGCGGCTACTTCCTGGAATACAACAACTTCATTCCGGCCGACCCGTTCAAGGGGCCGGCGCACATCGCTCCAGTGTGGTACTTCACCCCGTTCTATTCGATGCTGCGCGCGACGACGGACATCATGGTGTACGTATTCATGGCGATCGTGGCGTTGGTTGCCCTCAGCGCTCTCGTCAAGGGCAAGAAGCGCAGCATGGGCGCGAAGATCGGCATGCTCATCGTGGCGGCGGTGGTCATCCTCCTGCTGTATGCGTTCGACGCCAGATTCTGGGGCGTGGTGGTGATGGGCGGGTCGGTCATCATCCTGTTTTTCCTGCCTTGGCTGGACCACAGCAAGGTCAAGTCGATCCGCTACCGTCCAAGCTGGCACAAGTACGTGTATGCCGTGTTCGTCTTTTTCTTCCTGGTGTTGGGTTACCTCGGTATCCAGCCGCCAGGTGTCTGGGGCGAAATGGCGCTTGGCCCAGTGAAGCTGGACATCGCGCAAACTGTGTCCCAAATCGGCACGCTGGTCTATTTTGGTTTCTTCGTGTTGATGCCGTGGTGGAGCCGCCTCGGTACCTTCAAGCCCGTGCCTGAGCGCGTGACTTATGTGGCGCACTGAACGGGAGCATCAGAATGAAAAAATTCCTCTTTGCACTGATCGTCGCGCTGGGCTTCACCACAGGGGCGCATGCGTCCGATGAAGGCGTTGCCTGGGACAAGGCGCCGAACAAGATCAACGATATGGCCTCGTTGCAAAACGGCGCCAAGCTGTTCGTCAACTACTGCCTGAGCTGCCATTCGGCCGCTTTCATGCGCTACAACCGCCTGAAGGATATCGGCCTGACTGAAAAGCAGATCAAGGACAACCTGCTGTTTTCGACCGACAAGATTGGCGAGGTGATGAAGATCAACATGGATCCGCGCCAGGCCAAGGACTGGTTCGGCACCACGCCGCCCGATTTGACGGTCATTGCACGTTCGCGCGCAGGCCATAACGGAACGGGCGCCGATTATCTCTACACCTATCTGCGTTCCTACTATCGTGACGACACCAAGGCGACGGGCTGGAACAACCTCGTCTTCCCGAGCGTCGCGATGCCCAACGTATTGTGGGAACTGCAGGGTGAGCGCCGTCCTGTCTACAAGGAAGTCCAATCCCACGGTGAGAAAGTCAAGGTCATCAGTGGTTTTGAACAGGTCACGCCCGGCACGATGACGCCGCAGCAGTTCGATCAGGCAGTGGGCGATTTGGTCAACTACCTGCAATGGATGGGCGAGCCCGTGCAGAGCCTGCGTGCCCGCCTGGGCGTCTGGGTGCTGCTATTTCTGATTGTGACGATCTTCTTTGTCTGGCGCTTGAACGCGGCTTACTGGAAAGAAGTCAAGTAATCGGTTGATGACCGGCGCGCGTGCACGGCGCGCGTCCTGGTTTCGCAGAGTGGGCTGCTATGTGAGAGGCGGTCCACTCTTTTGATTTTGAGGAGTCTGCCGCCATGATGGTGCTGTATTCAGGAACAACCTGCCCTTTCTCGCATCGTTGCCGTTTCGTATTGTTTGAGAAGGGCATGGATTTTGAAATCCGCGATGTTGATCTTTACAACAAGCCAGAAGACATCGGGGTGATGAACCCCTATGGCCAAGTGCCGATCCTGGTTGAGCGGGATCTGATCCTGTACGAGTCGAACATCATCAACGAGTACATCGACGAGCGCTTTCCGCATCCGCAACTGATGCCGGGGGATCCGGTGGATCGCGCGCGCGTGCGCCTGTTTCTGCTCAACTTCGAGAAGGAACTGTTCGTGCACGTCTCCACGCTCGAAAATCGCAGCTCCAAGGGTAACGACAAGGCGCTTGAAAAGGCGCGCTCGCACATTCGTGACCGCCTCACGCAGTTGGCGCCGGTATTTCTCAAGAACAAATACATGCTCGGCGATAACTTCTCGATGCTCGACGTGGCGATCGCGCCATTGTTGTGGCGTCTCGACTATTACGGCATCGACCTGAGCAAGAATGCCGCGCCTTTGCTGAAATACGCCGAACGTGTCTTTTCGCGGCCGGCGTATATTGAGGCGCTGACACCTTCCGAAAAGGTGATGCGCAAATAAGCCACAGGGGCCACGCACGCCGCGCCCATCCCATGATCAACGCGCTCGAATCGTCCTCCATGCGCCCGTACCTTATCCGGGCGCTATATGAATGGTGTACCGACAACGGATTGACACCCTACGCCGTGGTGCAGGTTGACGATTCGGTGCAGGTGCCGCGTGAATACGTCAAGAATGGCGAGATCGTGTTGAACATCGGTTTCGATGCCACGAATTTGCTCAAGCTTGGCAACGAGTTCATTGAATTCAAGGCTCGGTTCGCGGGCGTGGTGCGCGAAATCATCATTCCGATTGACCGTGTCCTGGCGATCTACGCGCGTGAGAACGGGCAGGGGATGGTATTTCCTGCGTCGACGCAGGATGCGGATACTGCGGATACGGCACCTGAGCCGCGGTACGAAGCGCAGACCGACGACAAGATCGTTCATCTGGTGGTTGATGAAGGGGATCCGCAAAGCGGTGACGCGCAGCCCGATCCGCAAGACGATCCGCCCAAGCCGCCGCCGCGTTCTCCCGAAGGTGGAGCGCGTCCCGCACTCAAGCGTGTCAAATAAAAGCCCACTCGGGCCGCCGATAAAATTTCATCGCATGCCGCTTTAGCTCAGTTGGTAGAGCAACTGATTTGTAATCAGTAGGTCGTCCGTTCGAGTCGGACAAGCGGCACCATCCCTTGCAATGGGGGGTCAGGTTTTCGGCGCGGCTTGGTTGCGCGCGTGAAAAACCGTCATGCGATCGGCGTGATCCAGAGCTTGTACAAAGCCTGGACTTTTTCCCCGAGCTCCGCGACGGTCAGGTTTTCGTTATAGATCAGCGCATCGGCGGCTGAGCGGCGCAGATTGCGCGTGGCTTGCTGGCGAATGACGGCCCGCACGGCCTCGGCTGTCCAGCCGGAGCGAGCGATGACGCGCTCGGTTTGCGTTTCTTCACGGGCATCGATGACCAGCACGCGGTCGACGATCGAGCGCCAGCGTTTCGATTCGACCAGAAGCGGTACGTCGAACACGGTCAGGGGCGTGCGGGCTGCTGCCGCACGCTCATCGCAGATCCGTCCGATCAGGGGGTGAACAATGGCTTCGAGCCCTTGCCGGGCCTGTGGGTCGCTGAATGCCAGTTCGCGCATGCGGACGCGATTAAGCCCGCCATCGGCGGCGATCAGCGCGCGGCCGAAGCGCGCCTCGATCGCCGGCATTGCAGCGCCGCCGGATTGCGTGATCTCGCGCGCAATCGCGTCGGTGTCAATCAGTGTGGCGCCCTGAGCGACGAATAAGGCGGCAACCGTACTCTTGCCGCTGCCGATTCCGCCGGTCAGGCCCAGTCGCATGGAAAGCATGGCACGATTCCATTCAGGGTCAGAGGCCCGCGAGGCGCAGGATCGCGTCGGGGCCAAAAACCATCGCCGTCAGGCCGGCGGTGGCGAGAAAAGGTCCAAAAGGCACGTAACCGCCTTCGCGCAACCCCTTGGATGCCTTCAGCGTGAGGCCGGCAAGGATGCCGATGACGGAGGACATCAGGATGATCGGCACCAAGGCCTGCCACCCGAACCAGGCGCCGAGGGCAGCGAAAAGTTTGAAGTCGCCATAACCCATGCCTTCCTTGCCGGTTGCGAGTTTGAACAGCCAGTAGACGGCCCATAGCGACAGATAGCCCGCCGCAGCGCCCCACAGGGCATGCGGCAGGGTCACAGAGGTCAATCCGATCGAGGAGGCCAATAGTCCGGCCCACAGGAGCGGCAGTGTGATGTCGTCGGGCAGCAGCGTGGTGTCCCAATCGATCAGTGCCAACGTGATCAGCGTTGCGCCAAAGCCGCACCACGCGAGCGCGTGCCAAGGCCCAGGCATTTGCCATGCGCACCAGGCGAATAGCAGGCCGCAGGCGATTTCGACCAGGGGATAGCGCAGGCCGATCGATGTTTTGCATGCGGCACATTTTCCACGCAGAAACAGATAGCTCAAAACGGGAATGTTCTCGAACCACCGGACTGTGTGGCCGCAGGCCGGACAGTGCGAGCGCGGCACGAGCAGGTTCAAGCGTTGCGCAGGCACAGGCGCCGCCGCGTCTTCGTGAAGACTGGCGCACTCGGCGGCCCATCGCCGCTCAAGCATCTTGGGCAGGCGGTGGATCACCACATTGAGGAAGCTGCCGACCATCAGTCCCAGAATGCTGGCCAACACAGCCAGTGCAATAGGTGGGACCAACATCAGACAACTTGGCCAAGCTTGAAGATTGGCAGATACATCGCGATCACGATGCTGCCGATGATAATGCTTAGAAAAACGATGATGATCGGCTCCATCAGGCTGGACAACCCGGCCACCATGCTGTCGACTTCGGATTCGTAGAAATCGGCGACTTTGCCCAGCATATGGTCGATCGATCCCGATTCTTCGCCGATGGCGGCCATCTGCAGCGTCATGACTGGAAAAATCGCAGCGTTTGCCATGGCGGTCGTGAGGCTGGTGCCGGTTGATATCTCTTGCTGGATCTTGGCGGTCGCCTCCGCGTAGACGGCATTGCCCGATGCGCCGCCGACCGAGTCAAGCGCCTCCACCAACGGAACGCCGGCGGCGAACATGGTGGCGAGTGTGCGCGTCCAGCGTGCGACGCATGATTTGTTGACCAGCGTGCCGAAGATCGGCATGCGAAGCAGCAGGCGATCCATTGCCATTTGCAGGCGCTCGCTGCGTTTCCATGCCTGGATGAAAAAGTAGACGCCGGCGCCGATCGTGCCGAAGATCAACCACCAGTAGTCAACGAAGAACTCACTGATGCCCATCACAACCAGTGTGGGGCTGGGCAAGGCGGCGCCGAAGGAGCTGAACACCTGCTTGAACGAGGGAATCACGAAGATCATGATGATCGACAGCACCGCGAAGGCGACCACGACCACCGCACTCGGATACATGAGCGCCGATTTGATCTTGGATTTGAGGGCCTCGGTCTTCTCCATGTAGAGCGCCAGCCGGTCGAGCAGATCTTCGAGGATCCCGGCCGCCTCTCCGGCTTCGACCAGGTTGCAGTACAGACTGTCGAAATGTTTCGGGAATTTGCGAAATGCCGCCGATAGCGAAGTGCCGGTTTCCACGTCGTTGCGGATGCCGTCGAGCAGTTTGGCAATGCTGGGGTTGGCGTGGCCGCGCCCTACGATGTCGAAGGACTGCAGCAACGGCACGCCTGCCTTCATCATCGTCGCGAGCTGGCGCGTGAAGACGGCGATGTCCTTGGGCTTGATCGATTTGCCGGTGTGATTGCGCCGCTTCTTGATCTTGGTGGGCAGCACGCCCTGGCGGCGCAGCGAGGCATGGACCTGGTTTTCGCCGGCGGCGCGTATCTCGCCGCGCACGATCTTGCCGTTGCGATCCTTGCCCTCCCAGTCGTAGGCGAATTCTTTGAGGTTCTGGCGGTTTGGCGCGGCAATGGCCATGGATTCTCCTCCGGTATGTTTATTCGTTGGTGACGGCCAGCACTTCTTCAAGCGAGGTCAATCCCTGCATGACTTTTTGCAAGCCCGATTGGCGCAGCGTGCGTACGCCCTCGGCCTCGGCCTGCTTGGCGATTTCGAGCGCGCTGCCGTCGCGCAGGATGATTTCCTGGATCGCTTCGCTGATCGGCATGACTTGATAGATGCCCACGCGGCCCTTGTACCCGTTGTTGCAGGCTGAGCAGCCGACGGGCCGGTACGGTTTCCAGCGGCCATCGAGCTCTTCCTTCTTGAAACCGGCTTCGATCAGCGTCTCGTGCGGCACTTCGTGCGGCTGGCGGCAGGCGGGGCACAAGCGCCGCCCCAGGCGCTGGGCAGTGATGAGGATTACGCTCGAAGCGATGTTGAACGGCGCGATGCCCATGTTGCGCAGGCGCGTGAGGGTGGTTGGCGCATCGTTCGTGTGCAGCGTCGATAACACCAGGTGGCCGGTTTGCGCGGCTTTGATCGCGATGTCGGCGGTTTCCAGATCGCGGATTTCCCCGACCATGATGATGTCCGGGTCCTGCCGCAAAAAGGCGCGCAGCGCCGCTGCAAAGGTCAGGCCGGCTTTCTCGTTGACGTTGACCTGGTTGACGCCCGGCAGGTTGATTTCCGACGGATCTTCGACGGTGGCGATGTTTACGTCAGCCTTGTTGCGCAGGTTCAGGCAGGTATAGAGCGACATGGTCTTGCCCGAGCCGGTCGGCCCCGTCACCAGCACCATGCCGTATGGGCGCTGGATCGCTTCGAGCAGGCGCGCTTTTTCATCCGGGTCGTAGCCGAGCGCGTCGATCCCCATGCGGGCCATGCTGGAGTCCAGAATCCGGATGACGATCTTTTCGCCGAACAGCGTCGGCAGCGTACTGACCCGGAAGTCGATCACCCGGTCGGCGCCGAGCTTGAGCTTCATGCGGCCATCTTGCGGGACGCGTTTTTCGGAAATATCGAGCCGCGAGATCACCTTGATGCGGGAGGCCAGGCGGTCCTTGATGGCCGGTGGCGGCGACACGATTTCGCGCAGGTCGCCGTCGATGCGAAAGCGCACGCGGTAGTTGTGTTCGTACGGTTCGAAATGGATGTCCGAGGCGCGCATGCTGATCGCGTCGATCAACATCTTGTGCAGAAAACGCACCACCGGCGCATCGTCGATTTCCGAGTGCGATGAATCGGCGCTAATGTCATCGGCCGCGTCGGCGGTTTCAATGTCGAATTCGAATTCGGCGCCGACGATGTTGTCAATCGCCTCGGCCGCGTGGACGGCGGCGGTCGCCTCGATTGCATGCGAAAGCTTGTCGTATTCAACGACGATCCAGTCCACGCTCAGTTGCGTGGTGAACTTGATCTTCTCCGCGGCTTCTTGATCGGCGGGGTCGGCCGTGGCGACGATCAGCCGGTTGCCGCGCTTGCCCAGCACCACGATGCGGTAAGCCATGCACAGCTTCTGGTCAAGCAGGTTCTTGGGCAGGCGTTTCGGATCGATCGCATGAAGGTCCAGCAACGGTACGCTGAAGGCTGTGGACAGCGTATGAGCCAAATCCGTCGCCGATACCGCCCCCGATCCGATGATCTCGGCGATGAAGCTCGTCTTCGCGGTCTTGGACTTCTGGTAGATCTCTTGGGCCGTCCTGGCTTGCAGCTTGCCTGCCGAAATCAGCGCGCGTGCCAGCCCGGGCAGAGCGATCGGCGGGGGCTCTTGAGCCGTGGGGTTGGCAACAGCCATTTACAAAATGCTCACAATAGTCACAATTTGTTTGCAATCATCGTTGATCGCCGACAAACTGTAAACTGGTTCGTCGCAGGTTTTCTGGATCAGCGAGGGGCTCAGGGGGACGGTTCCGGTATGCCGTCGGCAGGGAGCAGGGTGGATGTGGCGGACTCGTCACGCGCGCGACGCGCCAAGGGAGCTCTGCGCCATGAAAGCAAGCGCTGACAATCGTTCGGGACTTGTTCAGCGTGGTATGAAAGCAAAAAAGCCTGCCAACTGTCTGCAAGTTGGCAGGCTTTTTTGTGAACCGGATGTTTGGTGGGCCCTGTAGGATTCGAACCTACGACCTACGGATTAAGAGTCCGCTGCTCTACCAACTGAGCTAAGAGCCCCTGAAAGAGGGTGCCGTATACAGGCAATCCAAAATTATAGCCGACATCGCGCTGTCTTGTCGAGTGACCCGCGAGGAATCATTTCTGCCGCTCGTAGGTGACGAACGCAAACCGCAGTCCATTGGATGAGGCGTTGTTTTCGCATGCAACGCGCGTCCATTGGGCATCGAGTTCGGGCGCGAGCGCGTCGCCTTCGAAGTCCTGCGCGATCTCGGTGACGACCGCGCGTTGGGCCAACGGCAGGGCCTCGCGGTAGATTTGTGCACCGCCGATCACCCAGACTTCGCCTTCGTGCGCGCACTGGGCGAGCGCGTCGCGCAGGTTCGCGGCATGCACGGCGCCGTCCGCATTCCAGTCCGGTTGGCGCGTGAGGACGATGTTCGTGCGCCCGGGCAGCGGCCGAAAGCGCGGCGGCAGCGAATCCCAGGTCTTGCGGCCCATGATGACTGGGCAGCCTGCCGTCGTGCGCTTGAAATGCACCATGTCTTCGGGCAGATGCCAGGGCAGCGCGCCATTCTTGCCGATCACGCCGTTGGCGGCACGGGCATAGATCAGGTTCAGGCGCATGGGAATTTGCCTCGTTTTCAGGGTTATTGGCTCAGTCGTCAAAGTTAAAGCACCAATGGGCAAGATGCCTCAATTCTCTTGCACTGCCGTCCGGAACTTTGTCTGGTTTAGGCTGGTCCTCGGCCGGAGCGGGGACATTTCGCGCGATTCGCCGAACCCAGGGCGTTCTATCGAGTGCGGATGTCCACATCTGCCAGCGCCCCTTCCGGCTTCCTTGATAGCGCAAAATCAAATCGTTTGCAGAAGGAATATTCCTGAATACACCGGCCAGATATTCGCAGCGGACACGAGCAATTCCACTCTTGTTCTTCGCCGTGCTGCCCTCGTGACAATACACCGTCACCCACGTGCCCTCCTGCACGCGGATGGCGTACACGTCGCCAGCTTGCGCGGGACCGGATCCGGCCTCTAGGGATGTTTTCGTGAAAACGTGTTTCGAGGTGCGGCGGCGTTCAAACGCGCCAGTCAAGGTTTCGGCCAGCGCCGGCTCGGGGGTTGGGCGTTTGCCCGTGGCGTCCACTACGCTCAGGTGAAGATGGCCGAATACCGCATCGAATACATCCTGCTGGATGCCGCAGGACGAATCCCACCACGCCAGCGGGGCTTGTACTTCCACGCGAATATTCGGGCGCGTGTCACGGTCACGGTAATTCGTGAATTTCGTGAGCATGCCCGGATATTCGGGTGTCGCAAGAATTCCGACAATCGCCAACGCTTCCAGCAAGGACTGATAGGCGTAGTCATTGTTTGACGGCAGCAGCCTGGCTTTTTTGAGTATTTGCGCCGCCCTGGAGTAACGGGTTCTCGGCGGCAGCTTTCGCAGCACGTCAAAAATGGCCGACAGCGTCCAGAGATCATATTTGGTGGGAATGGGTACGCCGGAGGAGAGGCGAAGCTGGCGCATTTCGCGCAGCAATATCACGTGCTCCGGCACGTGCCCATCGATCGGGACTCCTTGCGTCATCCCGAAATACCAAGCGAGCGTTTTATCTTCCGTGCTTCCCTGGTGAAAACCGCAGATGCCACAGATGTTTTCGGATGCGGTCGGTTCGCTGAAAAGCTCGTAGGCATGGATCGGCATTGCATAGCCAAGGGCTTTTCCGGTTAAGGCAGAGCGCCAAATCCATGGCGCGGACCACAGCGAGGCGGCAAAGGCGCTGGCGGCTTCCTGGAGGGTCCATTCGGCGGACAGTGTCTTGAGTTCAGCCACTGCTTTGTCATGGTCGAATTGCTCGAATGTATTGACCATTCGCCCGGCCTTTTCGAGCTCGTCCAGCGTGGAAGCGGCCATGAACGACGGAATCCGGTGCATGTGTTGGCCGGTGGCATCGTCGTAATAGTTGCTGCCAAGCGCCACAATCTGTTTGAGTGCGAATAATTGATCTACCGTGTTCATGGAGATCTGATGGTGTTGAGTTCAGTCAATTTCTTCTCCGGGGCAGAAAAAATCTGCTTCAGACTGCCACGGGCGCTTTGATCGCCGGGTGACATTGGTAATCGTGCACCTCGAAGTCTTCGTATTCGTATTCGAAGATCGAGGCCGGTTTGCGCCGGATGTGCAGTGTCGGGTATGGGTAGGGCGTGCGTGAGAGTTGCAGCGCCACTTGTTCGGCGTGGTTGCTGTAGATGTGGCAGTCGCCGCCGGTCCAGATGAAATCGCCCACGTCCAGGTCGCACTGTTGCGCGATCATGTGCGTAAGCAGCGCGTAGCTGGCGATATTGAAGGGTACGCCCAGAAAGATGTCCGCGCTGCGCTGGTAAAGCTGGCAGCTCAGCCTGGCGCGTTGGCCTTCGTGCGCCGGCGCGACGTAGAACTGGAAGAAGGCGTGGCAGGGCAGGAGCGCCATCTTCGGCAGATCGGCCACATTCCAGGCGCTGACGATGATGCGGCGCGAGTCGGGGTTGGTTTTGAGTGCTTGAATGACTCCGGCGATCTGGTCGATGTGTCCGCCATCGGGCGTGGGCCAACTGCGCCATTGCACGCCATACACCGGACCGAGGCTGCCGTCCTCGCGCGCCCATTCGTCCCAGATCGTCACGCCGCGCTCGCGCAGCCAGTTGTTGTCGCTCGACCCCTGGAGGAACCACAGCAGTTCGTAAATGATCGACTTCAGATGCACCTTCTTGGTGGTGACCAGCGGAAAACCTTCGCTCAGGTCAAAGCGCATCTGATGGCCGAACACACTCTTGGTGCCGGTGCCGGTGCGATCCATTTTGAACACGCCCTGCGTATCCACATGGCGCATGAAATCTTCGTACTGTGAGCGGATCGGGCGGTTGTTCATTTGGCTCATTTGGCGATCGGCAAGTTGCGGGGGGCGGTTATCTCAAAACGCGCCCGGGGTTCATCAGGTTGTCTGGATCCAGTGCGCGCTTGATCGCGCGCATCATCGACAGAGCAACCGGCGACTTGTATTTTTCGAGTGCGTGCACCTTCAACCCGCCAACGCCGTGTTCGGCCGAGAAGGAACCGCCATAGCGCGCCACCGCGTCATATACCAGCGTGTTGACGCGCTGCTCGTGTTCGCGCAGGAAAATTCTTGCATCACTATCGGCCGGCGCCTGCACGTTGTAGTGCAGATTGCCGTCGCCAAGATGTCCGAAGTTTACCAGTCGTACGCCAGATATTTCGCGTGCGAGCAGTGCATCGGTCTCGGCCACGAAGGCCGGGATGCGCGAGATAGGGATCGAGATGTCGTGCTTGATATTCAATCCTTCCTTGGCCTGTGCGAGCGGGATGCTTTCTCGTGCGTCCCACAATTGCTGTGCCTGCGCAAGGCTGTCGGCCACGATCGCATCGTGCGCGCAGCCGGTTTCGAGCGCGGCGCCCAGCAGCGTTTCGAGCCGTTCGCGCGCGTGGGCTTCGGATTGGCTGTCGGAAAGTTCAAGCAGCACGCCCCAAGGGGCGGGGCTGTCATCGAAAAAGGGCACCCGCAGCAGCGGATAGTGCTTGACGACGAGCGAAAGCGCGAAATGCCCCATGACTTCAAAGCCCGTCAAGCCCGGACCCAGGTACCGGTGTGCCAGTGTGAGCAATTCCACCGCCGCATCGAGCGAGGGCAGAGCTGCCCAGGCCGACAGGCGCGCGACCGGCATCGGGTAGAGCTTGAGCGTCGCGGCGGTGATGATGCCCAGCGTGCCTTCGCTGCCAATGAACAGGTCGCGCAGGTCGTAGCCGGTGTTGTCCTTGCGCAGGCCGCTGGTGCCGTCCCAGATTTCGCCTGCGGGGGTCACCACTTCCAGCCCCAGGCACAGCTCGCGCATGTTGCCGTAGCGAAGCACCTGCGTGCCGCCCGCGTTGGTTGCGAGATTGCCGCCGATGGTGCAGCTGCCTTCGGCGGCCAGACTCAGCGGAAATAGAAAGCCCGCCTGTTCGGCGGCCTGTTGCAGCGATTGCAGTACGCAGCCTGCTTGCACGGTGATCGTGAGGTTGGCCGCGTCGAGTGCGCGCACCGCGTTCATGCGCGACAGGCTCAGGAGCACCTGCGTGCCGCTGGCGTCGGGCGTCGATCCGACCGACAGGCCCGTGTTGCCGCCCTGCGGCACGATCGCCGCGCCCGCGGCCGCACAGGCTTTGACTACCGCCGCGGTCTGCGCGGTATCGCCGGGCCGCACCACGGCCAGCGCCTTGCCGCGTGCGCGTTGACGCCAATCCTGTTCGTAGGCGCCAAGGTCGCCCTGCGTGAGCACGTGAGCGGCGCCGACGATGGCGCGCAGGGTGTCGGGCAGGGCGTTCATGAGATATCGGCGGCGCGGGCCGCGCGCAGGCGCAGTTGGATGTGCATCACGCAGGCGGCGAATAACGCCAGGCACAGCGCGATCTCGATGCCGGCGAGCACGCGTCCCAGGGGCTGCGTGTCGCTCCAGGCGCGTACCACGCCTTCGGCGAAGTACAGCCAGACCAGCAGGCTGACCCAGCGATAGGTGTACATGCGGTTCTTGAGCAGTCCGGCCAACGGAACGGCCAGCGGCAGCACTTTGAGCGCGAGCCAGGAGCCGCCCGGACGCAACGGTGCAAGCCACAATTCCCAGACCAGACCCAGCACGATCAACCCCAGCAGGCTGCCCGCCGCGAACCGGCGCGTCGCCGCCACCGCAGGCGGCGGTATCGTGTTGGGCGTTAACGAGACGACTGGTGAGGCGTTCATCTGAGCGGCACAATCAATAAAGCGGGCCGGCGCCAAAAAAATGGTGCTCGGCACAAACGGATGATACTGGTCATGAAACGTCAGCAATTTTGGGTCAATTTTTCGCATTTCCCATGGCGAAATACGGTTGCAGTACTCGGTGAGCGTTTCCGGGAGGATCGGCTTGGTTTAATGGCTGGCAGCCTGACTTTTATAACCACAATGGCATTGGTGCCTTTTTTCACCGTGGCGCTGGCGTTGTTCACTGCCTTTCCGATTTTTTCCACGATGCAGGGGCGCCTGCAGCGCTGGCTGGTCGAGAGCCTGATCCCCGAAAACATCGCGCGCCATGTCATGGGTTACCTGACGCAGTTTGCGAGTAAAGCCGGCGGACTTGGGTTGGCGGGGCTGATGATGTTGATCATGACGGCGGTCGCATTGATCCTGACCGTCGACCGGACACTCAATAATATCTGGCGCGTGGGCGTGCTGCGCCCCTTCGCGCAGCGGGTGCTCATCTATTGGGCAGCGATCACGCTGGGGCCGTTGATACTGGCCGCCAGCCTGAGCACCACTGCGTCGGTATTCGCGGCTTCGCGCAACTACGTGGGCAGCGGCGGACTGTCCTTTTTTCTCTTGGTCTTTGAATTCGCGATGCTCGCGGCCGGGCTGACCGGGCTGTACCGCTACGTGCCCAATACCGACGTGAAGTGGTCGCATGCCTGGAGCGGCGGGTTGTTCAGCGCGCTGGCACTGGAAATCGCCAAGCGCGGCCTGGCCTATTACCTGAGTCTGGTTCCGACCTATTCGGTGCTGTACGGAGCTTTCGCGGCGGTGCCGATCCTGCTGATCTGGATTTACGTGGCCTGGGTGATCGTGCTGCTGGGCGCGGTCATCGCCGCCTACCTGCCGAGCTTGCTCGAAGGCGTGGCGCGGCGCGGCGGCATGCCGGGCTGGACTTTCCTGCTCGCGGTCGAGGTATTGCAGCACCTTGCCGCGGCGCGCGGCACACCCGCGCGCGGATTGAGTATGCAGGCGCTGGTGACGCAGTTGCGCGTGGATGCGCTGCAACTCGAATCGGTGCTCGAAAACCTGGTGCAGTTGGATTGGATCGGCCGCATGGCCGAGCAGCCTGCCGAGGGCGGCGCGCGCTACGTACTGCTGGCCGACCCTGAAAGCACTGCGCTTGCGCCTTTGTTGCGTGTGCTGCTGTTGCCCCGGGATGAGGCGCTCGAAGCCGTGTGGGCGGCGCGCCCGCTGTCGCAACTGCGGCTGAAAGATGTGCTCGGGGCTTGACGCGCTCAAGCCAGGTGTTCGGGCATATCCCCCCGGAGGCGGCAGTGTCAGGGTGTTCTTCATAATGTCCATGCTGCAATGCACCCGCATGGGAATCGGCCAAGTGCAGCGATCACTTAGCAGCGAACGCATCCATCAATCCTTTATGTTTTCCGTGTCCGACCTCAATCCCCAGACCGTGGGGACTCATTCGTTCATTATTCTCGGCCTAAAAATAGGGTTTTTACATTTCGATTTGCAAATCTGGCGGCTGAGTGATACGGGTTTGCGAGGTTGGAAACCGTTACTTGCATTTTTAACGCGATTGCAGTGGTTTTTACGGCACTGCATCATTTCACCTGCTGACTTCGCAGGCGTGAAACAGCGCGGTGCATGCAGCGTCATCATGGGCGCGCATTCGATGGCGGCAACAGGGCAATAGACGGGCCATGACGGACGACACGTCTTCCTCATTGCCGTGGGTGATCTGCCTGTGCGCGCAGTGGTGCGGCACCTGCCGCGAATACCGCCCGCTGCTCGCGCAACTGGCGCGCGAGCAGCCCGGCATGCGCTTTGCCTGGGTCGATATCGAGGACCACGCCGACATTGCCGACGCCTTCGATATCGAAATCTTCCCTACGCTGCTGATCGTCAGTGCGGCGGGCACGCATTTCCTGGGGCCATTGCAGCCCAGGATCGAGGCGCTGGCGCGTCTACTGGCGGCGCCGCAGCCTGCGCGCCCGCCCAGTGAAGCCGAAAGCGTGCTGATCGCGGCGCTCCAGGCGCGGCCGCAAGTTTTCGCGGTGGAAGATTGACGCTGTTGGATTGACGCCGTTTCCAGGGTGATCGTGCCGCACACCCCGCTGGCGCCGGCCGCCCCTTCAAGGTAAGCGCGCCGGGTCAATCACGCGTCGCGCGCCGCTGTACGCAGGCCACATACGCATCGCCATCGGGCGCGCGGCCCATGCGCTGGGCTTCCCACATCATGCGGCCCAGGCACTCCATCGCCACGTGGTGCGCATCCATGAGCGTGCCCAGCCGCGCGGCCAGCAACTCCACTGCTTGGCGGATACCGGGCGGCTGATCGATCGAGCACTGCTCGCTGATCGACAAGTGCATCGACAAATGCAGAAAAGGGTTCTCGCGCCCGTTGTGGCCGTCGTACACACGTGCGACGGCTGCGTCGGCGTCAGCAAGGTCAGCGTGGTATTCGGGGTGCGCCTCGATCCAGCCAGCCGCCAGGGCTTCGATCGCTTCCATCGGCTGGCCTGCGCGGTGCTTGGCATAAACGCCGCAGAAAAAGCGGCGTACATCTTCCTGGGAGGGATTGAACATCTTCGAAGCGTACCAGTCTTGCGCCCAGTCGCCGTTGAACGCCGTTTTCAATTTCAACTTCAGGCCCGGAACCTGTGCGTTGAACTCGGCTACTACTGACTACTATTCGCGCGCAGGGGCTTATAACAGTAAAATACCCAGTTCTGCGATTTCGAAGTTCCTCATGGCGAATCTCCTATCCGCGCCGTCCCGACAAGAGTCCCGACACCAAACGGGCACCGGCCAGAACGCAGTCGAGCTGATCGTAGCGCCCGCTGGCGGCGCACCGATGTCGCTATTCGCATCGGTCGTGGTCTCCACGGCCTGAAGCCCTGCGCGACTTCAAGCCCGATCGCGGCGCCGCCAGGCGCGTTGCATTTCACCCGGATTCACCCTCCAGAGCGGCAAACGTTTTCTCAAACGATCCTTGTTGCGTGCGGCACACGGCTCGTTTGAAAAGACGGTTTTCAAACTTGGGAGATTTTTCATGAACGCAGCCGCGAAGAGCCTGGATGTCCAGGCGCCGGCCCATGTCAGGAACGCGAAGCTGATCGCGTGGGTCACTGAAATGGCCAGCCTGTGCAAACCCGATCGCATCCATTGGTGCGATGGCAGCACCGCCGAATACGATCGCTTGTGCCAGCAACTGGTCGATGCGGGCACCTTCAGGCGCCTTGATCCCGCCAAGCGCCCCAATTCCTACCTTGCCGCCTCCGACCCGAGCGACGTCGCGCGCGTCGAAGACCGCACCTACATCTGCTCGGCCAAAAAAGAAGATGCCGGCCCCACCAACAACTGGATGGACCCGGCTCAAATGCGCGCCACACTCCAGCCGCTGTTCGACGGCTGCATGAAGGGCCGCACGATGTACGTCATCCCTTTCAGCATGGGCCCGCTGGGTTCGCCGATCGCGCACATCGGAGTCGAACTCTCCGACAGCCCCTACGTCGCCGTCAACATGAAAATCATGACGCGCATGGGCAAGGCGGTATACGACGTACTCGGCGCCGACGGCCCGTTCGTGCCCTGCATGCACACCGTGGGCGCGCCGCTGCAACCGGGCCAGGGCGACGTGCCGTGGCCCTGCAACAAAACAAAATACATCGTCCACTTTCCCGAAACGCGCGAAATCTGGAGCTACGGCTCGGGCTACGGCGGCAATGCCCTGCTCGGCAAAAAATGCTTCGCTCTGCGCATCGCCTCCAACATGGGGCGCGACGAAGGCTGGCTGGCCGAGCACATGCTGATCCTGGGCGTAACCAGCCCGCAAGGCCGCACCTACCACGTGGCCGCCGCTTTCCCCAGCGCCTGCGGCAAAACCAACTTCTCGATGCTCGTGCCGCCCAAAGGCTTCGAGG
>CAYTPC010000147.1:0-10965 GCA_964439605.1 uncultured Burkholderiaceae bacterium
CTGCTCGTCGAGGGTGTGCCGGGGCTGGCCAAGACGCTCACGGTCAAGACGCTGGCGGACACCATTCGCGGGCATTTCAAACGCATCCAGTTCACACCCGACCTGGTGCCGGCCGATCTTGTGGGTACGCGCATCTACAACCAGAAAACGGGCGAATTCAGCACTTCGCTGGGCCCGGTATTCACGAATCTGCTGCTCGCGGACGAAATCAACCGCGCGCCAGCCAAGGTACAGAGCGCATTGCTCGAAGTGATGCAAGAGCGCCAGGTCACCATCGCCGGCGAGATGCACCGCGTACCGCACCCTTTTCTGGTGATGGCGACACAGAACCCGATCGAAACCGAAGGCACCTACCCGCTGCCCGAAGCGCAGGTGGACCGCTTCATGATGAAGGGGCTGGTGAACTATCCGAGCGATGAAGAGGAGTGCGTGATCGTCCAGCGCGCGCTCGGCCCGCTGATCAAAGCCACCCCGGTCGCCAGCACCGAACAGCTTGCCGCGCTGCAAGAGAAGGCGCGCGAGGTTTACGTCGATCCGGCGCTGATCCGGTACGCGGTGCGCCTTGTTTCAGCCACGCGCACGCCGGAAAAATTCGGCCTCAAGGACGTGGGCCGCTTCATTGCTTGCGGTGCGAGCCCGCGCGCCAGCATCCATTTGGCCGAGGGCGCGCAGGCGCTGGCGCTCATGCGCGCGCGCACCTATGCGCTGCCCGAGGACATTGCCGCGCTGGCGCCCGACGTGCTGCGCCATCGCGTCACGCTGTCTTACGAAGGGCTGTCCGAAGGGGTGAGCGCGGACGCGCTGATCGAACGCATCGTGCAGGCGACGCCAGCGCCGGTGTGGGCCGGCCACGAAATGCGGGCGGCGTGAATGCGGGGAAGGTGCCATGAAACGCTTTCGCGACTTTCGCGCCGCCCCTGACGAATCCGGTAAGCCGCCGCCGGCCTGGGAAGCCGATCGCCTGCTGCACCGGCTCGAATGGACGGTGCTGCGGCGCCTGGATGGCCTGCTGCAAGGCGACTGGCGCACGCTGATGCGTGGCGCGGGCCTGGACCTGGCCGACCTGCGCGAGTACCAGCACCATGACGACGTGCGCCACATCGACTGGAACGTGACCGCGCGCCTTTCGCAACCGTACGTGCGCCTGTTCAATGAAGACCGCGAAATGACCGCGTGGTTCGTTCTGGACCTGAGCCGCTCGGTCGATTTCGGTTCCGGCGCGCGCACCAAGCGTGACATGTCGGCCGGCTTCGTTGGCGTGCTCGCGCGGCTGCTCACGCGGCACGGCAATCGCGTCGGCGCGCTCATTTACGACAGCCGGCTGCGCACGGTGATCGCACCGGGCACGGGCCGCCGCCAGGTGCTGCAACTGCTGCACGCGATGCGGCCCGGCGCGGCTGCGCCCACCGCCCCGGCATCCACCGCACCCGGCACCACGCGGCTGGCTGAACTGTTCGCGGCGGCCGGATCGGTCATCCGGCGGCGCTCGACGGTGTTCGTGGTGTCGGATTTCCAGAGCGTGCCCGGCTGGGAGCCCGCGCTGGGCCGCCTGGCACTGCGCCACGAGGTGATCGGGGTGCGGCTGCACGATCCGCTCGAAACCGAACTGCCCGACCTCGGCCTGCTGCCGCTGGCCGACGGCGAAACCGGTGAATGCTTATGGGTTAACACGCACGATGCGGGTTTTCGCAAACGCTTTACGCACCTGGCCGGCCTGCGCGAACAGGAACTCCAGCGCATGCTCGCGCGCGCCGGCGTCGATACGCTCGAACTCTCGACGCAGAACGACCTGGCCGAGGCGATCGCGCGCTTCGCCCATCTGCGCCGCCAGCGCGCGGGTATCGGTGGTGGTGGCGGCAGCAGCAGCGCCGTCACGCACGCGCCCACGAATGCAACAAAGGCGAAGGCCGCCGCCGCATGAGCTTCCTCTGGCCGCGATTGCTCTGGTTGCTGCTGGCGCTGCCGATGCTGGCGGCGGCGTACCTGTGGCTGCTGCACCGAAAGAAACAGCATGGCGTGCGCTACACGAACCTGGCGATCGTGCGCGAGGCGATGGGCACGGGCCAGACGCTGCGCCGCCACGCGCCGCCGCTGCTGTTTCTGGCGGCGATGGCGCTGCTGATCATCGCAGCGGCGCGCCCGGCGGCGGTGGTGACGCTGCCCGCCAACGGGCAAACCATCATCCTCGCGATCGACGTTTCGGGCAGCATGCGCGCCACCGACGTGCAGCCCACACGGCTCGCGGCGGCACAAGCCGCGGCCAAGAACTTCATCAGGAACCTGCCGCGCGGCGTGAAGGTAGGCATCGTCTCTTTTGCCGCCAGCGCACAGGCCGCGCAGTTGCCCACCACCAACCGCGACGACCTGGCCGCGGCGATCGACACCTTTCGATTGCAGCGCGGCACCGCCACCGGCAGCGGGCTGGCGATGTCGCTGGCGATGCTGTTCCCGCACGAAGATGTTGGCTTTTCCGAATTCGGTCCGCCGCCGGGCCCGCGCGGCATGCCGATCGACCCGCCCGGCCGCCAGAACAAGGAACCCAGGGCTTTCACCCCGGTTGCGCCCGGCTCGTACACCTCGGCTGCGATCATCATGCTCACCGATGGCCAGCGCACCACCGGCATCGACCCGCTCGAAGCGGCGAAGATGGCGGCCGAGCGCGGCGTGCGCGTTTACACCGTGGGCATCGGCACGGTAGAGGGCGACACCATCGGATTCGAAGGCTGGTCGATGCGCGTGCGCCTGGACGAGAACGCGCTCAGAGCCATTGCCGAAGAAACCCAGGCCGAGTACTTTTACGCCAGCGCGGCGCAAGATCTGCAGAAGGTGTACGACACGCTCGGCTCGCGCCTGACGGTGGAAAGAAAGGAAACCGAAATTTCAGCCCTGTTCGCCCTCGCAGCCGGAGTGCTCGCGCTGCTGGCGGCGCTGCTGTCGCTGCTGTGGTTTCAGCGGATTCTGTAGCCATCGGCTACACCACCAATCGCCCCTCCGTCAGCCGCCCTTCCGTCAACCGCAATTGCCGGTCGCAGCGATTCGCAAGGTCTTCGTCGTGCGTGACCAGCACGAAGGCGGTGCGCTGGCGATGCGCGAGTTCGAGTATGAGCGCGAATACCGCATCGGCGGTGACGCGATCGAGGTTGCCGGTGGGCTCGTCGGCCAGCACGCAGTTCGGCTGCGTGACCAGCGCGCGCGCGATCGCCACGCGCTGGCGTTCTCCGCCCGACAGTTCGGCCGGCCGGTGATGCAGGCGCTCGCCCAGCCCCACCGCCGCCAGCATCGCCTGGGCGTGACGCGCCGCGTCGGCGTTGGCCGCGCGGCGGATGCGCAGCGGCATCGCGACGTTGTCCAGCGCGCTGAATTCGGGCAGCAGATGGTGGAACTGGTAGACGAAGCCCAAATGCCGGTTACGAAGGCGCCCCTGCTCGGCTGCGTCGGCATGCGCAAGGTTGCGCCCCATCAGTTCGACATGGCCGGTGGTGGGCGTATCAAGCCCTCCCATCAGGTGCAGCAGCGTGCTCTTGCCCGAGCCCGATGCGCCGACGATCGCGAGCGTCTCGCCGGCATGGACCGCGAGGTCGATGCCCTGCAGCACCGTCAGGTCGATGTGGCCTTCATGAAAACCTTTGGTCAGCCCCGTTGCGCGCAACACGATGCCATCGATGCCATCGATGTCATTGGCGCCGGAACCGGAAAAATGCTCACTCATAACGCAGCGCCTCCGCAGGATTGACACGGCTGGCGCGCCAGCTTGGATACAGCGTGGCAATGAAAGACAGCAGCAGCGAAATCAGCGTGATCGGCGCAATATCGGCCCACTGCGGATCGCTCGGCATGCGGCTGATCAGGTAAATGTCCGGCGGCAGGAAGCTCGCGTGAAACAGCCGCTCCAGCGCCGGCACGATCACGTCGATGTTGTAGGCCACCGCCAGCCCCAGCAGCAAGCCGCCGAGCGTGCCGATGACGCCCACCATCGCCCCCTGCACCATGAAAACGCCCATGATGCTGCGCGGGCTCGCGCCGAGCGTGCGCAGGATCGCAATGTCGGCGCGCTTGTCGGTCACCGTCATCACCAGCGTCGAAACGAGATTGAACGCCGCCACCGCCACGATCAGCGTCAGGATGATGAACATCATGCGTTTTTCGACCTGCACCGCCGCGTACCAGGTTTTGTTCTGCTGCGTCCAGTCGCGGATCATGAAGGCGCCCGGCAGCGTGGCGGCGAGTTCTGCGGCCACCGCGCGCGCCTGGTGCAGATCCTTGAGCTTGAGCCGCACGCCCGAGGGCCCTTCGAGCCGGAACACGCGCCCGGCGTCTTGCACGTGGATCATCGCCAGCGCCGAGTCGTATTCGTAGTGCCCCGAATCGAAGGTGCCGACCACCCTGAACTGCTTCAGGCGCGGCAGCACGCCCGCCGGGGTGACCTGCCCGCCCGGCGCGATCAGCGTGACCGGATCGCCCTCGTGCACGAACAGCGAGCGCGCCAGCTCACTGCCGAGGACGACGCCGAATTCGCCCGGCGCCAGCCGCGTGAGCGCCTGGCTCGTGCCGCCGGCGGCGACATCGGTCACCTGCGGTTCGAGCGCCGGATCGATGCCGCGAACGATCACGCCCTTCATCTCCTCGCCACGCGCGAGCAGCGCCTGCGTGGCGATGAAGGGGGCGGCGCCCACCACCTGCGGGTGCCGGCGCGCGGCAGCGCTAATCTTGTCGACATCGGCCAGCGCCTGACCGTCGGGCGAGAAGATTTCGATGTGCGAGACCACGCTGAGCATGCGGTCGCGCACCTCCTTCTGGAAGCCGTTCATCACCGACAGCACGATGATCAGCGCCGCCACGCCCAGCGCGATGCCCAGCATCGACACGCCCGAGATGAAGGAGATGAAGCCATTGCGCCGCGCCGCGCGGCCGGCCCGGGTATAGCGCCAGCCAAGCTGGAGTTCGTAGGGAAGCTGCATCAGGTTTTCCGCCGGCCCGCAGCGGGAAAACGCGCCGCCGTCCCCGGAGGGCATGCGCGATGTGGAGCGTGAAGGCTGTACATCCGTCAATTGTGGCATCCCGGACAATACGGGCCATGGCCTTTTCGCCTTGCGCCCATCATTTGATCATCGCCTTCGCCGGTTGGAACACGCCCGCCTGCCGCGCGGCGCTCCCGGCGCTGCGCCTGCCGAACCTGGAAGCGCTGCTGGCGCGGCTCACGCCAGCCGAACGGGACGAACAGGCCGCCGATAGCTTCTCGCCGCCGCACGAACGCGCACTGGCCGCCGCGCTCGGCCTTGCGCCGCTGGACGGGCGCATCCCGTGGGCGGCGCTGGCCGCGCGCGAAGCCGGCCTGTCGCCCACCAGCCCCGGCCACGCCTGGGCGCTGCTTACGCTCTGCCACTGGGAAGTCGGAATGAACGACGTATTGTTCGACGACCCGGCCACGCTTGCGATCGAGGCCGCCGAATCGGATGCGCTGTTCAAGGCCGTCGAACCCCTTTTCGCGGGCGACGGCATCACACTGCACACCACCGCGCGGCCCGGACACTGGCTCGCGCACGGCCCTGCGTTCGAAAACCTGGTCACCGCGTCGATCGACCGCGCCGCCGGGCAACCCGTCGGGCGCTGGGTGCCGATCAACGAAGCGAAGCGTCCACTGCTGCGCTTGCAAAACGAAGTGCAGATGCTGCTGTACACCCAGCGCGTGAACGACGAACGCAGCGCGCGCGGGGCGGCGTCGATCAACTCCTTCTGGCTCAGCGGCGCCGGCGCATTGCCGGACGATGCCGCCCCCCCAAAAGTGCCGCCGCGCCTGGATACCTCGCTGCGCGAGGCTGCGCTGCGCGACGATGGCGCGGCTTGGGCGCGGGCTTGGCGCTCGCTCGATGCCGGCGCCTGCGCCGAACTGCTGGCCGCGAGCCGCCGCGGGGAGCCGGTGCGCCTGACGCTGTGCGGCGACCGCTGCGCGCGCAGTTTCGCCACCGCGCCACGCGGCCTGGGCACGTGGCTGCGCGGCATGTTCCATCAAGTCCAGATAGCCCGAGTACTCGAAACACTATGAAAATCATCGCGCGCGACGTGCCGCCGCGCAACGCCTGGGCACTGGAACAAGCCGGCGTGCATCCGCTGCTGGCGCGCCTGTACGCGGCGCGCGGGGTGCGCGGCAAGGATGAGCTCGACCCATCACTGGCGCGCCTGCTGCCGCCCGAAACGCTGCGCGGCGCGCGCGAGGCCGCCATCCTGCTGGCCGACGCCATCGCGCAAAACAAGCGCCTGTGCGTCGTTGCCGACTACGACTGTGACGGCGCCACCGCCTGCGCGGTCGCGGTGCGCGGATTGCGCCAGCTCGGCGCGCGCCATGTGAGCTTTCTCGTTCCCGACCGCATCGTCGACGGCTACGGCCTGACCCCGCCGATCGCCGAGCGCGTGGCCGCCAGCGGCGCGCAGGTTCTGATCACGGTCGATAACGGCATCGCGAGCATCGAAGGCGTGGCCGCCGCAAAGGCGCTCGGCCTTTCGGTGCTGGTGACCGACCACCACCTTCCCGGCCCCGAACTGCCGGCAGCCGACGTGATCGTCAATCCGAACCAGCCGGGCTGCGAATTCGAAAGCAAGAGCATCGCCGGCGTCGGCGTGATGTTCTACGTGCTGCTGGCGCTGCGCGCCGAACTGCGCGCGCGCGGCGCCTTCGATGCCGCGCATCAGCCCCGGCTCGATGCGCTGCTGCCGCTGGTCGCGCTGGGCACCGTGGCCGACGTGGTACGGCTCGATACGAACAACCGCCGCCTGATCGCACAGGGCCTGCGCCGCATCCGCGCGGACGCGCTGCCGGTGGGAATGGCAGCCCTGTTCCAGGCCGCCAGGCGCCGGGCACAAACGGCCACCACCTTCGACCTGGGCTTCGCGCTTGGCCCGCGCATCAACGCCGCCGGACGGCTCGCCGACATGACGCTGGGCATCGAATGCCTGATCACCGACGATGCCGCGCGCGCCGACGAACTGGCGCGTGCGCTGGACGGCATCAACCGCGAGCGCCGCGAGATCGAAGGCGGCATGCGCGAGCAGGCGCTCGTGCTGGCCGAAGCCCTGTTCACCGGCGACGATACGCCGCCGCCGGCCATCAGCGTATTCGACGAACAATTCCACGAAGGCGTGGTCGGCATCGTCGCCTCGCGCATCAAGGACCGCTTTCATCGCCCCACCTTCGTTTTCGCGGCCAGCGCGGTGGCGGGTGAAGTCAAGGGTTCGGGGCGCTCGATTGCGGGCTTTCATCTGCGCGATGCGCTCGACCTGGTCGCCAAGCGCCATCCGGGGATATTGCTGCGCTTTGGCGGCCATGCCATGGCGGCGGGCTGCACCGTGGCGCGCGACCGGTTGGAAGCATTCGAGCGCGCCCTCGCCCAAGTCGCCGCCGAATGGCTCGACCCCGCCACGCTCACGCGCCGCATCGAAACCGACGGCCCCATTGAGCCTGAGTACCTGCGCGTCGATCTGGTGGACACCCTGCACCGCGAGGTCTGGGGCCAGGGCTTCGCACCGCCGACCTTCAGCGAAGAGGTGGAAGTGCTCTCGCAACGGCTGGTCGGCGAGCGCCATCTCGCGCTCAGGCTGCGCCACCGGGGCCAGCCGGTCGATGCCATCTGGTTCGGCCACACCGAGCCGCTCCCGCCCAAGGCCCTGCTGGCCTTCCGCCTCGATGCCGACGAATGGCAAGGCGTGCGGCGGTTGCGCTTTTTGGTCGAAGGCGCGCAGGTTTAAACCAGCGCCGACCCGCGCGGGCTTCTTTAGAAACCCCCTATTCCCTTATTCGCGCCAATGCTCGTCCACCCAGCGCACGGGCTGGATGTAGCGAAAGCGCCGATTGCGGCGGCCGGCGAGCGCGTCGGGCGGATTGCATTCGCCGTGGAAGATCATGATCCGCGCGCCCTCGGGCACGAAAGGCGCACGCCAGTAGTTCGTCGGCCATACCGGAATGCTGTGGTACTTGAAGCTCGGGCACCAGGCGGCCGGCCAGTACTTCAGCTTGCCCTGTTTGTGCAGGTAATCCGAAAGGTAGGTTTGCTCGTTGCGGAACCGCTTCCGGATCTTGACTTCGTAGGTACGGAAGTGATCGAGCACGTCTGTATGAGCGCCGATTTCGTAGCGATAAACCGATGAATTGCCGGTCACGCGCCAAGGGCGCCGGTAATCCTTGATGATCAGAAATTCACCTGGGTACGTGAAGAAATCATCGAGGCTGCCGACCACGACCACGTCCAAATCGAGAAACAGCGCCGTTCCCTGGAGGCCGTATTTCTCGCTGAGGTCGCGGCTGAAGGTGGTGAGCTTGCGCCAAGCCCGGTCATTGACGCCCGCCGCTTCGGGCCGGATTTCCACCGGCGGAATCGGAAAGCATTCGACTTCGCTACGGATGCCCTGGGTATCGTCGGTCAGGCAGATGAACCGGAAATCGCCGCGAAGATGACGCCGGACCATCGCCCAGAGCTTGTTGACGTAGTCGGGCGCGTATTTCGTGCCCCATTTAATGCAGATGACGTGGCGCATTACGGCGCTTTCCTCGAAAGACGCTTGATTGATAGCTTGGTCTGTATTCAGTCAGCCTGCCGGCGCTTTTTTACCGACACCGGCTTGCGCGGCTTGGCCCGTTTGACGGTGCCGCTGGAGGTCAGGCGCTGGTTGCCCAGCACGCGCAGGGTACGCACTTCGGGGCGCTGCCCCCCGCGCTCGCTGTATTTGAGTACCTTGACTTCCTTCGGGCCGGGCTTGCGGTCTTCATCGGGAATCCGCTCCTTCTGGGGCTTGGGGCGCCAGAGCACCAGCAGCTTGCCGATGTGCTGAATCGGCGCGGCGCCCAATTCATCGGCCAGCGTGTGCAGCATGGCTTCGCGCTCGCTGCGATCGTCGCAGAACACGCGCACCTTGATCAGCGCGTGCGCCTTGAGCGCGGCATCGGCTTCTTTTTTGACGGCCGGCGTCAACCCGTCACCGCCGATCATGACGATGGGATCCAGATGATGCGCCTCGGCGCGATGCGCCTTGCGTTCGGCAGGAGTAAGTTCGATGGCTGGCATCCTCGTATTATCGAGCCGAAGATGAAAATCAAATCCAAAAGCCGAAAGATCAACAAAGCATGGCTCAATGATCATGTCAATGATCCGTGGGTCAAGCTGGCCCAGCGTGAGGGCTACCGTGCGCGCGCCGCCTACAAGCTCAAGGAAATCGACGAAACGCTCGGTCTGATCCGCCCTGGGCACGTCGTGGTCGACCTGGGCTCGGCGCCGGGCGCGTGGAGCCAATACGTGCGGCGCAAACTGGCGCCAGCCGGCGCCGCGGCCGGCGCGCTCGAGGGCGCGATCATCGCGCTCGACGTTCTGCCGATGGAGCCAATCGAGGGCGTGACCTTTCTGCAGGGCGATTTTCGCGAGACCGAAGTGCTCGATCAGCTATCTCAGGCGATGGACGGGCGCCGCGCCGATGTGGTGGTGTCGGACATGGCGCCGAACCTGTCGGGCATCGCATCGGCGGATGCGGCGCGCATCACGCACCTGGTCGAACTGGCGGTCGATTTCGCCCGCGCCCACCTGAAACCGCAAGGCGCACTGGTGGCCAAGGTGTTTCATGGCGGCGCCTACAGCCCGCTGGTTGCGCTGTTCAAGGCCAATTTCAAAACGGTCAAACCCTTCAAGCCGAAAGCCTCGCGCGACCGGTCGGCGGAGACTTTTCTGGTCGGAATCGGTCCCAGGCAAGACCCTGCCACCGGCGCATAAACAGGGCGTTGAGCGGAAAAAACCTTTGCCGCGGCTATGGTTGCGATAGAAAAGCCGATGAGCCCGGCTGCTTGAACCTGGGTTGAAAAGCCTAAAATGACCACCAGTTGCCCATGATGGGCGGTATATGTTGTGTCGTGTCGATTCGCGCCCTAGCGGCCGCGTAACCGCAACTCTGACAGGAGTTTCGTTTGAATAATCAGTGGTTTTCCAAAATTGCCGTCTGGCTCGTCATCGTCATGGTGTTGTTTACTGTGTTCAGGCAGTTCGACAGCCGTGGCTCTGCCGGGGCGATTCACGTCGGATATTCCGATTTCCTTGGAGAGGTCCGGGCCAGCCGCATCAAGAGCGCGACCATCCAGGAAAGCCAAGGCGGCACCGAAATCG
The DNA here is from genome assembly GCA_964439605.1 of uncultured Burkholderiaceae bacterium. Lineage (GTDB taxonomy): Bacteria > Pseudomonadota > Gammaproteobacteria > Burkholderiales > Burkholderiaceae_C > JAITWT01. The sequence goes on from CAYTPC010000147.1 coordinate 10,137, forward strand.
TTGCGCTCACGACCGATGACCGCAAGATACGCACCACCGCCACCTATCTTGACCGCGGCCTGGTGGGCGACCTGATCAACAACAACGTCAAATTTGACGTGAAGCCGCGTGAAGAAGGATCGCTGCTGATGACCCTGCTGGTGAGCTGGGGGCCGATGCTGTTGTTGATCGGCGTGTGGGTCTATTTCATGCGGCAGATGCAAGGCGGAGGCAAAGGCGGCGCCTTCAGCTTCGGCAAAAGCAAGGCGCGCATGCTCGATGAGAACAACAACCAGGTCACTTTCGCCGATGTCGCCGGCTGCGACGAGGCCAAGGAAGAAGTCAAGGAAGTCGTTGATTTCCTCAAGGATCCGGCCAAGTTCCAGAAGCTCGGCGGGCGCATTCCGCGCGGCCTGCTGCTCGTGGGCCCGCCGGGCACCGGCAAAACGCTGCTGGCCAAGTCCATCGCGGGCGAGGCCAAGGTGCCGTTTTTCAGCATCAGCGGCTCTGATTTCGTCGAGATGTTCGTCGGCGTCGGCGCCGCGCGCGTGCGCGACATGTTCGAGAACGCCAAGAAAAACGCCCCCTGCATCATCTTCATCGACGAGATCGACGCCGTGGGCCGCCAGCGCGGCGCGGGCTTAGGGGGAGGCAACGACGAGCGCGAGCAAACCCTGAACCAGATGCTGGTCGAGATGGACGGCTTCGAGACCAACCTGGGCGTCATCGTGGTGGCCGCCACCAACCGGCCCGACATTCTGGACTCCGCCCTGCTGCGCCCGGGCCGCTTCGACCGGCAGGTTTACGTGCAGTTGCCCGACATCCGGGGCCGCGAGCAAATCCTGAACGT
>CAYTPC010000148.1:0-28988 GCA_964439605.1 uncultured Burkholderiaceae bacterium
TGCGTCGCTGGATTTTTCGCAACAAATTGCTCCAGATCACGTATGACTTCGGACGTCGAGTAAATCTGTGCGCCTGCTTGCTTAAGCTTGGCCACATCCAAAAGAAGTGGCTTCCCATTGATGGTTGGCGACCCAAATGGCCGACTGCTTGCAGAAAGAAGCTGACTCTGAGTGGGGTTAACGTTCAGTACGTGTTCAGCCGGACTCAGATTTCCAAGTGGGTTGGCTGGCCGAAGCGAAAAATCACGTGGGACTGCGATTACCTTACGAATGATTTTACCTGCGCCAACCTCCGGCAACTGCTCAAACACGATGAAGAGAAACCCGCGCGCCAATGCTATATTGGCCGGGATTTGTTGAGCTTCTGCAATTTGGTTTTCAGAATTTGGCTTTTCCTGTAGCCCTGGCATTACCGTGGGCTTGGTATCGGGCAGATTCAATATCTGCCCGATGAAAATCAGATTTGGGTTCTGCAGGTGATTCAGTTGAGCTATTTCAGGCCAGCGGCTTGCTTGCCCTAACTGTTTCTCAGCGATTCGCCTTAACGTATCACCTTTCTGAACGATGTATGCTGACATGCTCGTAGCTCCAACTTTGTTTCAAAGCATTTTATGCAAGGGTTTTGACTTTGGATGTAATGCTTTGTATCGTTGCCATGGCTGCTGAAATACCGTTTTCCGGACCTCGAAACAAAACAAGCGGCCTCATAGAACGATCAGCAAGCGCTTTTTTCGAAGGCGTGAGTGGTGAAGGCATGAGGGGTGAAGCACCTTGGCAGGGCTCCAGTTCTAGGTGTCATGGAGCTATTTCAGCAGCCTGCCGATGGTTATCAGCAGGCGCAGCATTGGCCGACATCCCGGTGACTGCCCTTTCCCGGCTCAGGTATCGCATCGGCAGTGGCGCCATCACCGCCACCGCCTACCACCGCACGCGTCTTCGGCATCGGTTCGACCATGCGGCTGATGTAGATAGTTCGGCTGCATCCATCGATGCTGCAGCCACCTCATCTTCAGTGAAACAATTGATAACAATTTCACATTTTTCGCTTGAATCTGCAATGAACTTCTGATCTATCATAAACAGACTGCTAAAGCATGGCTGCTTCGCCTGAGAGGAATGTATGCGCTTACGCCTTTACACCTTCATTGGCTTGCTCTGGATAGGGCTGCTGGCAGGCTGCGGGGGCGGGGATACCGCGACGACACCGTCAACCAGCCCCCCAGGGTCTGGATCAGGACCTGAACCTGGGCCGGGGCCTCAACCTGGGCCGGGGCCTCAACCGGGTCCGGGACCTGAACCCGGGCCGGGACCTCAACCAAGTCCGAGCCCTGAGCCGGAACCCGGACCGGGGCCCGTGCAGCCACAACCAGTTCCCACCGCAACGCTCACGGGCACCATCACCACGGGTACGGGTAGCGCCAAAGCGGGAGTCTCCGGCGTCAGCGTGATCGCCGCCGGAAAAAGCACGCAGACCGATGCCCAAGGCCGTTACAGCCTGGCGATCGAAAATCCCGACAAATTCACGGTGGTGCTGGCCAGAAAAGACGGCTACCTCTCGATGTCCAAGCAGGCGCCGGTGCATGCGGAGGTCACCACCACGCAAGACATCACGCTCTACGCCGAAAACGCGCGCACCACCTTCGCCGCGACCGCAGGCAAGACCCTGGAGATCGACGGCGCCCGCATCGACATTCCGGCCAATGCGATCAAGGACGCCAATGGCGCCGCCTACAACGGCACCGTCACCATCTCGGCCAGTTACCGCAATCCGACCACGGCCGAAGGGGTGGATGCTTTTCCGCAGCCCTACGCGGGGCTTGACGGCAGCAACACCGGAATCTTGCAGACCGTGGGCGTGATCGAAGTCCGGCTGCTCGATGCCAACGGCCAGCCCCTGCAACTGCGCTCGCCGGCCACTCTGACTTATCCGGGGGTGAGCGCGGTCGACAACGGCGCCGCGAGCATTCCGCTGTGGTGGTACGACGATACGCGCGCGATCTGGGTGCGCGAAGGCCAGGCCAATCGGCTGACCGATGGCCGCTACCAGGGCCAGGTGACGCACTTCACGCAATGGAATCTGGACGCTTTTTGGAGTGGCGCGGGCACCGCGACCATTACGGCCTGCATCAAGTTCCAGAACGGCGCGACTCAACGCAACGGCATCCAGATGACGCTTTACGGGCCGGGTGTGTCGCATCCGTTTTTCAGCGGTCCGTTGGCAGCGGGCAATCTGGAGATCATCAATGCGCCTGCGAACGTAGCACTGAAACTGATCGTCCAGGATGCGGGAGACGGAAAAACCACGGAGGTCGCAATACCTGCCGTTCCTCCTGGGGGCAATAAGAAGCTGGATTGTCTGACCCTGGTGGGGACCGATGGCTATGGGCCGCCACAGCCGCTGCCACAGCCGCCGCCCGTTCCGCCGGATGTGCCGTGGTTCCCCTTCACGGGAATGTATATCGTTCCGTTCCATGGAACCGCGCTTGATCCAATTACCATGCTTCCGCTCGATCCGAGCACGAGGGTTTTGGATCACGGCTGGCTCCAGATCCTTGTCACCCCGGATGGAAACGTCAACGGCACCGGCATCACCCAACGTCCGGGAGGCGAACATCCTGGAGATTACTGGAGTTGGAATCTGAACGTTGCGGGCTTTGTGGACAGTTCGGGCTATGTCCAGATGTGGGCATCGCCGCAATCCCGCGCCAACTCCGGTCCAACCCCTCCAAACCCGCCGAGCCTTCCACCCTATGGCGCAATCACTTTCATGGGCAATTTCTTCGGACCGGGCATGCCTCCCAGGGGAACTTGGGTTTACGAGGGTTACATGGATTCAGGTGTAAGCTATTCTGGGCAAAGGACCTCCGAATGGACTTGGACTTACCCCGGCGTCGGGGCCGGATCTTCATGGGCGATGGAAGCTATGTTTTCTGATTGCATGGGAAATTGCGCCCCTCCACCCCTTGTTAAAGAGGGTGATTTTGCGTGCTACTCCATACCGGGCCGTAATTTTTTAACAGGCCGCATCGTCGATCCCTGCAAACCCGATCAGACAATGTGAGCCGGCGGCTTGAGTGCCGCCGCTCCTTGCGAACGCATGGATAAAAAAAGCCCGTCGCGACGGGCTTTTTTTCATGGGAGAGTGAAATCGCGCATCCGCGCCTTCGGGCCTTTTCAGGCCGCGCTCAACCAATACTCCGAATTGAAAGGGCTGCTCATGCGCAGCGCCAGCGGGGAAATGTCCACCAGTTTGTCGGTAGGCATCTTTTCCCCGATGGAGTCTTCACTCACTTTGATGGCAGCGCCAGAGGCGACACCTTGTTGGACCTCGTTCGCCCGTTCTGCTTGGCCGGCTTGTGCAGAACGGGCTACAGAAAAGAATAGAAGCACCTAAAGGGTATTTTCCGGTCCCCCCAGTAGTCGGCCGCGTCGCGGAAGATGTCGAGCAATTGCTCGCGCGCTTCCTTGTCGAACTTGGCGTGGGCCGGAATCTGCTCAAGCACCAGAACGAAACCGGGCTGCGTGCCAGACTTGTGCAGCGGGTCGGTCATGCAGTCGTACAGCGCGTCGAAGTTCTTGCCGAAATGCGCCGGGAGCATGAATTGCTGCCCAATCAGGTCGAGTACGTCCTGCTTGTTCTGGGCGTTACTGAGGTTGGCATAAAGGAAGTGCTGACCTGCCGCGCGGGCGGCTTCCTGCAAATCGTTCACGCGGAAAGCGCGAATTGATTGCACGATATTCGGTCGCATGCTTTGGAAGGATACGGTCATATCCATTGGTCTTTCCATGGTTTTATCAGCATATCGTCGTCATAGCCAAGCTGGCTGTGGCGCTCTCAATCACGGTCACGGTCGCCGGTTTCCCGCTTAAGGCGCAATGCGCCGGAAGCTCGCGTAGTGATCAGCCGTATACCAGCACGCGCTTGGCGCCGTGGGCTGTTTTCCTGCACAAACGATCCGCCTCGCACCTCTATCGCGTCTACCGGGCGTTTCCACGGTGTACTCGCGATAATGGCCGCGCGCTTCGCGCGGTAGCAATCGCTCGCGATTACCGAACACGCTGCCGTCCTTTTCATGAGGAAAAGGGCCGCCGTCAAGAATGGCCTGGTATGTGCGCTGTCCCTGCGCTGGCAGGTCGGACAACGCAATCAAATCCTCCGACCGCCACACTCTTGGCGCCGCCGTGCCGTCACGGGCCTGAGCCCCAGCGGCCAACACCGCCGCCGTGATACAGGCGAGCACGAGCTTTGCCAAAGGGTTCAAAAGCGAGGCGGTAGCCGCCATGACGACACAGAAACGAAAAAGAGCTTAGGCTGAATCAAAACCGGGGGAGGGAGATTGATCCGCGATACAAGGCCGTAAGTGTGCATCAGTCACGCACAAATAGCAATCCTTTCTCCTCAAGTTGTATAACAAAAGGAAGCGCCCACTATCATTATAGTGGGCGCTTACTTCTGCTTCAACCGTCTATCTTTCGACGTTTGCGTCCGTGACGGTCAATGCCGTCATGTTGACGATGCGGCGCACGGTGGCGCTGGCGGTGAGGATGTGGACGGGCCGCGCCGCGCCCAGCAACACCGGGCCGATGGCGATGTTGCCGCCGGCGGCGGTCTTGAGCAGGTTGTGGGCGATGTTGGCAGCATCGATATTCGGGAATACCAGCAGATTGGCGTCGCCGGCCAAGGTGCTGTTGGGCATCAGCGCGGCGCGGGCTTGGGCGTCCAGGGCCACGTCGCCGTGCATTTCGCCGTCCACTTCGAGCCAGGGGGCCTGCTCGCGCAGGATGTGCAGGGTCTGGCGCATTTTGAGCGCGCTGGGCTGGTTGCTGCTGCCGAAGTTGGAGTGCGACAGCAGCGCGACCTTGGGTTCGATGCCGAAGCGCAGCATTTCTTCGGCGGCCATTTCGGTGATCTGGGCCAGTTCCTGCGCGCTGGGGTCGTAGTTGACGTGGGTGTCGACCAGAAAGACCTGGCGGCCGGGCAGCAGCAGCCCATTCATGCAGGCGTAAATGGGCTGGTTGTGCCGCCCGGGGCGTTTGCCGATCACCTGATCGATGTAGTTCAGGTGGGCGCTGGTGATGCCCCAGGTGCCGCAGATCAGGCCATCGACATCGCCCTTGTGCAGCAGCATCGCGCCGATCAGGGTCAGGCGCCGGCGCATTTCGATCTTGGCCATTTGCACCGTGATGCCTTTGCGCTCGGTCATGCGGTGGTAGGTTTGCCAGAAGTCGTTGTAGCGCGGGTCGAAGTCGGTGTTGACTACGTCGTAGTCGCGCTGCTCGCGCAGGCGCAGGCCGAATTTCTGGATGCGCTGGGCAATGGCCGCCGGGCGGCCGATCAGCGTGGGCCGCGCCAGCCCTTCGTCAACCACGATCTGGGCGGCGCGCAGCACGCGCTCTTCTTCGCCTTCGCTGTAGGCGACGCGCTTCCTGGCAGCGCGCCGGGCGACGTCGAACAGCGGCTTCATCAGCGTGCCCGAGGCGTAGACGAAGTGCTGCAGCCGTTCGCGGTAAGCGTCCATGTCGGCGATCGGGCGCAGGGCGACGCCGCAGTCGACGGCGGCCTGGGCCACCGCCGGGGCGATTTTGATCATCAGGCGCCGGTCGAAGGGCTTGGGAATCAGGTAGCCGGGGCCGAAACTGAGTTTTTCGTTCGCATAGGCCGCCGCGACGTGTTCGCTTTGTTCGGCCTGGGCCAGCTCGGCGATGGCGTGCACGGCGGCGATGCACATTTCATCGGTGATGGTGGTGGCGCCGCAGTCGAGCGCGCCGCGGAAGATGTACGGAAAGCACAGGACGTTGTTGACCTGGTTCGGGAAATCCGAGCGCCCGGTGGCCATGATGATGTCGTCGCGCACCTCGTGCGCCTGGTCGGGCGAGATTTCCGGCGTCGGGTTGGCGAGCGCGAAAATCACCGGCTTGGGCGCCATACGGGCCACCATTTCCGGCTTGAGCACGTTGCCCGCCGACAGGCCCAGGAATACGTCCGCGCCTTCGATGACCTGGCCGAGTGTGCGCAGCTCGGTTTTTTGCGCGAAGGGGCGCTTTTCGTCGTCCATCAGTTCGGCGCGGCCTTCATAGACCACGCCGGCAATATCGGTGACGAACACGTTCTCGCGCTTGAGGCCGACTTTGAGCAGCAGCTTCAGGCAGGCCAGCGCCGCCGCGCCCGCGCCCGAGGTCACCAGCTTGATCCGGCCGATGTCCTTGCCGGCCACCTTCAAGGCGTTGAGCATGGCTGCGGCCACGGTCACGGCGGTGCCGTGCTGGTCGTCGTGAAAGACCGGGATTTGCAGGCGCTTGCGCAGTTTGCGCTCGACGTAAAAGCAATCGGGCGCCTTGATGTCTTCGAGGTTGATCGCGCCGAAGGTCGGCTCCAGCGCGGCAATCACTTCGACCAGTTTGTCCGGGTCTTTTTCGGCGATTTCGATGTCGAACACGTCGACGTTGGCGAATTTCTTGAACAGGACGCCCTTGCCTTCCATGACCGGCTTGGCCGCCAGCGGGCCGATGTCGCCCAGCCCCAGCACGGCGGTGCCGTTGGTGACCACCGCCACCAAATTGCCGCGCGCGGTGTATTTGAAGGCGTTGACCGGGTCGCGGACGATTTCTTCGCAGGGCGCGGCAACGCCGGGCGAGTAGGCCAGCGCCAGATCGCGCTGGTTGACGACCTGCTTGGTGGCCGCGATCTCGATCTTGCCGGCCGGCGCTTGCGCGTGGTATTCGAGCGCGGCGCGGCGCAGTTCTTGACGCCGCTCTTCGTGGCTGAGCGGGGCTTGGGGGGGCGTGTCGGACATGCGCGTGGCTCCTGCAGCCACCAAGGCGCGGCGGATGTGGCTGGCCGCGGCAGCGTGCGTTTTAAAAGGGCGCCAATTGTAGATCGGTAGATCGCGCGTAGATCGCGTGCCGTCGGCCGCAGGGCCTTTTCAGCCGCCTCTTCAACCGCCTTTTTCAGCCGCGCATCAGCGCCTCGATCTCGCCGGGCGCCACCGGCACGCCGCGCGTGATCAGTTCGCAGCCGCCGGCGGTGACGAGCGCATCGTCCTCAATGCGGATACCCAGGTTCCAGAACGCATCGGGGATGCCTTCGCCGGGGCGCACGTAAAGCCCCGGCTCGATGGTCAGCACCATGCCCGGCTGCAGGATGCGGCTGGGCCGCTCGATGACGGTTTCGCCGGTAACGGGATCCTGGCGCTCGCGCGTTTGATCGATTTGCGAAGGCTCGACGTAGCTGCCGCAGTCGTGCACGTCCATGCCGAGCCAATGGCTGGTGCGGTGCATGTAGAAAGGAAGGTAGGCGCGCTGGGCGATGACGTCGGCGGCGCTGCCGACTTTGTTCGCGTCGAGCAGCCCGAGGTCGAGCAGCCCCTGGGCGAGCACGGCGACGGTGGCGTCGTGCGGATCATTGAAGCGCGCGCCGGGCTGGGTGGCGGCAACCGCGGCGTCCTGGCTCGCGAGCACCAGTTCATAGAGCGCGCGCTGCGGGCCGCTGAAGCGGCCATCAGCCGGAAAGCTGCGGGTGATGTCACTGGCGTAGCCGTCGAGTTCACAACCGGCGTCGATCAGCACGAGTTCGCCCTGGCGCACCGGCGCCGCGTCGGCGCGGTAATGCAAAACGCAAGCGTTCGCGCCGGCCGCGACGATCGACGGATAGGCCGGCGATTGCGCGCCGGCAAGGCGGAATTCGTGCAGCAGTTCGGCTTCGAGGTGGTATTCGCGCACGTCACGGCCTTCGCGCAGCGCCCGCGCGGATGCCTGCATGGCGCGCACGTGCGCGCGGGCGCTGATGGCGGCGGCTCTGCGCATCGTCGCCTGCTCGTGCGCGTCTTTGATGAGCCGCATCTCGTCGAGCGGGCCGCACAGATCGTGCTGCTGCGATGGGCACAGCACCCCCTGGCGCGCGCGGGCGCGCACGGCGCGCAGCCAGCCGTCGATGCGCGTTTCCAGCCCCTTGTGGATCGCGAAGGGATACCAGAGCGCCGTGCGGTTCTCCAGCAGGCGCGGCAGCCGGGTTTCGAGCTCGTCGGCGGAAAAAGCCTGGTCGATCGCGAGCGCGCCGGGCGCCGCGTCGGGGCCGAGCCGGTAGCCGTCCCAGGTTTCACGCTCGGGGTTTTTCGGCGCGCAAAACAGGGTGCTGTGGCCGTCCGCCGTGAGCGCCAGCCACGCGCCCGGTTCGGTGAATCCCGTCAGGTAGAAAAAGTAGCTGTCGTGCCGATAGGCGTGTTCGTTGTCGCGATTGCGCGGGAGTGCGGGCGCGGTGGGGACGATTGCGATGCCGCCGGGCCCGAGTTGTCTGGCGAGACGGGCGCGGCGTTCGACGTAAAGTGGTGTGTTCATGATGATCACGATGCGATAGCTTTGTGATGGGTGTGATTTTCTGGATGCGTATCCGGCGTTGTACCCGGCCTTCAACGAGGCGCCGGACTCTCGGTCTGCAATGCGGCGAGCCGCTCGGGCGTACCCACGTCGGTCCAGTCGCCGAGGTACAGCTCGGCGCTGACGCGCCCGGCATCGATGGCGGCGCGCAAGATCGGCGCCAGCGGCGCGCGCACGCCCCGCGGATTGCCGGCTTCGATCGTGCACCACGGCGCGGCAAACAACTCGGCGCGAAACAGGCCAATGGTCGAATAGGTATAGGTCTGCGCCGCGTCATTGAGCGCCAGCCCTTCGCGCGACAAGCCGAAGTCGCCGCGAGGATGGTGCGGCGGATTCGGCACCAGCCACAGATGCGCCAGCCGGCCGCTGGCGGCAAAGCCTTCCATCGCCGCGTGCGCAAACACGAAGCCGGGTGCGAACACGTCGCCAGCGGCGATCCAGAAAAGCGGCGCCAGGCGCGGCAGCGCGCGCACGATGCCGCCGGCCGTTTCAAGCGCGCCGCCGAAATCACGGCCTTCGTCGGAATAGGCGATCGACAGCTCTTGTTCCGGCCCGCCGGCGTGGCGTTCACCGAAGCGGGCGATGATCTGCGCGCCAAGCCAGGCCGTATTGACCAGCACCGACTGCCAGCCGTCGCGCGCCAGCGCATCGAGGGTCCATTGCATCAAGGGCTTGCCGCGCACCGGCAGCAGCGGCTTGGGCGTGTGGTCGGTCAACGGCCGCATGCGTTCGCCGCGCCCCGCCGCCAGCACCATCGCCTGGGCGCGGGAAGCGGTATCGCACAATGAAGATTCGACAGGGGACGGGCAAGACATGGCACCAACTCTAGCAGCGCCCCCATTCCTGCGGAGTGCCCGCTAAAATTTCAAATTCTTCTCCATTTCTTCCTGATCAGAAAGGGACGCCTCTCATGGCCAACGAAGTACTGATGGCCAACGCGATCCGCGCGCTGGCGATGGACACCGTTCAACTCGCCAACTCCGGCCACCCAGGCGCCCCGATGGGCATGGCCGACATGGCCGTCGCGTTGTGGGGCGGGCACTTGCGCCACAACCCCGCCAATCCGCGTTGGGCCGACCGTGATCGATTCGTTCTCTCGAACGGCCACGCCTCGACGCTGTTGTATGCGCTGCTGCATCTGACGGGCTATGACCTGCCGATCAGCGAGCTCAAGAACTTTCGCCAACTGCACAGCAAAACCGCCGGCCACCCCGAGCACGGCCTGACGCCAGGGGTCGAAACCACCACGGGCCCCCTGGGCCAGGGCATTGGCAACGCGGTCGGCTTCGCGCTTGCGGAAAAGCTGCTGGCGGCCGAGTTCAACCGGCCCGAACATGCGATCGTCGACCATCACACCTACGTCTTCCTTGGCGACGGCTGCCTGATGGAGGGCATCAGCCACGAAGCCTGCGCGCTGGCCGGCGCCTGGCGCCTGGGCAAGCTGATCGTGCTGTATGACGACAATGGCATCTCGATCGACGGCCCCGTCAAGCCCTGGTTCGCCGACGATAGCGCCGAGCGTTTCCGCGCCTATGGCTGGAACGTGATCGGCCCGGTGGACGGCCATGATGCACCGGCGGTTTCACACGCCATCGAGCAAGCCAAGACGCGCGGACGCATCGAACAGCGGCCCACGCTGATCATCTGCAAGACGCAGATCGGCAAGGGCAGCCCCAACCGCGCGAATACCGCAAAAGCGCATGGCGAGCCGCTGGGCGCCGACGAAATCAGCCTGACGCGCGACGCGCTGCAATGGCCGTATGCGCCTTTCGAAGTGCCCGAACTGGTTTACGGAGATTGGGACGCCAAGGCCGAAGGCGCGCGCCGCGAGGCCGAGTGGAACGATAAGTTCGCCGCCTATGCCCGCGTCTACCCGGATCTGGCGGCTGAATTCACGCGCCGAATGAAAGGCGAGTTGCCCAAGAATTTTCATCAGACCGCTTTTGACGCCGTGGTCGATGCCCACACCAAGGCCGAGACGATGGCCAGCCGCAAGGCGTCGCAGGTTGCGCTCGAAGCCTTTACCGCCGCGTTGCCGGAGATGATCGGCGGCAGCGCCGATCTGACCGGCTCCAACCTGACCAACACCAAGAGCACGCCGGCCTTGCGTTTTGACGCGGCCGGTGAAGTGGTGCGCGGTGAAAGCAGCGAGCAATTTCCGGCCGGGCAGAGCGGCCGCCACATCAACTACGGTGTGCGCGAATTCGGCATGGCCGCGGTCATGAACGGCATCGCGCTGCACGGCGGCTACATCCCCTACGGCGGCACTTTCCTGACCTTCAGCGACTACAGCCGCAATGCGGTGCGCATGGCGGCGCTGATGAAGCAGCGCGTGATTCACGTCTTCACGCACGACTCCATCGGCCTGGGGGAAGACGGCCCCACGCACCAGGCCATCGAACACGCGGCTTCGCTGCGCCTGATTCCGGGCCTGGATGTCTGGCGCCCGGCCGATACCGCCGAGACCGCCGTCGCCTGGGCGGTGGCGCTCGGCAGCACGGCGCGGCCGACCGCGCTGCTGCTCTCGCGCCAGAACCTGCCCTATGCGCCCAAGAGCGATCTGGCCGACATCAGCAAGGGCGCTTACGTGCTGGCCGAGCCCGAGCGCGTGGGCCTGAAGAAGAAGGCGCAGGCGGTGATCATCGCGACCGGCTCTGAAGTACAGCTCGCGCTTGAAGCGCAGGCACTGCTCGCCACGCGAAAAATCGCGGTGCGGGTGGTTTCCATGCCCTCCACCACCACTTTCGACCGCCAGGATGCGGCGTACAAAAAAACGGTGCTGCCTGCCGGCCTGCCGCGTATCGCGCTTGAGATGGGCGTCACCGATGGCTGGTGGAAATACGGCGTCGCGGCGGTCGTCGGCATTGATTGCTACGGCGAATCGGCGCCTGCGGGCGTGCTGTACAAACACTTTGGGTTCACGGCGCAAAACGCAGCCGCCACCGTCGAGGCGGTGCTCGCGCGGCGCACATGAAGCCTCTTTTGTCACCCTTGCTGTTTTTTTATTTTCAGGAGAGTTAAGCGCATGGCTATCAAGATTGGCATCAACGGCTTTGGCCGCATCGGACGCATGGTGTTTCGCGCGGCGGTGCAAAACTTCAAGAACGACATCGAGGTGGTCGGCATCAACGATCTGCTCGAACCCGACTACCTGGCCTACATGCTGCAATACGACTCGGTGCATGGGCCCTTCAGGGGCGAGGTGAGCGTCGACGGCAATGACCTCATCGTCAACAGCAGGAGGATCCGTCTGACGGCGCAGAAAGACCCGGCCGCGCTCAAGTGGGACGAGGTCGGCGCCGAGGTCGTGATCGAGGCGACCGGCCTTTTCCTGACCAAGGAAGGCGCGCAAAAGCACATCGACGCCGGCGCCAAAAAGGTCATCATGTCCGCGCCCAGCAAGGACGACACGCCGATGTTCGTCTATGGCGTCAATCACCAGACCTACGCGGGCCAGAGCATCATCAGCAACGCCAGTTGCACCACCAACTGCCTGGCGCCCGTGGCCAAGGTGCTCAACGACAAGTGGGGCATCAAGCGCGGCCTGATGACCACCGTGCACGCCGCCACCGCCACGCAAAAAACCGTCGATGGCCCGAGCAACAAAGACTGGCGCGGCGGACGCGGAATTCTGGAGAACATCATTCCGTCGAGCACCGGCGCGGCCAAGGCGGTGGGCGTGGTCATTCCCGAACTCAACAAGAAGCTCACCGGCATGAGCTTTCGCGTGCCGACTTCGGACGTGTCGGTCGTCGATCTGACGGTCGAACTCGTCAAGGAAGCCCGCTATGAAGAGATTTGCGCGGAAATGAAGGCGCAAAGCGAAGGCGCGCTCAAAGGCGTGCTCGGCTACACCCAGGATAAAGTCGTTGCCACCGACTTCCGCGGCGATCCGCGTACCTCCATCTTCGACGCTGAAGCGGGCATCGCGCTCGATGGCACTTTCGTCAAGCTGGTCACCTGGTACGACAACGAGTGGGGCTATTCAAACAAATGCCTTGAAATGGTCCGCGTGATCAGCAAATAAACGCAATGGGATCAGAAAAAAACGCGCCTTCGGGCGCGTTTTTTTGTGTCCGTACCGCAACGCAAAAAGGCTGTGCGGATGGATCATGCATGAACGCTCAGTCCAACTGCTCGTCGGCGGCGACGCCCTTGCGGTAAACCTCGTACACCAGCACCGGAATGTCGAGTTCGCCCAGGTGCTTGATGATCAGCGGCTTCACGTCGTCCCAGATCAGGCTGCCGACGCCGGTGGCCAAACGCGGTACCGCGATGCTTTGTACTTTTTCCTTGCGCACGTATTTGACCAATTCGCGCAGGCAGCGGCCGACGTTCTCCAGCGTGGCTTTGCCGGGCTTGGCATTCGGGCCGGCATGCAGCATGTTCTGCGTCAGCAAATTGACGATGCAGCGCGTGCCGCCTTCGCCGTCCACGCCCGTCCAGGCCCACAGGCCGCCGGGTTCGGGCGCGTTCGAGCGCGCCGCGTGGCGGTAGTCGCGCACCATCGATGGCCAACGCTCGCGCAGGGCCAGCGCAAGGCCGCTGTCGAAATGGTCCTGGGGCGCGATGCCATGCGCGATCACCTGAGCCTTGCTCAACAAGATATCGCCTTCTACTTCTCGAATCATGGGAGCCTTTCTTAAGGGTTTCGGAAATCGTCGGCGCCGCATCCGGCGCGTCAAACCATTAACGATACCGCAAAAGACCCGGACAGTCTCCGGGAGAGTAAAGACGCACTCAGCCCTGCGCCGTCTTTTCGGCCGGAGGCTTGGGCAACACGGAAAAGCCCAGTGCGCCCAGCGCGAGCAGGGCCGCGATGGCCATGAACACGGCGGTCAGCGCGTCCTGGCCATGACTCTGCGCAATCGAAGCAACCGCGCCGGTAAACCACTGCATGAACCCCACGCCGAGGAACATCGACATGGTGAACAGCGCCATCGCGCGCCCGGTCATCGCGGACGGGTAAGCGCCGCGCACATTGGCGTACTGCAACACGCCATAGCCCGAAAACAGCCCCATCGCGATGCACAGCAGCACAGCGGCCACGGCGCCCGGATGCAAGGCCAGCACCACGAACAGCATGGCGACCACGAGACTGCACGAAACAATCCAGCGCCTGCGCTTGATGGAACCCGGATCCAGCCGCCCGAACAACGGCGGACCGATCAGGCTCGTGAGCGAGACGACCACCGCGATGTTGCCGCTGGCCACCAGCGACAGGCCATACCGCGAAGTCATCAGCGGCCCGAGCCACAGGCCGCGCAGCGAGATGAAACTGGCATAACCGACGAAAGCCAGCAGCAGAATCCCCGCCGTATGCGGCAGCCTGAACAGCGCGCCGTAGCTGGCCAGCGCGGTCTTCATCGAAGGCGCGGCCACCGGCTTTTCCTGCGCAGGTTCGTGCACCAGCCGCCAGATCGCCAGCCAGGCCGCTGCCGCGCACAGGGCCAGTGCGGCGAACCCGGCGCGCCACGAACTAACCTGCACCAGCCATGCGAGCGGCGTACCGGTCAGCAGCATCCCGACCGACCCCAGGCCCAGCACCATGCCCGACAGTTGGGCGAAGCGTTCGATCGGAAAATGCCGCGCGATGAAAACCGTGCACACCAGGAAGGCCGGCGCGCAGCCGATGCCTATCAGCATTTGCCCGAGCACCAGCGTCTTGAAGCCCGGCGCCAGCGCGCAGGTGGCCGCGCCCACGACCGCAAGCGGAAAGGCCGTAAGCACCGTGCGGCGCACGCCGTGAACGTCGATTCCCATGCCCATGAAGAACTGGAAAGCGGCAAACGCAAAGTGATAAGTGCCCGAAAAAACGCCGAGCCCCTGGGCTGAAAGACCGAATTCAGTTTGCAGCGGCGGCGCGAGGATGGCCGCAACGGTGCGAAAGGCCTGGCTCAACGCGAACCCCGACGTCAACGCGAGCAGGATGACCCAGGCGCGGGCAGGACGAAGTGTGCGAGCGGCGGTCAAGGTCAAGCAAGGAGGAATAAAAGCACAAAGCGGTCAAGACACGCCCCCAAAGCCACCTGAAGGATGTCACCCGCCCGTCATCGGGCGGAGGCGGCGCGAAAGGAACTCCGCTCCGTCTGGCACCGTGAGTCGTATCCGACCGGTGCAGGATAGCCGGTCAGCGCCGTGTCTGCGTCACCGGCGGGACAGGGCCGCGCCGCTCCAGGTGGCGGAAGGTGATGCGGCCCTTGGTCAGATCGTAGGGCGACAGTTCCAGCGAAACCTTGTCGCCGGCCAGGATACGGATGTGGTTCTTGCGTATCTTGCCGCCGCTGTAGGCGATCAGTTCGTGGCCGTTGTCGAGCGTGACGCGGTAGCGCGAATCGGGCAGCACTTCGGTGACTGCGCCATTCATTTCAATCAATTCTTCCTTGGGCATGCGGTACCTCTGTTCATGCGTGGGCGATTCAGAAAATTGTCCGGACACCGCGCATGCGGTATCCACGTCGGACGGTGCAGAACGAAGACCGCTGCGGCACCACCGAGGTACCGCCGCCGGGCGCTGGAAGGCCCCCGAACCTTGGATGCGCCGGCCGGAAATCGTGATCCGAAACGCCCGGGCACCGGGCTGGCCAGCAGAATGTAAAAGCGCTTCGTCGTGCGACGCAAATGCAACTTGGATTGTAACCTACTGGGTACAATCATTGCTGATGCCTGCGCATGTAACACCCATCGCGTCACCCTGGGCGTACCCTGGAAACGGATACGCCTGAAGGATGCAGGCCAGGCGCGCGTTACTGAACCACCATCTCCACCCGGCGATTCCTCGCACGCCCAGCATCGTTGCCATTGCTGGCTACCGGGGCCACGTTCGCTACGCCCACCGCCTGCAGACGCCCCTTGTCAATACCCTGACCGCCCAGCGCATCCACAACCGCCTGGGCGCGGCGTTGCGACAAAACCCGATTGTGCTCATAGGTGCCGGCATTGTCGGTGTGTCCCACGATGAAAACCTTCAGTTGCCCCTTGGCTTTGAGCACACCCACCATCTGCTCGAGCTGGGGCAGTGAGTCGGCGCGAATGGTTGCGCTGTCGGTATCAAACTCGATTCCATACAAGGCCACCTTGCCCGCCTTCTCAAGTTCGCCGCCCAGGGCTTTGGCGTCCAGAATCTGCACCGCATCCAGGCGCATCTTCTGAGCTTCGAGCACCTGCAGATAGTAGCGCCCGCCTAAACCGCCATAGGGGTCGTCGCGCGTCGTCAGCGTTACGTAGAGATTGCCCTCCGGCGCCTCGCGGCTGGCGACGAGGTAGCGCGGCGGATAGTTTCCATTGTTGTCCATGTAAGACAGCGGTTTGTAGCCGCTCACGAAGGTGCTGCCCGCGTTGGTCCATCGAGAGGCATAGCGTTGCAGGCCCTCCTTGTCGCACCGCTGCGGCTCATCACACCCATAAAGGATGTTGAAGCCCTTGGCCTTCAGCGCCTGTTCGTAGTTGCGATAAATTTCCAGCGAACTGCGCTGGGGTGGGGCCCTGTACAGGTAGTGGAACAACTTGCCTCCCATCTTCAGCGTTTTGTCCACCACAAACCCGCTCGAAGCCAGGCGCGCCGGCCCCAGGGGCGCCTCGATCTCTTCATACTCCTGCCGGCCGTAATCGATCAGCACCGAACCCGCGTAGCGGCCGACCACCTCGTGATCGCGGCCGCCGGGCTTGTCCTTGATCTCCTTGACCTGTGCCGCCACACTGCCGGCCAAAGCCAGCAGCAACACGCATCCGAATTTTTTCCAGGATATTTGCATTGTTTTTCGCTTGAGTGATGGGGTGATGTGTTTACGTCGTACTGCCGCGGAAAAGCCAGCAGCGGCCAAGACTCATCCGGGGCAGCGATCGGCGATTCGAGTCCAGTATTCGACAGTTTCGCCGTCTATCTCGCCTCCTGTTTTACCGACGCGCAGGCGGCGCGCATGCTCCTTTAATAACTCGGCATAAGGGCCGCCCTGCTGCATGGCCAGGGCGTCAAGCGTATTGGCTGCATCTGTGTAGGACTGGCGCACAGCCGATCCCGTCGGCAGTTGCCGCAATGCCTCCTGAGCTATGGCCCGCTCTTGCGGGCTTAGGCCGGGCGCCGTGCGCCCGTTGCGCAAGGCCCGCTCAAGCTGGTCGACCCCTCGTGAATCTGAAGCGTTCAGATCGCTCAGTTGGAGAGGGATAGTCAGCTTCCATTGTTTGGGGCCCAGTCGCTGTGCTTGGGGGACGTGAGCGTCGCGCGATACGTTGCAACCCTGGCCCGGCCCAGCCGGGCAGAGCGCGCTCAAGCGCGACAACTGATTCGCCGGAAGCGTCTTCGAGAGACATTGATATTCGGGCTGCGAATCAAAAGACCGCTGTTCAGGCTTTCCGCTGCCTACATGGCTCTCCCAGTCCGAACGGCCGTCTTTGCTTCGCATCGTGACATAAACGTGAGTTTCCGGGTTCGGCGTCGGCCGGATGGAAATCTCCGTGACGCGCTCTATGCGGTAGTACCCAAAAGGCGGGAAATCGATAGCCGGCGCATCAGCCGGCACCGCGTGCGCCAAAGCGGCCGCGGTCATCAATATTCCAGAAAACCAGCGCGCGGCATCAGGCAGTTTCAATTTTAACTTCTTCACGGAATTCATATAGACACACGATCTTTCGATCTTATTACTTATCACCTCATTGCTTATCGACCAGTATGCCGTCGTAATCCGCATATGACAAGAACCTCATGTTAACAAGCGTCGACAGTGTGAATTGCACATGATGCGAGCCAAGAGCCGGCCCCGCTTGGACAGCCGCACGGCGGCTACCGACGATACCGAGAATCAAAGATACATATTTAATTGATTGTTTCTCTTATTACAATATTCTCGACTTATTTACACTTCATCGATCCCATTTCCGTTACTTTTTCTGACATTTTACTTATTAATTTGCTTATTACCTTATGGTGACTTTATTTACAAAATGTTTTAGGGTTGTACACGATTATCAAGACTAGACTTGCGCACACTGCAATCGAAATCCAAGAAAAAGGTCAGACAATGCCTCACAAATCGAAAGAGCTTCGTTCATGGTGTTTCCGCCCGCTGATCCGCAGGGCTGGGGACGATGGAGTACGCCGTCATCGCCGCGCCAATCGGTATCGCGGGGGCATCGCGGCCATTGGCGCGTATTCCGCCTTCGGGCAGGCGGTGCGCAATTCAATCGCAGGCATGGCAAAAGGGTTGTCCAGCCACCGGGCTGGCGCCTTGCTTGGCCGTGACCGCGCGAATGCCGCTATCGGTAGGGCCAACGGCCCAAAAAAGACTGGCATGTGCCGGTACAAGGACGCGAACGGCGTCAAAAAGTAACCGGTCTTGCTTCCCCCGTTTGGGTTACGGCCGGCATTTTGGCCGTAACCCGGACATTCCCCTTTTTTGTAACCACATTGAGGAGTTTTTATGCAGCGAAAACGCATTGGATCCAGGCGCAAGTCGCTCGGCCAAGGGATGACGGAATACATCATCATCGTGGCACTGATCGCCGTCGCCGCGATCGGCACCTATAGCATGTTTGGCAAGACGGTTCGTAACCAGACTGCAGGCATCGTACAGGAGCTGTCAGGCACCGGTGGTCAAGCGGCCATCCAAGCCGCTCAAGGATCATCAGGCGAAGCCGCGCAACGTGCCAATATAAACAAGGGGTTGGGCCAATACGCCAACCAAAACGACGCTGGGGGTGCCAATGACAATGGTGGCGGTGGCGGCAACCCGTAACCTGTAGATTCTGCGACGATTGTTCAAGGGTGACACCATGCGCCAAACGCAGGGAGCTTTCCGCCATCGCGGACAGGCGCTGGTGTTCACGCTGGTATTCGCCGCGGTCACCGGTTTGGCCGTGCTGCTGCTTTTCAACAGCGGAAAGCTGGCCAACACCAAGACGGACCTGCAAAACGCCGCCGATGCGGGCGCGTATGCGGCGGCAACGCTGCAAGCGCGCGACCACAATTTTTCGGCTTACACGAACCGGGCCATGATCGCCAATCAGGTAGCAGTTGCCCAGTTCGTGAGCCTGAAGTCTTATCTCGACGATGCGGCTCAAACGCGAAGTCGAATGGACAACATGTTCTTTCGTTTCTACGAACTTTTTCCGAACTCCAAACCCAATTGGGATACCGCAAAAGACCTGTTCATACCGCAAGCACGGAGCTTCATAGATAACCTGGCCCCCACGGCGGTCACAGGGTTGGATCTATTGATTAACGCATTGATGGAGGCCCAGCAAGTCCATCACTTGGCAACAATGGCTCAGATGATCAACATTGTCGACGACGTCGTGAAAAAGAACGACCCGGCCGCACGGGTCACGACGGGCACGTTCACGACAGTGAACACCATGGCGCACGTTACGGCGTGGAACAATGGCTACACACGCCACCCAGCCAATACGTCCGCAGCCGAAGCGGACCGGTTCGCCAATGTTGTGCTCGATAGCCTGGATGGTTTCACTCCATTTCGCTCCGGCTCACCTATCGCGAAGTGGGCTAGTTCCGTGAAAATTTACATGTGCTACGCGTTTCTGCCGGGTGCAGGGGTTCTTATTCGAAGCCAGACTGTGTTTGTGTTTTCTCACGGAGGGGGCACGATACTTAGCAACGACAAAAAGCGCTGGCTGGCCCTTGATGCCACGATGGGCACAGGCTTTGCGTCTTGCACTTATACGACTCTTTTCAACACTCACACGAGTCCCATGTCCTTTCTGGACTGGAACCTCAACTCGACACTCGTTGGCGGCAGCGGCGGCGCAGTCGCCGGAAATGGCGACTATGAGCTTCCCGGGTATTACGGTGATTCCGATCCGTTATTGGCCTATAGCGCAGCCTATGGCAGTGCACTGGAATGGCCGTTAGCACAAATTCCCGCTGCCATTCGCTACGCACAAGGGCCCGGGGAAAACCTGGACAGCAATGGCGGGGGCGGTCTGCAAGACTACTACCGCGACGTTGCCAATCCAATCGGCAACACGCCAGCCAATCAAACACCGGAGCAGAACGGGGGCGCCTATCCGATCACGATAGAAGTCGAACGCCCCGTCAACGCCAGCCTGCGGCTGTCGAGCACCCTTTTCCCGGGCGCCCAAAGGATCCGCCTCGACGATGCGGCCAAAGGAACGACCCTGAAAACGGTGGCCTCCGCGCATGCGTACTTTTACAGGCCCGCCGCCAATGAGGATGACAACAAATTCACCCGGAACGGCTGGCGCCGTGGCGACGGCAAAACCGAGATGGCCAATCTCTTCAATCCCTATTGGCAAGCCCGTCTGACCGAGACGTCGATCGCAGATTCCACGGCTTCGTTTGCCGCGCAGTAACCGACTTTATCCGCCATGCTGTTTCGATCACCGTTGATACAGACCAGCTACAGGGGCTCCCAATCGGGCGCGGCCATGACGGAATTCATCATCGCGGCCATGTTCGTCCTGGTGCCGCTGTATCTGGCGGTTCAGGCCATGGGAAAGTTTGCCGACGTGAGACACATGACACAGGCCGCGGCGCGCTACGCCGCCTGGGAACGCACCGTCTGGTTCAACCAAACCGGTACGCAGTTCTATCAAAACAACCGCCCCAACCAGAAGAGCGACGCGCAGATTCGCAACGAAATTGCGGTTCGGGTTTTCAACGATCGCCACTCTGAAAACTGGCATTACAGCGACCAGGACAAGTCGGCAACAGGCTTCACCCGCGGCATGGATCCCCTATGGGAAGACACCGCCGGTCGAGCGTACCTGACGGATTACGCAAACGCTACTCTCGCCGGGAATCTCAGCACACCGCCCAGAGATATAGCCGGTGGTGCGTTGGACTTGATAAACGCCGTGCCGAGCATCCCCTATGTGGGAGGATCGCTTGCCCCACCGGTTCCCTCGCAACGGACTCTTGCGCGGGCCACGTTCGGACTGCGCGATGTGGCCAGAGACAGCGACGTCTATCAGCGCCTCTGGAGCAGCGAACAGGGTCTGCCTCAGGACTGGGCCGGCATCTCCACCCACGGGCAAGCGGCTACGCTGACAAATGCATGGAATGCAAACAGCTCCACAGGCGCGCAGGCCATGGTAAGTAGGGCGGTCCCGACCGCGCAGGCGCTGGGGCAGGCAGTTATCAACGCTGGCATCAAGACAACCATCACCGCATGGGAACCAACGGCCGGCAGCAGGCTTGACATCGGGAAGATCGATATAGACGCCGTCCCGTCGGATCGTTTGAGATGAAGCACGGCATGCCTATCGTTTCACCGGTCACCGCCCTGGCGCTCGCGCTGGGCAGCTTCGGCGGCGAGGCTTGTCCCCTGACGCCGCCCGCAGGGCTGCAAGGCGAGATCGTCAGTGAAGAGCTGCAGGTCAACGGCCTGCCCACCGCGATCTACCAGGTTCGCTCGACGGAGCCGGCCGAGCGGCTGATTCAAGAGAGCGAGCGCGAATGGAAAAGCCAGGGCTACGCGCCGCGGCGCCACCGGTTCGCCCCCTGGCTGATTGTGTCGGCCTCCGGCGAAGACTGCGTAACCGTGCTGCAGCTCAAAGATGAAGGGGGCGCCCGTGGCTTCCTTTCAGTGTCGTTCCCCGCTCGCTCAGGGGCGGCGCTGGATGCCGCGACGCGAAAAATCCTGCCGAAGGAAAGCCGCGTCGAATCGGCCGTTCGAAGCAAGGATCAAGGCCGCGACGGGCTCACGATCGTGATCAGCGCGCCACAAAGCAGCAGCCGATGGACAGATGATCTTCTGCTGCGGCTGCAAAACGAGAAGTGGAAAGTCCTCGAGAGGAACACGCTCAAGCAGCCCACCGCCCGTCAGTCGGACGCCGACCGCATCACCGCCGAATCGAATGGATACCAGTTGACCGCCATCGTTTGGGGTGGCGCTCAAACCCAGGCCGTTATCACCTTGATGGAGCCCCTGTGAACAAGAAGCCGCTCAATCCTCAACAAGGCCAAGCCATGATCGAATACATCCTGGTCACGCTGTTCTGCGTGATCGCGCTGGTGGTGGCTGTCGGCGATGGCGCGAACATAGAGCAACTCGAGGCCGCTTTCACGCGTTTCTTCCGTGCCTACAGCTACGCCATTTCGGTGGCGCCACAGCCGCATCCATAGGGCCTGCGAGTCTCACAGCATGGTCACCTGGACATTTGAAATGGCGATCGCACCCTTGATTGCACCCTCCTTATGAGCGCGAAAGAATTTCTGCCCGAAAACATCGGGAGCCGTTCAGCGCTTGTGCTCCAAAAAGCCAGGAGCCCCTGGGCGCTCCTGCTGATTGCGCTGATCGTTGCGGCAGGCATCTCGTGGTTGACATTCAACTACCTGGAAGGCCGGGAGCGCCGCATCAAGGCGGAGGCCGAGGCCCAGGTGGCCGGCAAGCGCGTACCCGAGATGTCCGTGGTGGTCCCCGTGGCGGACGTGCAAATCGGCGCGACCGTCAGTCAACAGAACTTCGCCGCGCGATCGGTTCCGAAAGATCTGCTTTACAGCGACACGATCAAGGCCAGCGACTTTGAATTTTTCAAAGGCCAGAGGCTGGCCAGACCCTTGCAGAGAGGCCGCCCCCTGCGCATCTCCGACCTGCTGGCGCCCGAGGTGCGTGATGTCGCGGCGGTCGTGCCGACGGGCAAGCGCGCCCTGACGATCCCGATCGACAACCTGAACTCGATCGCGCAGACCGTCCGCCCCGGCAACTTCCTTGACATCTTTCTCGTCAACCGCGCCCCGCGGCTCGATGAGAAGATGCCCGATGAGGGGCTCGACCAAACCATGCTCTTCATGCAGAGCATGGAGGTATTGGCCGTGGGCCAGGACTTCAACGATCCCCGGTTGCACCAGGACCTCAAGCAAAACATGGCACGCCCCGGCGACGTGGCCAATGGGGGGGCGCATTACGACACCGTGACGCTGCTGGTCACCCCGGCCCAGGCGGCCAAGCTGATCATCGGGCAGAAGATGGGTTCCTATCGGGTCGCGCTTCGCGGCCGCAACGACAACGAAGCGCTCGTGATGGCCGCGCTCAAGTCCAGTGATTTCATCCCTTCGCTGCCGAAGAACCGTGACCAGGGTATCGAATTCATCGTGGGCGGCTCCGGCAACGGCGCCAGCACGGTGAGCATTCACCCGGGGCTTCCCAGTTTGGGGGGGCCGCCTCCGGCACCGACGACGGCCATCAACCCCATGAGCGCCCAGGCGCTCGAGGATGCCTTGATGAACATGGCGACGGCGGCAAACGCAGCCCGCAAAGAAAGCAACCGAAACATCCGATGAACCCTGAAGAGGACCCCTTCAAACATTGCGACTTTCAGCGCCGCTTTGGCCCGCCGACATACAACGACAACGCTATGCCCGAGTTCATGCCCGCCATTCGATTTTCATCCGTTCCCATTCGCCGGATCACGGTCACCCTGGGGCTCGTGCTGCTTGTTTCGTCAGTGGCCGCGCAGGATGAAGCGTCTCTCAAGTGGGCAATGTGCGTCGTGCGCAAGCCTGGCTCGGCAGTTACCGCGCAGGCGGTCGCATCCGCAGCCAGAAATAGCGAAGTGCAGATTCGCCCGGCCGCCGCCGACACAGCTCAATCCGGCTATGACTATGAAGCCACGCAGGTGGCTGCGCCTGCGCCCAGAAACAGCGAAGCGCGGATGCGGCCGGCCGTCGCCTACGCAGCTCAATCCGGCTATGACTATGAAGCCATGCAGGTGGCTGCGCCTGCGCCCAGGAACAGCGAAGCGCCGATGCGCCCGGCCGCCCCCGGCGCAGTTCAATCCGGCTATGACTCCGGGGCCGTGCGTCCGATTTCTCCTGCGGCCAGGACCAACGAAGTTCAAACCCGCCCGGTTGCTGCTGGCCCAGTTCAATCCAGTGATGAGCCCGTTCAGACGGCCGCGCCTGCGGACAAAGCCAGCAAAGCCAAGGCTCGCACAGCCGTCACTGGCGCAGTTCAATCCGGCGATGAAACCACGCCGGCGGCCGCACCTGCGGGCAAGGCCAGCAAAGCCAAGAACCGTCCAGCCGTCGCCGACGCAGATCCACCCGGTGATGAAGCTACGCAGGTAGTTGCTCCAGCGGCCAGGAACGGCA
The DNA here is from genome assembly GCA_964439605.1 of uncultured Burkholderiaceae bacterium. Taxonomy (GTDB): domain Bacteria; phylum Pseudomonadota; class Gammaproteobacteria; order Burkholderiales; family Burkholderiaceae_C; genus JAITWT01. The sequence continues at coordinate 23,441 of CAYTPC010000148.1, forward strand.
AAGTCAAGCCCAGCCCAGCCGCCACCGACGCGGTTCAATCCGACGATGAGACGATCGTCATCGCACTGGGAGAGCTCAAAACCTTGCCGATGGGCGGAAAGATCACGCGCATCGCGGTGGGGAACGGCAAGGTCGTCAGCACGACGACGGTTGAGAACCGTCTGCTGCTGATTGCCGAGCAGATCGGCAAAACGCAGGTCATGGTTTGGAGCTCTCAGGGAACGCGCACGCTCCGGGTACAGGTCGTCCACCCTCAACTGGCGGCAGCGCGCGGTTTGCTCGAGGAGATCGTCAACCACAACAACGGGTTGAAACTCAGAGAGGTGGATTCGCGCCTGGTGGTAACCGGCATCGCGCATACGCCCGTTATCGAACAACTGCAAAAAGTCGCGGCCGACTTGCCCGGCATTCTGTTGAATGTTCAGCCTGATCAAGGATCGGCTGCGACGAAATCCGTGCTCTTTCGGCTGCATTTCATCGAAGTCAGAAAGTCGCTTCTCGAAAACATCGGGGTTCAATGGGGCCCCTATATGAGCGGCCCCGTCTTCGGTGTTCAAGGCTCACAGAGAAGCGGCATCTATCGGAACGTGCCTCCGGTCCGGGCGAACGCAAATCTGCTGGAAGACGGCCGGCCTTTCTACAGTGTCGATGGCCGCAACACGGGCGCATTTTTCGGCATCGCCGCCTCGCTCGCATCGCGCATCAATCTGGGTGTCGCCGATGGCGACGTGCGTGTGCTCGCATCCCCCGAACTCACGGCTAAAAGCGGGGGGCAGGCCAAACTGCAGGTCGGCGGCGAAGTGCCGATCCCCATGGCCGGCGCTTTTGGCTCGGTATCGGTCGAATTCAAGCCTTACGGGGTGCTCTTCAATATCGCACCCACCGTGGATATGGACGGAACCGTTACGGCCAAACTTTCAACGGAGCTGTCACAAATCGATCCGTCCGTGACGGTGCAGGGAATTCCAGGCTTTCTCACCCGAACCACATCCACCGAAATCAGCGTAAAGGCCGGAGAGGTGTTTGTGCTCTCCGGATTGCTCAGTGGCGATTTGTCGAATTCGATCGACAAGGTTCCGGGCCTGGGGAACATCCCCATCCTGGGGCGCCTGTTCAGTTCTGACGACTACCGCAACCAGCGCACCGATCTTGTGGTTCTGGTCGAGACCGAAATCATCAACAGCGGCACGGGGATGGCAGGCGAAATCATGCAGCGCGGCCAGCGCAGCATGCAGGAATTCCGGGAGCTTTCGCAGCAACGCACCAGCAGCGGCGGGCGGCGGCCACTTGAGCGCAGCCGTGAGGCCGTTGCCCCAGTGACAGAACACGGCAAAGGTTATTGAAATGGCATCGCTGTTCAAAGTCGAACTCAGGCGGGGGCAGGAACCCCCGGTCGTGGTGGAGTGCAATCAGGTCAAGGCTTTCCTTGGCAAAGACAGCGGTTCACTCGCGGAACTCAAGGGATGGCGGGTGGGCCGGCGCCAGTTGCAGTTTGACCTCAGGGACTCCGGCATCTGGGCGCGCGACGGCGGCGGCATGGTTGCGATGAAGGTGAACGGCAATATCACCAACGAGTACGGCCCCCTGTCCAACACCGACGTCATCGAACTGGCCGACTACCGCGTTCGCGTCCACCTGATGCACGATTTCAGCCAGCCAGCGAATGCCGAACGAACGGCCATCGAGACGAAAAGCGCGAACGACGCTCCCATCGCCTTGAATCCGAACGTCGAGCCTCCCTCGCTGAGCAGACAGGTTAGACAGGCTGATCTGGAAGTCCGCGAGTTGTTGCACAAACGCCTGATCGCCGCGATGGACCTGCGGCGCGTCAATGTCTCTCGCATGGGCGACGTGGAACTGCGAGAGACTGTCGGCAAGCTGATCGAAGAAATCATATCGACCGATCCTGCGTTCAAGGAACACCAGGCAACCAAGAACGAGCTGCGCGACATCGTGCTGGACGAAGTCGTGGGCCTGGGTCCGCTGGAAGAATTGCTGGCCGACGACGCCGTGACCGAAATCATGGTCAACCGGTACGACCAGATCTACATCGAGAAAGAGGGGCAGCTTCAGGAGTCGCGGATCTCGTTCTCCAACGACGCCTCGGTACTCGCGGCGATCGAGCGGATCGTCTCGCCTCTCGGGCGTCGAATCGACGAAGCCTCGCCAATGGTGGACGCCCGGCTCAAGGATGGCTCGCGCGTCAATGCCGTGATTCCGCCCCTTGCGATCCGCGGGCCCAGCATCACCATCCGGAAATTCTCCAAGCGCAAGCTTGGCGGCGACGACCTGATCGGCTTCGGGTCGGCAAACGCCGCCATGCTGGAGTTTTTGCGCGTCGCGGTTCAACGGCGCGCCAATATCGTGATTTCCGGCGGAACCGGGTCAGGAAAGACCACGCTGCTCAACATCCTGTCCAACTTCATTCCGAAAGATGAGCGAATCGTCACCGTGGAGGACGCGGCGGAATTGCAGCTCACCCAACCCAACCTGGTGTCATTGGAGGCTCGCCCAGCCAATATCGAAGGCCGCGGCGCGGTCACCATCCGGGATCTGGTGAAAAATTGCTTGCGGATGCGCCCGGACCGGATCGTCGTCGGCGAGTGCCGGGGGGGCGAAGCCCTCGACATGCTGCAGGCCATGAACACAGGCCACGACGGATCGCTGACCACGGCCCACGCCAATTCGCCGCGTGACTGCCTTTCGCGGCTGGAGGTGATGACGCTCATGAGCGGGCTGGACATCCCGATTCAGGCGATCCGGGACCAAGTGTGTTCGGCTGTGGACATCATCGTGCAGCAAACCCGCTTTTCCTGCGGCAGCCGGCGCGTGACCCACATCACCGAGGTGGTCGGCAGCGAGGGGGACGTGATTCAGATGCAGGACATCTTCCTCTTCAAACAGGAAGGATTCGGTCCCGACGGGCGCATTCGCGGCCAGTTCATCGCCACGGGCCACGTGCCGGACTTCTATCAGGATCTCATACGGCGCGGGATTTCGGTGGATACGAGCATCTTTCAGATGTCAACGGATGCGTCCGCCAACGCCTTCGGCCAGCCGCTGTCTTAGAGACTATTGATGATCTATTAGATTGGATATGGACGGACTTCTCCTTCTTGTCATCGGGCTCTTCCTGCTGGTCGCTCTGATCGTGTGGGCGGCGTTGCATTTTGGTTCCCGATGGTTCGCGCGCAGGCAAGCGCTGGAAGCCCGTCAAACCGTCTCCCAACTGGAAGCCATGTTCATCTTCGCCAGCGCCAATCGGGTGCTGGCAATCAACGTGGTTCTGGTCATCCTGCTGCCGGTCGCTGCCTGGGTGCTGACGGGCAATCTGGTACTGGTCGGCATCTGCGTCGTGGCGGCGTTTTTCGTTCCCCGCAAAGTACTGCGTTTTCTGGAGCGCAAGCGGCTGCGCCAGATCGAAGAACAGCTGCCCGACGTCGTTCTCATGATCGTCGGTGCGCTTCGTGCGGGCGCCAGCTTGTCCATCGCACTGGAAAGCGCGGCAAGAGAAGGCAGACCTCCGCTGTCCCAGGAAATCGAACTTTTGCTGCGCGAGATTCGCGTCGGCATCGACTTCGGCGTAGCCCTTCGCAACCTCGAGCGGCGGGTGCCGCTGCAGGAGCTGGCAATGCTCACGGCCGGCATGGCGCTGTCGCGCGAAGTCGGCGCCAACCTCGCCGAAACGCTCGATTCGATCGGCAAGACCATTCGCGCCAAGCTGCAGATGGAAGGCAAGATCCGCAGCCTTACCGCTCAGGGAAAGATACAGGGGCTGGTCATGGCGGGATTGCCGGTCCTCCTGATATTCGTGCTGCGATTCATGGAACCCGAAGCCATGGCGCCGATGTTCACGACATGGTACGGCTGGGCCACGGTGGCGGTTATCGCGATAGCCATCACCATCGGCCATCATTTCATCGCGAAGATCACCAACATCGACATCTGAGTCCAAACATGATCACGCAACTGTTGATGGCTATTTTGATCGGCTTCGGGTTCGTCGGCTTCGCCTCCGCGGTGATCTATAGCTCGCTTCAGTTGAAAGAAGAGCTTCCTGACGAGAACCGCATGCATCTCGATCCGCTGCCTCGGCATCTGCGGATCCTGTGGCCGGTGGTGCGCTTTGTGGATTACTACGTGTGCCAGCTTTTACCCAGGCGATTGGTGCAGGGCCCCACCGAAGCATTGCGCCTTTCGGGCCTGCTGTATCTGATGAACGGCTCACAGTTCCTTGCGCTTTCGCTGATCTCAGCGGCAATATTCGCTGCCGTCGGGGGCGCCAAGCTGTCGCTGATTCACCAGGCCAAGTTCCCCTACATCCTGTGTTTGGCCTTCCTCGGGTATTGGTATCCGCGCGTCTGGCTCAGTGACGCCTTGAAAAAGCGGCGCAAGGAGATCGTGCGCTCGCTGCCCATCTATCTGGACTTTCTGACCATGGGAATTGAAGCCGGGCTGAACATGAACGGCGCGATGAGCCAAGCCGTGGACAAAGGGCCGGCGGGGCCGCTGAAGAGCGAATTCTCGATGGTGCTGCGCGACTTGCGCGCGGGCCTGACCCGCTCCGATGCGCTGCGCCGAATGGACGAGCGCACGCGCGTGCCCCAGGTGTCGAGCTTCGTGTCCGCAGTCATTCAGGCCGAACGCATCGGAGCCAGCCTGGGGCCGACCTTCCGCCACCAGGCTGAACAGCGCCGCACCGAGCGCTTTCAACTGGCCGAGAAGATGGCCATGGAGGCTCCGGTGAAATTGATCTTCCCGCTGGTCGCTTTTATCTTTCCCGCCACCTTCGTGGTGCTTCTATTCCCGATTGCGATCAAGCTTCTGCAGACGTTCGGAGTGATCCTCTGATGCCGCCGAAGCACGCTCAAACACAAAGACAAAGGAACGAGATGGCTATGTCAAGTTTCATGAATACCCGCCGCCGCATTCGCCAGGCCGGTCAGGGGATGAGCGAATACATCATCATCGCGGCGTCGATCGCGATCGGTGCGATCGGTGTGTTCACGCAGTTTGGGAGCGTGAACAGGCATCAGGTCGCGGCGGCGGCCCAGGCCCTGGCCGGGCTGAACGGCAGCGATCAAACGGCCGCCGCCCAGGAACGCGCAACGGCTGCCGCGCAGGAAGCCAATACGGACAAGGGCATGGGAAATTTTTCCTCCTCGAACGGTAGCGGCGGCGGTAGCGATAGCGGCACGAACGGCTCCAATTCCAATCCGGGCAACAACCCAGGCAACAACGACAACGGCGGTAATGGTGGCAATGACGGCAACGGCTCCGTCGATGTATCCGGCAACCCACCCTCCTGCGGGGACGCTTCATGAAGACCACGACTGAAGAAGGCGCCCAAATGATGCATGCCCTAAAACTCCCCCGCTGGCTGACGGTTGCGCTGTGTGCGCTGGCGCTGCTGTTGCCCGTGCCGGCGCTATCTGCGCAAAACTGCCCTGTGCAGCAGCCATCTGACTGGCAAAGCGGCTCGCAAACCGATCCGGGCGATTCAGGCGCCACCGATCCCTGCGACGCCTCCTGCACCCAATGCACCGGC
>CAYTPC010000149.1:0-6366 GCA_964439605.1 uncultured Burkholderiaceae bacterium
GCACCAGCGCCCCCTTTGCCTCCAATTGCGGGCGCAAGTCTTCTCGAAGAAAGGTGGATTTGCCAGTGCGCCGTGGGGCGGCCAGGAACAGGCCGGAGGCATAGCCCGAAGTGGGGCTGGCTTGCAGCACCATGGCGGCGATGGCTTCAGCGACTTTGGGGCGGTGGAAGACGTCGGAGCTCATGGGTTGTTCGTTGGTTGCCGGGTTATATTTAATTATATTTTTGATTCATATAATTATCTATGGTTCAGGCTGGCCTTGCGCTATGCACCCCCCTCTCCCCTGCCCTTCTCCCCAAGGTGAGAGGGGAAAGCAGTTTTTGTTTAGTTGATTACAGCACCGTCTTTGTTCGTGTCATTCCGCGCGAAGTCGCGGAATCCATGCGGCGTCTGGATTCTGCGACTTCGCTTCGCTCCGCTCAGAATGACGATGGAGCGGGTGATACGTAAATACCTGAACGAAAAATGCCCTAGTCATCAGAACGATCCGCATCCATATCGCACACCCTGTCGAAAATCACGATCGAAAGGTGCGAGCAAGCGGCTTTGACGGCTTGCCAGTCGTGCCAGCGAAGATCAAGGTTCTTGTATTCGCTGAGTTCGGTTTCTTCCAAGTCGTAGGGCAGCGCGTTGGCAAGCTGCACTTGCAACTGCTGTAATGGCGATTCACCATTGTTCTGCTGGTAAAGCCAATCAAACGATTGCAACGCATGAGCAACCTTCTCATCGCCCATGTGATCGGCCAAGGCCACAAAGTCAAGGTAGTCCCGCGTGGCATTGCGCTTGAGGATCAGCACGCCCTTGATACGCAGAATCTCGCCTTCGGTCGGAACGGTAATGCGTGCACCATGGTAGTCCACAACTGTCGTTTCCAGTGGTTCGTCTCGGATAAGCTGGCGAACGCCGGTTTCGATGCCGTCGAGACTGCCAAGGATTTGCACGGGGCGCTGTACGCGAGCCGTTTTCCAGCCAGCAACCGACTCAAGCTCGGCCAGCACTTCATCGAAACGATGGCGCAGATCGGTCAGCACATGGTCGGCATCACGCGAGAAGCGATGCTCGGCATGGATTGCTGAGGCAGTTCCTCCGACCAGCACGGCATCCGGCAGGATCCGCTGGAGTCGTGCGGCGGAGGACAAGACCAGTTCCCAGTCAGGCAGTGCGGTGTTCTTCGGCATAGCGCATCCAGAAGTGGTGGCGTTGCGCGTAGGGATCGGAGACGTAAGGGCGGCAAATGCGCTCCACCTTGTCCAGCAGGGAACGGTCGGACAATGCCGCCCGGCGCAGTTCAGCCCAGTCCCGCCACCGCCCGCGCGAGATCACGTCGTCGATGGCGGCGAGGCTGAAGCGTTCATGGTTGAGGTGGCGATGAAGCATGGCGAACAACACACTTTTACGATTGTCGATGATTGCATACTGCACGACCGTCACGCTCAAAGTTCCCGCGCCAGCGATTCGGGTACTTGCACGGGCATGTCGAGCAAGATCTGCCCGAAGCCCTTGCCCAGGGGATCGAAGCGCGGAGAAGCGGGGCCGCCGCCGGCAAGGGCGTCGTACAGCACGAAGTTGATCGCGCTGATGCCGGGCAGGTGAAAGCGTTCGACACGGCCGTGCGCGAGGTGGGCGAAATGGCGCTGCACGGCTTCGGGGGTCAGGCGCTGCCACAGCAAGGGCAGCCATTCGGGGCGGCGCGCGATGACGCCGATGTTTTCCTGGTTGCCCTTGTCGCCGCTGCGCGCCCAGGCGAGCTTGATGAGCGGCACTTCGACCAGCGCCTGGCCGGGCGGATCGCTCCACGCGGCCGGGGGCGGCAGCGCCGGCGCTTCGGCGGCATCGGCAGCAGCAGTGACGCCCGCGGGCGCTTCAACCGCCAGGCGTTCATCGCCGATCACGACCCGCGCCGGCGCACGGGCCTTGTCGAGCAGGAAAGAAAAGGGCTTGATCAACGGCGAAGGCGAAGGCCGGCCGCTCGATGCGCCGGTGGTGCCGGGCGACCATGAAGTGCCGGCCGGCGCGATTTCGCGCGCGAAGATTTCAAGGGGCTTTTTCATCGGGTGTTCAACCACCACGCGCAGCATGGCTTCGCGCGTGTCGCCGGTGCGCGCGTGCGCGCCGTAAAGGGTTTCGGCGCCGAGCAGTTCGATGTAGGTGGCGCTGTAATCGGGCAGGCCCATCGCGGCAAGGATTTCGCGCGTGCGCTCGATGATCGCCTCGCCGGTGCGCCGCGCCTTGGCGGCCGCGTCGATGCCGACGATGACGGTCGAGCCTGCGCAGCGCCATCCATCGAGCTGCGTGGCCGAGACTTTGTAGCTCGTGGTGGGCGCGCGGCCGCGCGCGCCGCTGACGCGCACGTGGGTGTCGTCAAGCTGCTCGATGCTGACCTGGCGGAAATCGCAGCGCACGTCGGGCAGCAGGTAGTCGGCCGGGTTGCCGATTTCGTAGAGCAGTTGCTCGGCCACGCAAGCGCGGCGGATCAGGCCGCCGGTGCCGGGCGCTTTGCTCAGGACGAAGCTGCCGTCTTCGGCGCATTCGATGATCGGGTAGCCGATGTGCGGCCAATCGGGCACTTCGCGCCAGTCGGTGAACAGGCCGCCGGTGGCCTGGCAACCGCATTCGATGATGTGGCCCGCGAGGCTGCCGCCGGCGAGGCAGTCGTATTGCCCGGGCGCCCAGTTGAATTCGTGCATCAGCGCGCCGAGGGTGACGGCGCTGTCGACGCAGCGCCCGGTGATGACGATGTCAGCGCCGGCCGCGAGCGCGCACGCGATCGGCAGCGCGCCGAAGTAGGCGCTGGCGCTGAGCACCTGCTCGGGCAGCGGCTCGCCGGTGAACATGTCGCGCGTGCCGGCCTGGCGCAGCGCGGGCATGAGCGCGCTCACGTCGTCGCCTTCGACGACGGCGATGCGCGGCTCCAGCCCCATGCTCCGCGCGAGCGCGCGCAATGCCTCGGCGCAACCGCCGGGGTTGATGCCGCCGGCGTTGGCGATGACTTTGATGCCGCGACGCATGACTTCGGGCAGCACCTGCTTCATCGCGCTGTCGACGAAATCGGTGGCATAGCCCATTTCGGGTTTCTTGGCGCGCGCGGCGGCCAGGATCGCCATCGTGGTTTCGGCCAGGTAGTCGAACACCAGGTAGTCGATCAGGCCCGAGTTCACGAGTTGCGGCGCGGCGACCATGCTGTCGCCCCAGAAGCCGCTGGCGCCGCCGATGCGGACCGTGCGGGCGGAGGTGCTTGAAGTGCTGGAAGAGCTGGAGGTGGTGTTCATCGGGTGTAGTGCGTGCGTAGGTTTTCGCGAATCATGTGCTTCTGAATCTTGCCGGTGCCGGTGCGCGGAAGGTCATCGGCGAAGACGATCGACTTGGGCACCTTGAAGCCCGCGAGCCGTTCGTGGCAATAGGCGATCAGCGCGGCTTCATCGACCGTGGCGCCGGGCTTGCGGACCACGACGCCGGTGATGGCTTCGCCCCAGTGCTCGTGCGGCGCGCCGACGGCCACCGCTTCGGCGACGCCGGGGTGGCCGAGCAGGCAGCGTTCGACCTCGATCGAGGCGACGTTTTCACCGCCGGTTTTGATCACGTCTTTGGTGCGGTCTTTGAACCAGATCGCGCCGTCTTCATCGATGTGCGCCACGTCGCCGCTGTGAAACCAGCCGTGGCGCAGGCAGTGGCGGCTGGCCTCGGGCTGGTTGAGGTAGCCGTTCATCACGTGCGGGCCGCGGTAGACCAGTTCGCCGGTTTCGCCGCGCGGCAGCAAGTTGCCCTGCTCGTCCATGATGGCCACGCGCGTCATGACGGTGGCGGTGCCCCAGGTGGCGGCCTTGCTCCACTGGTGCTCCGGGCGCTGCATGCACGAAGCGGGGGTGAACTCGGTCTGGCCCGAGCCGAGCACGACGTCGGCGTTGGGGAACATGGCGTGAATGCCGTGCAGGCGCTCTTCAGACATGGGCGCCATCGCGTACATGGCGCGCCGCATCGATTCGAAGCGGCGCCCTTGCAGCGCGGGGTCGTCGAGCAGCAGGCCGTGCATCATCGGCAGCAGCACGACGATCTGGATTTGCTCGGCATCGAAGAGCTCGCAGATTCGCGGGCCGTCGAAGCTTTTCATGAGCACGAGTTTTCCGCCGCAAAGAAGCAGCGGCAGCGCGACGGAGTTGAGCATCGCGCAGTGAAACAGCGGCAGCACGATGAGCCCGGCATAACCCGGCGCGCCCTGGAGCGACAGCGCGTTGGACAGCGCCGCGATCGTGACCGCCAGGTGGCTGGTGAGCACGCCTTTGGGCTGCGCGGTGGTGCCGCTGGTGTAGAGCAGTTGAACCGGGTCGCGGTCGCGCACCAGCACTTCGAGCGGATCGGTGCTGCCCTGCCCCACCAGGGTGCGGAAATCGTGCGGGCCGGGGGGCATGCCGTTGTCAGGCTCGATCCAGTAGCGGTGCGCCAATTCGGGCGGAGCCTGGGCGAGCACGCCGTCGGCCAATGCCGAGAGGGCGCGCTCGGCGATGAGCACGCGCGCCTTGGCGTCACCCAAGCACCAGGCGATTTCGTCCGGGCGCAGGCCCAGGTTGACCGGGGCGCACACGAGGCCGGCACGCGCGCAGGCAAAGTAAGTCAAGAGCAGTTCGACGCCGTTGCGCGCCATAACCGCAACGACCTCTTGCGCGCGCAGGCCCAGGCCGAGCAGCGCGTGGCCGAGCTGGGTTGCCTCGCGGTCGAGCTGCGCGTAGCTGATGCGGCGCGCGCCGTCAACCACGGCCGTTGCGTGCGGGTGCAGTTCGGCGGTGCGCGTGAGGATGTCGCCGACGCATACGCGCTCGACGAGGTTGGCCTGCAATTCGAAGGATTGTTCCGCGGCGTGCGTGCTCATCGTGGGTGTCTCCATAGGCTCTTTCAGGGTTATTTGTAAAGAGAGTCTCTGAGGATGTGCTGAGGGTCTCCGATGGCCGGCGCGGGATTGGCCGTTGCCATTGGCCCGTGGGGATCGTCAACACGTTCTTCGTGCGCCTTGGTGGTGATGGCCGGAAGGCGCCCGGCGCCACCGAATCTGCCAAAACCCTGGGCTGGCGTCTTGCGCGAATTGGCTGTGCAGCCACAGTAGTGTCCGGTTAAACGTCTCGAGCCGACTGAAAAAGCAAGCGTTGGTGCGGTCTGCAGGCCGATTTTGTTTGGTGTCGATTTGAACTTTGCCGTCCATGATTTGCGTAGATTCCCGGGGTTGACATCCCCGAGGAGCGCACTTGAACGTTGGCAAAACCCTGTTCGCCCAAATCATGGAGTTCATGCCATGGACCAGCTTCACACGCATCGTGCAGCACTACCGCGGCAACGCTGGTGTGCGCATCCCTTGGGCGGTTCGGGCGTGTCTTGGATATCGTCATGGGGTGACCTCGCGGTGATCTTTGGAAGCCTGCGCGCGCAGTCGCGCGGTCACCCCCGTGGAAGACAGCGGCTTTTTCTTTTCACACTACCGCCAATATCCAGCGCACCTTGCGGCCTTCGTGCAGCGGCAGCGCCTCACCCTGGGCGATCTGCACCCAAACATGCAGATCGTGTTCGTGAAGCCAGCGCCCTGCAACCGGCGCAAGCTGGCCGCTTTCTAGAACCACCAGTTTGCTGTCGACACGCACCGGCGCAGGCGCTTGCGGCTTGGGCTCTTCGGGGGACAGGAACACATAGCCCTTTTCTTCTTCCGGAATCGTCCCGTCTTCGTAGCGGTCGTCTCGCCAGAGCAGGCGCCAAGTCGTGGGAACCCCCTTGGTGCTCGCATAGGCCGATTTCCTGGGGACTTTGGTTCCCCCGTGCAGATAACCCATGGTACCGGTAATTGGGAATGGCCCCTTGGGCGGTTCAGGTTTGAACAGACTGACGACAAGCTTGCGGGCAGGTACCTCAACCGGTTCCCAGATGCCCGAGTACTTGACCTCCTCACCCGTGCGGATAAGTACATCCTTGGGCGGATCGGGCACTTCAGGCAGGGGATTGGGAAAGCCCATTTTGGAGAGTTTCTCTCGGATGTGGTCATTACAGATCAAGAGTGCGACACCCGTAGGCGTGCCCATGTAATCCGGTTCGATAATGTAGAGGGAACACTCGCTCCAAGCCTGCTCCAACCGGGTCAACGCCACGACGAACTCATCCCATAACGGCGTTTTCTCGACATTGATGCCGATGTCTCCCGATTCGATATACATCAGACGCCGCACTGAATGAGCAAGCATGCGTTTGCCTGCTTTCATGAAAGCCCCCATCGGGCCGCATTGAAAGACACGCTTGTCACCGGTGTGCAACCGCTGCACCCCTTCCTCGCAGTACGCCAAGTCTTGTAAAAGCATGACGTAGTCCGATTCGGGCAGACCAGTTTCACTTTCG
>CAYTPC010000150.1:0-17332 GCA_964439605.1 uncultured Burkholderiaceae bacterium
AATTGTCCGAGGAGACGGGCCTGGACTTGAGCGACGCGAGTCTGCTCGATGCCGACAATGTGTTGGCCGACGAGGAATCCGATCGCGTGGTGCAGGCGCCGGACTGAGAGGGCGGCACCTCGCTCGCCGCCCGTCTGCGATGATATTTAGGATCTCAAGGCTGTGCGCCCTGGCGAACCGGCAACCCTGGCGTGCTGCACCATTCACTCCAACTACCTGCGTAGAGCGCCGTTGTTCCAAGACCGGCGATTGACATCGCAAGCAGATTCGCCACTGCGCTGACGCCGCTGCCGCACTGGTGCACCACCGTTGCCGGATCCCGGCCCGCGAGCAGCGCCTCGAATTCGGCGCGCAATTGCGCGGCTGACTTGAATCGGCCATCGGGCCCGAGATTCTCGGTAAATGGCCGATTGAGCGCGCCCGGAATATGGCCCGCAACCGCTTCCAATGGCTCCACCTCGCCGCGATAGCGCGGTGCGCCGCGCGCATCGATCACTGTTTGCGCCGGTGTTTCCAGCCGCCCAACCACCGTGCGGGTATCGACCAGCGGCACCTGCTGCGTCTTGATGGCAAAGGTCGATTGGGGATGCGCCGGCGTCTCGCGCCCGGTCACTTCACCGCCCGCCGCCTGCCAGGCTTGCAGACCACCGTCGAGCACGGCAACCGCCTCGTGGCCGACCCAGCGCAGCATCCACCACAGCCGGCCGCAGAAGTTGACGCCATTGCGGTCATAGACCACCGCCTGCATGTCGTTGCTGAAACCGATGCGGCCAAGCCATGCGGCGAATTTTTCGCGGCTCGGCAGCGGATGGCGCCCGCCTGAGGCGGGCGTGTCGGCTTCAGGCGCACCGTTTCGCGCGCTCAGATCGGTGTCCAGGTTCGCATATACCGCGCCCGGAATGTGCGCCGCGCGGTACTGCTGCTGGCCGGCCTCGGGTTGCATGAGTTCGAAGCTGCAATCAAAGATCATCAGCGGCATGCCGCTGGCGATCGACTCGCGCAGTTGATCGGGGGAAATCAGGGTGGTGTATCGCATGGCAGGCAGACTGGTGTGGCGTTATCCATCAGATCGTTCGATCTGGGCTTGCAATTCGTGTTTCTTGATCTTACCCGTGCTGGTCATGGGCCACTCGCCCACGATGCGCACTTCGGGCACCTTGTAGGTCGCCATCTGCTCGCGGCACCAAGCCTGCAGGGCGGCAGGGCTGGCGTCCACGCCCGGACGGAGCCGGACGAAAGCCACCGGCACCTGCCCCTTGTCTTGATCGGGCCGGCCCACCACGGCAGCGCCCTGCACGGCGGGGTGCTGGCAGATCAGCGTCTCGATCTCGGAAGGGAAAACGCTCATCCCGCGCACTTTGAGCATTTCCTTGCGACGGCCCAGATAGTGCAGGTAGCCCTGTTCGTCGTAAACGCCGATGTCGCCGGTACGGAACCACCCGTCGTGAATCGCTTCGGCCGTCGCATCGGGCCGTTGCCAGTAACCCTTGAAAAGCGAGGGGGTATGCACGACGATCTCGCCCTCTTCGCCCTGCGGACGCAGCGCGCCGGTATCGAAATCGCAGATCTTGATCAGGGTGCCAGGCACCGGCAATCCGACGAAGCCGGGACGGCCCAGCAAGTCTTGATCGCCCTGCTGCATGCCGTGGGTGAAGGTGTCGCTGGTGTGCGTCTCGGTCATGCCCCAGGCGCCTTCGGCCATGATGACGCCCGTCACGGCGTACCAGCGGCGCCGGTACTCCACCGATATCTTGCGCACGAAGGAGGCCACGCGCGTGGTCTTGAGCGAGCGCAGGTCGTACTGCGGCAGCCGCGGGTGATCCATGATCTCCAGCACGTTGTCGACCAGCAGGAAGCTGTGCCGCACTTGATAGCGCCTGATGGCCTGCATCACCGCCAGTGCGTCCCACCGCGCCAGCAGCACCAGCGTGCTGCCCGTAAATACCGGGTTGATCAAACCGGCGTTTTCGCCGGCGATCCAGAACATCGGCAGGAAGTTCAGGCTGATGTCCTCCGGGTTTGCACCCGGATGGTCGGGCGAGATGGTGCCGCCGGCCGTGTTGCTGGCAGCGGCCGTGTAAATCATGTCGCGCTGGGTGTGGATGCACCCTTTGGGCAGGCCGGTCGTGCCGCCGGTGTAGTTGAGGGCTGCCACCGCATCCAGATCCGCCTGATGAGCGGGCGCCGCTTCCTGGCATGCCGCCAGCGCCGGCAGAAAAGCCTGCGTGCCCGGCGTTGGCTGATACGCCGCATCCAGGCCGGGCGGCAGCACGATCTCCGGCTGAGCCGGTAACAATTCGCCCAAAGCGGTCGTGAAGACAGTCTCCAGCCCCAGGCGATCCTTCACCGACATCAACAGGGGTGCGTAGCTGTCCATCACGATGGCGACCCGCGCGCCGGCATCGCCCAGCTCATGCACCAGTTCGACTTCCTTGAACAGCGGGTTCACCGGCACGTAAACGGCGCCGAGTTTGAGGATGCCGTAGAAGGCAATCAGAAACTGCGGGCAATTGCCGAGGATGACGGCGACCCGGTCGCCCGCGCGCACGCCGTTCGCGTGCAGCAGCGCGGCGCAGCGGTCGCTGTATGCATCCAGTTCCGCGAAGCTCATGCGGTAGCCGTAAAAGATCAGCATGGGTTGTTCCGGCCGCTCACGCGCCCAGGCGCGCAGGTAATCGGACAGTGCGATCTCGCCGTGCGGGTAACACGGCTGCGTCGGCAGCCCTGCCGGCCAGCGCGCACGGTGCTGGGCTTGAAGGTTACGGAAATAACTCTCTTCTTCGGGTGTCATGGTGGTCATGAGGGGATTGACTCCTGCAAAGTACGTGCGGTAAAGGGGGTGCCATCAAGCAGGTGGCATGCGGCAATCTGGCCTGACGCAACGATAACGGACTGCGGCTCCTGCCGGGCGCAAATATCCATGGCGCGCGGACAACGCGGATGGAAACGGCAACCCGAAGGCGGCCGCAGGGCGCTTCCGATTTCGCCCGAAATCAAGCCTTCGCGAGGCTGGTGGTCGGGGTCGGGCCGCGGCGCGGAGCCCAGCAAAGCCTGCGTATACGGATGCGCAGGCGCATCGAAGACCTGCTCGCTCGTTCCACTTTCGACCATGCGCCCCAAATACATTACCCCGACTACAGAGCTGAAGTGTCGCACCAACGCCAGGTCGTGCGCGATGACCACGTAGGCGATACCGAAATCGCGCTGAATGTCCGACAGCAGGTTGATGATCTGGGCGCGGATCGAAACGTCGAGTGCCGAGGTCGGTTCGTCCAGCACCAACAGCCGCGGGCGCAGTGCCAGTGCTCGCGCCACGGCGATGCGCTGGCGCTGCCCTCCGCTGAATTCGTGCGGATACAAATCCATCGCGCCAGCCGGCAGGCCGACAATGTCCAGCAGCTCAGCCAGTCTCCGGCGCAGGGCCGCCCGATTGCGCAAAACGCCCCAGCCTTCGTGGGCGATGATGGGTTCGGCCAGCGCGGTGGACACGCGCAGACGCGGGTTCAGCGATGAAGACGGATCTTGAAATACGGCTTGGACCTGCCGGCGGTAAGCATGGATACCCTGACGCCCCAGCGCCAGTACCTCCTGCCCGTCAAACAGGATGCGGCCCTGCGTTGGCCGCTCCAACAGCAATAGCAGCTTGGCGATCGAGGTCTTGCCACAGCCTGATTCGCCGACCAGCGCGAAGGTCTGGCGCGCCTCTACCCCGAAGCTCACACCATCGACCGCGCGCACCAATTCACGTCCACCAAACTGGCGTACGGGGAAATGTTTCACCAGATCCTGTACTTCGAGCAGCATGCATCGTCCCTTGTTAGTCTTGTTAGTTCTGCACGTGCAGCCAGCAGGCCACCCGATGGCTGCCGCCCAAGTCCAGCAAAGGCGGATAGGCTTCGTCGCAGCGCGGCGTGCGTTGTGAACAGCGCGCCGCGAAGCGGCAGCCCTGCGGCGGATCGATCAGGCTGGGCGGTGCTCCGGGAATCGCGAACAACCGCTCGCGCCGTCCTTCGAAACTGGGTATGGAGGCGAACAGCGCCTGTGTGTACGGATGCGCCGGAGACCGGTACAAGGTGCGCACGTCAGCCGTCTCAACCACGCGCCCGCCGTACATGACGGCGATGCGGTGGCACAGACTGGCGGCCACGCCCAAGTCATGCGTGACGAAGATGATGCCCACGCCGGTCTGCTCCTGCAGACGCCGCATCAGGCCCATCATCTGCACCTGGATGGTCACGTCCAGCGCGCTGGTCGGCTCGTCGGCCACCAGCAGGCGTGGCGCGCAGGCAATGGCCGCGCCGATGACGACGCGCTGACGCATGCCACCGCTGAACTGATGCGGATAGTCGTCCAGCCGGTGTTCCGGCGAGGGGATGCGCACCCGTGAAAGCACGTCTACCACTTGCCGGCGCTCGTCCGCACGTCCGCGCGCCAGACCGTGGTGGCGCAGCGGCGCGCCGACTTGATCGCCGACCGTGTAGACAGGGTTGAGTGAAGTCAGCGGGTCCTGTGAGATCATGGAAATCTTGCGGCCACGGTACTCGGCCGCCATGCGCTTTTCCGGTAGATCGAGCAGATTCACGCCGTCCAGTTCGATACGGCCCTGCACGCTGACGCCGCCCTGGCGCGGGAGCAGGCCAATGATCGACAGCAGCGTCATCGTCTTACCAGAGCCAGATTCGCCGACCACACCCAGCGTCTCGGCCTCGTCCACACGCAGGTCCACGCCGTCCACGGCGCGCACCACGCCGCGGCGCAGAGTCAGCCAAACCTTCAGGTCCTGCACCGACAGCATCGGCGCTTTGCCTGGTGTTGTGGCAGGGGCGGCAGGCGCGATTACCGAGCTTGCCGTCGCTGAGGAGGACGCTTCTTGCACAGCCGCCATCACAGTTGCCTCCTACGCGGATCGAGCTTGTCGCGCAACCAGTCTCCCAGCAGGTTGGATGCCAGGCAAGTCAGCATGATCGCCAGACCCGGCAGGGTAATCACCCACCACGCGTTACTGATGTAATTGCGCGCGTCGGCCAACATCAGCCCCCAGGATACGTCCGGCTGCTGGATACCCAGCCCGAGAAAACTCAACGAGGCCTCGAAGATGATGACCTGCCCGATTTGCAGCGTGGACAGCACCAGCAAGGTGTTGAACACGTTCGGCAGCAGATGACGGCGCAAGATGGTGAAAGTCCCGCACCCGGCCACTTTGGCCAAAGCCACGTAATCGCGTTCCTTCAGCGAAAACACCTCGCCACGCACGATGCGCGCGTACCAGGTCCAGTAGGTCACAACGATGACGATCACCACCGTCTCGAAGCCCGGCCCAAGCACGGCAGCGAGAACCAAGGCCAGCGCGAGCGAGGGGATCGACATCTGGATATCGACCAGCCGCATCAGCAGCGCGTCGACGCGCCCGCCGAGGTAGCCTGCCACCATGCCTGCCATCGTGCCGATGCCGCCCGAAATCACGACCGCATACAGCGCCGCCAGCAGCGATACACGCGTGCCCGCGACGATGCGCGAGAGCACGTCGCGACCCAGGTTGTCGGTGCCCAGCAGGTAGCCGGGCTCACTGCCGGCGAACCCAGCCGGCGGCTTGAAGGCCAGGCTGAGGTCGAGCCCGTTGGGATCCTGCGGCAGGATGTGTTCGCCGCTGATGGCGCACACCAGCAGTACGGCGATTACGACAATGGAGAACCACGGCAACTCACTCCAGCGAATGCCGCGCCACCAGTTCGCCACCGTACGCCGGGTGCGCTGTGTCTGCTGTGTCTGGGGCGGGGTTGTGGTCAGCGCATCAGCCATGACGAATCCTCGGGTCAATGAGGCCGTAGCTGATGTCCACCAGCAAGTTGGACACCACGAACAGCACGGAGGTCAGCAGTACGCCGGCCTGCACGACGGGAAAATCGCGCGCGAACACGGCCTCCACCACGGTACGGCCGACACCGGGCCAAGCGAAGATCACCTCCACCACGAAGGCGCCGCCGAGCATGGCGGCAAAGTACACGCCAAGAATGGTGACCAGCGGCACGGCGGCGTTGCGCAGGGCGTACTTCCACACCAGCACGCGCTCGGGTATCCCCAGGGAGCGGCCCATGCGCAAGTAGTCACTGTCCAGCGCGTCAAGCATGGCCGAACGCACCACTCGCGTCTGCGCGGCGACCGGGTACCAGCCCAGTGCAATGGCCGGCAGCACCAGGCTGGCAGCAGTCTCGCGGCCAAAGGCCGGCAACCACTGGAGTTGCACCGCGAACAGCAAGATCAGCAGCAGTCCGATCCAGAAATTCGGCATCGCCTGCCCAAGCATGGCAAAGGCCTTGCCGAAACGGTCGAACCACCTCCCACGATGCACCGCGGACAGCACGCCGAAGGGCACCGCGATCGCCACACTGAACCCCAGTGCCGCGATGGCCAACTCAATGGTGGCTGGCAAGCGCTCCAAAATCAGTTGCAGTGCCGGCACCTGCCAGCGGTACGAGTTGCCGAAGTCGCCCAACAGGGCGTGACCAAGGAAGTACAGGTATTGCATCACGAGCGGCTGATCGAGCCGCAGATGCGCGCGCAACGCTTCAATGGACTCTGGCGGCGCGTCCGGCGGCAGCATCAACGTCACCGGATCTCCCGAGAGCCGGGAGATGACGAAGATGATCACGCTGGCGCCCAGAATGCTGACAAGGCCGTGCAGCAGGCGTCGGAAGATGTGCATAAACGGGGTCTTCTGAGATCGGCTTTGGTGCGCTCCTCAGGGCTTCTTCCAGCCTACTTCCTGGAACACGCGCCAGTAGTGCACTGGCCACGGCGTGTAGTTCAGCTTGTCGCGCCATGCAAAGGTGACCAGCGGTCGATACGTAGGTACGCCGCCCAGCACCCGCTCCTGCTTGACCACGGCGATCTTTTTGAGCAGCGCCTCGCGAACGACCGGGTCCATTGTCTGGCTCTGCTGCTCCGTCAAGGCGTCCACTTCCGGGTCGGCGTCGTACGAATACGTACCAAAACCAGTACCCGGCTGATAGCTGTGCATGTGCCCCAGCCAACCCATGCCAGGATCGCCAGGCAGGCCCTGCCCCCACATCCAACTGATCACGCCATCCATCTCCGGTGGTCCGGTACGGGCGCGCTTGCCAAGCGAGATCCAAGCGCCGTACTCGAGGTTGCGCACTTGGCAGCGAATGCCCACTGAGGACAGGTAAGCAAACATCGCTTCACCGACTTCCTTGACATTGGGCTCACGCGGTGTCGTAAGGTTGTAGCAGGGCGTATCGAAACCGTTCGGAAACCCCGCTTCCTTGAGCAACTCTCGCGCACGCTTCGGGTCATAGGTAAAAGGCTTGAGTGCTGGGTCGTAGCCGGCCCCTCCCTTGCCTACCTGGGCATAGCGCTCCCCTTGTCCGAACAGCACGCGTTTGATGATGGCGTCCACATCAATGGCGTGAGCTGCCGCTTCGCGCACCTTGGGGTTTTTGAAGGGCGAGTTAGGCAGGTGGGACGGAAAGTTGATGAAGAGGTTGTTACCGCTGACCACCGTGACCGTTTTGACCCCCGGCATCTTTTTGACCTCCTCGATCTGCGCGGGCGGAACGTTGTCCAGCCAATCCACCTTGCCGGTCTTGAAGGCGCTCACGCGCGTCATGTCCTCGGGAATGATCTTGATGATCAGGTGCTTCACCGCAGGTCGGTTTTTCTTGTTCCAGTAGTCATCGAAAGCCTCCAGCCGCAGATCTTCTTTCACTGCACGCGAGACGAACTTCCACGGTCCAGTACCCACCGGCTTACGTGCGAATTCCTCCTCACCGACCTTCTGGATGTACTTTTTTGGCATGGCCCAGATCTGCAGGCCGCCAGCGATGAAGGAAGCGTCAGGTCGTTTGAAGTGAATCTTGAAGTTCAGCGGATCAACGATCTCAATGCGGTCCACCGCCGAAACGGTGTAGGAGAAGAAGCTGGACTTCGGATCGCGCTGGCGTTGCCAGGAAAACTCGATATCCTCGGATGTCAATGGATCGCCGTTGTGAAACTTCACACCCTTGCGCAGGCGCACGCTGATGAGTGGCTTGCCATCCGGGCCGGTACTCAGTGTCCAGTTTTCGGCCAACCAGTTCTCGCTCTTGAGTTCCGGGTTGGGGCGTACCAGCATCTCAAATATCTGGTCGAGAAAGTAGTAGTCCACGCCGGCTGAGAATTTGACCGGATCAAGCGTAGTGGCCTCTCCGGCGAACGCCACCACCACCGTGTCCGAATCAACACTTTGTGCCTGAGCACCAACCGCCCAGCCCGCCATAGCCAAGGTCATCGCCACGGCGGACAGACATTTCAAGCTTGCTTGCTTCATCTTTCGTCTCCTTCTGTTCTAAGTTATGTCGCCGCCGTAGCGGCATGAAAAGAAAATGCGGCGCGCTCTACCATGTATCAACAAACCGTGCCGGCTCCACGGGCACGGCGGAGCCCTGCCGGGCGGCCTCCAGTCCCGCAAGCAGCCAGCGCCGGGTCTGCGCCGGGTCGATGACGGCATCGATCTCAAGGAATTCGGCCGCGTTCATGGCCTGCCCGCGCTCGTACATCTGGTCGACCAGGCGTTGATAGAGGGCGTCGCGCTCCGGCCCTTCGGCTGCCGCCTCCAACTCTTTGCGAAAGCCCAGGCGCACGGCGCCTTCCAAACCCATACCGCCAAATTCGCCGGTGGGCCAGGACACGGTGAAGGTGGGGCTGCGCGAGCTGCCGGCGATCATGGACATGGCGCCCAGCCCGTAGCTCTTGCGCAGCACCACCGACAGCAGGGGCACGCGCAAGCAGGCCGCCGCGACGAACAGGCGGCACACGTGGCGCACCTGCGCCTGCCGTTCAACCTGCGGGCCCACCATGAAGCCCGGGGTATCGACCAGTGACACCACCGGCAGCCCGTGGGCGTCGCACATTTGCAGAAAGCGCGTGCCCTTGTCAGCGGCGTCCGGATCGATGGCGCCGCCCAGGTGGCGCGGATTGTTCGCGATGATGCCGACCGGGTAGCCCTCGATGCGCGCCAGAGCGGTGTGGATGCCCACCCCGAAACCGCCGCGCAGTTCCAGCACGCTCCCGACGTCGGCCAGGCCGTGGATCGCCGCGCGCGTGTCATAGGAGCGCAGCCGGTTCTCGGGCACGACGCTGCGCAGCAGCAGCGGGTCCGGGGCTTCCCACTGCGACAGGCGGCCCTGGAACATCGACACGTAGTGTTTGGCGGCGGCAACGGCCGCGGCTTCGTCTTCGACCAGCAGGTCGATCACGCCGTTGGCGTACTGTTCCGGCGCCGGGCCAATGTCTTCTGGCCGGAATACGCCCAAGCCTCCCCCTTCGATCATGGCCGGACCGGCCATGCCGATGTTGACGTTGCGCGTGGCGATGATGACATCGCAGCAGCCCAGCAAGGCGGCATTGCCGGCGAAACAGCGGCCCGATGCGATGCCCACCACCGGCACCTGGCCGCTGAGCCGGCCAAAGGCGGCGAAGGTGTCAAGCCACAAACCGGCGACGGAAGGCACGTCGACGTCGCCCGGCCGCCCGCCGCCGCCCTCGGCGAACAGGACGGTGGGCAGACGGTGGCGCAAAGCCACGCCAAGCAGGCGGTCGGTCTTGGTATGGT
Organism: uncultured Burkholderiaceae bacterium; assembly: GCA_964439605.1. Lineage (GTDB taxonomy): Bacteria > Pseudomonadota > Gammaproteobacteria > Burkholderiales > Burkholderiaceae_C > JAITWT01. Next base: position 9,611 of record CAYTPC010000150.1, read on the forward strand.
TGTACTTGCCCTGGGTACCGGCAAGCACGGTGGCGTCGTAAGACAGCACGGCGCAACGGGTGCGTTCGATGCCGGGCAGCGCCGCATTGATGGTGCCGATGCCGGTAATCATGCCGTCGGCTGGAGTGTTTCGAATCAGGTCGTCGATGGCGCGGCGGCTGCGCTGCGCGGCCACTGCCAGCGCGCCGTATTCGATGAAGCTGCCTTCGTCGCACAGGTCGGCGATGTTGGCCCGCGCGGTGCGCTGGCCGCGCGCCCGGCGTTGTGCGACCGCATCCGGCCGCGCGTCGTCATACAAAAAACGCTCACGGTCGAGCAGGCGCTGCAGATCGGCACGCACGGCACGCCGGTCGCCGCTTTGCGCAGTATCGGCGGCCTGCCCGCCCAGATCGGCCGGCTCCAGCACGGCCAGCACCTGCCCCTCGACCACCTGCGCGCCGGACTCCACCCGCAGTTCAAGCACACGGCCATCGCAATCGGCGGCGATGACGTGCTCCATCTTCATCGCGTCGAGGATGACGACGGCCTGCCCGGCGCGGACCGCGTCGCCAACCTGCACGGACGCTTCGAAAACGCGGCCCGCCATGGGCGCGCGCACGGCGTGCAAGTCGACGTCCACCGTTTCCTCCTCGGGCGCGGCGATTGGCTGCGCGACCGGCGCGGCCTGGACTGGGCGCGTCGTGCTCAGGGCCTGGGCGCGCTTCAACAACGCGGGCAGGACGGACTCAAAGAAACGCGTATGCACCGCCGTCTGCGTTTCGAACTCCTCGCGTTCGACCAGCGCACGCAGCAGGTCGGCGTTGGTGGCCAGGCCGTCGATCGATAGTTCGGCCAGCGTCCGGCGCGCGCGGTGGACGGCATCGCGGAAGTCGGGGCTGCTGGCGCTGACGATCAGCTTGGCCAGCAGGGTGTCGTAATTGGGCGATGGCGAGTAGCCCGGATAGCCGTGCGTGTCGACGCGCACACCGGGCCCGGCCGGCAGGTCGAAGCGTTCGATCCGGCCCGTGGCCATGCCGGCTACGCCCTGCTCGTCCAGCGTCTCGGCATTGATGCGCAACTGGATCGCGTGGCCGCGCGGACGCGGCGGATGCGCCGGGTCCAGCCCCAGTTCACGCAGGCTGCGGCCGGCGGCGATGCCCAACTGCAAGCCGACCAGATCCAGCCCGGTGACTTGTTCGGTAATGGTGTGCTCGACCTGCAGGCGGGGGTTGGCCTCGATGAAGACGAAAGAACCGTCCGCCCTGCCTTCGTCAACCAGAAATTCGAAGGTGCCCAGGCTGCAATAACCGACCTCGCGCGCCATGCGCAGGGCGGCTTCGGTGATGCGTTGCCGCAGGTCCTCGGTCAACGCCGGGCTGGGCGCGATTTCCACCAGCTTCTGGAAGCGCCGCTGCAGGCTGCAGTCGCGCTCGCCCAGCGCCATGACTTCGCGGCCATCGCCGACGATCTGCACTTCGATATGACGCGCGCGGCTCACCAGGCACTCGGCATACAGCGCGTCGATACCGAATGCCGAGTGCGCCTCGACCTGGCAGCGCGCATAAGCCTGTGCCAGTTCGTCGCGGCTGTTGATCACGCGCATGCCGCGGCCGCCGCCGCCGCCAACCGCCTTGATGACCACGCCAGCCCCGCCCTGGGCATCGAAAAAGGCTCTGATTTCATCGAGCGAGGCGCCGCCGCGCGTGGCCGGCATCACGGGAACGCCGCAGTGCGCCGCCAGCGCCAGCGCGCGCGATTTGTCTCCGAAGAGCCCCAGATGCTCCACCTGCGGCCCGACGAAAACAAGACCGGCCTGTTGGCAAGCGGCGGCAAAGTCCTCGCGTTCACTCAAAAAGCCATAGCCGGGATGGACCGCATCGCAACCCGTTTGCCGGGCAGCGGCAAGCATGGCGTCGATGTCGAGGTAGGCCCGCGCGCCAACACCCGCCAGCGGCACCGACTCGTCTGCGAACGAGTGATGCAGCGAGGAGGCATCGTCGGCCGCGTACACCGCTACGGTCCGCAAGCCCAGATCGCGTGCCGCACGCACCAGGCGTATGGCGATCTCGCTGCGGTTGGCAATCAATAATTTTTTCACTGATCGAAGCTTCCTGTCCGCCCATGAAGCCATGAAAGCGGACCATTTGATGACTTGTACCGAGTATCAAGAAATTTCTGGACAACCCCCTCAGCGCCAGTGAGTGCCGACTATCCAGAGCTTCCTTGATGGGTTGCTGAGAATATGGAATTTGGCGACTCAACGCCCAAGAGGGTTAGTCCCTACAAATGTCGCGCAGGGAACAAGGGAGTCTCTGAGAGCCGTCCCTAATCCGTCCCTAATGTTCCTCGGCCGGCGCTTGCGGTACCGCGCGCTGGCGCAGAACCGTGGCGGCGATGCCGCTGAGGATGATCAGCGCGATGCCCAGATAGCCGCTCGCGTCGATACGGTCTTTGAACAGCAGCACGCCGTAGATGCTCGCAAAGATGATTCCTGAATACTGCAGGTTCGCGACCACCAGTGTCCCGCCGGGTGTTTTGGCCGACGAGTAGGCCCGCGTCATGCACAACTGGCCCAGGGCGGCCAGCAGGCCAACCGGCAGCAGCCATGCGGCGTGATACCAGTCCCAGGCCGACACGCCCTGCACGAGCATGGCCAGGCCGCCGGCCACCGACGAACCCAGCGCGAAGTAAAACACCGTGCGCGCCTCGGGCTCGCCAATGCGCGCCAGCGCCACCACCTGCATGTAGGCAAAGGCCGAACTCATGCCCGACAGCAGTCCCATCACCCCGGCGAATCCCTGATCGGCGTCCATGGTGGGCTTGAGCATCAGCACCACGCCCGCAAACCCGATCAGCACCATCAACACCAGCGGCCCCTGCAGGGGTGGCCGGCGCATGCGCCCGTCGCGGCCGGGTATCGGCATCCAGGCCAGCAGCGCGCCGCCGACAAGGAAAGCGGCGATCCAGACGCTGCTCATGTAGTTGAGCGTCATGGCGGTCGCCAGCGGCAGGTGGGCGATGGCGTAGAACCAGGCGCCGATCGCGATCACGCCGACCAGGCTGCGCCAGGCGTGCATGCCGGGGTAGCGCGTGGCAAGCGATACGCCGCGATGGCGCGCGAGCAGCCACATCAAGACGACGCCGACGATGCCGCGCCAGAACACCAGTTCGGCGTTGTTGAACCAGGCCGAGGCAACCTTCACGCAGACCCCCATGGTCGCGAAGATGAGTGCGGCCAAGACCATCCACAGAGCTTGCATGGCGCCTTTTAGGTCTCGATTAGGTCGAGATTAGGTCTCGGTTTTTTTGTTGCGGGCACCCGCGCGGCCGAAGCTCCAGATGCCGGAGACGGCCGCGATATCGGATATGAGGAATATGAGGGATATAGGTCAGAAAGGCAGCGTCCCGCCGTCCGTCCGCATCTGTTGGCGATACCACTCGTGAAAGTGCTGCATGCCGTCTTCCATCGGGCTTTGGTAGGGGCCGACTTCGTTGTCGCCGCGCTCGAACAGGGCGCGGCGGCCCGCATCCATGCGCTCGGCGATTTCATCGTCCTCGATGCAGGTTTCCATGTAGGCGGCCTGCTGCGCTTTCATGAACTCGGGCTCGAAGGCGACGATGTCTTCGGGGTAGAAAAACTCGATCGCGTTGAGCGTCTTGGTCGGCGAAATCGGGTGCACGGTCGAAATCGTCAGCACGTGCGGATACCACTCGACCATGATGTGCGGGTAGTACGTGAGCCAGATCGCGCCGCGCTCGGGCAACTCGTTATTACGGTACTTCAGCAGTTCTTCCTGCCACTTCCGGTAAACCGGGCTGCCCGCGCGGCCGGCGCGGCCCAGATAGCCATTGATGCCCACCGTCTGCACCGAAGCGTTGCGGGTGAATTCCCAGCGAAGGTCGTCGCAGGTCACGAAGTTGCCCAGCCCTGGGTGGAAGGGCACGACGTGATAGTCCTCCAGGTAAACCTCGATGAAGGTTTTCCAGTTGTAGTTGCATTGGTGCAGTTCGATGTGGCCCAGCGCGTAGCCGCTGAAGTCCAGTTCGGCGTGCGCACCGAGCGCGGCCAGATCGGCGGCGACGTCGCGCCCGTTGTCCTCGAACAGCAGACCGTTCCATTCCTTGATGCGGTAATTGTTCAAGTGCAGGCACGGATCGTGCGCGAAATGCGGCGCGCCGATGAGCGTGCCGGTGGGCTGCTTGCCGTCGGCGGCGTAAGTCCAGCGGTGGACCGGGCAGATCAGGCTGCCGCTGGTCTCGGCCGGCATTTGGCCGCGCCCCTTGAGCATGACGGCCTGCCGATGGCGGCAGATGTTGGACACCAGCTCGATGCCCCGCGGCGTATGTATCAAGGCGCGGCCTTCGCCTTCCTGCGGCAATGCGAAATAGTCGCCTTGCTCGGGCACCAGAAGCCGGTGTCCAAGGTAACGCGGCCCTTGAGCGAAAAGCGCCTGTTTTTCGTGTGCCAGCAGCGCCTCGTCGAAATACACGGAAACCGGAAGTTGGCTCGTGGCTGGCTGTAGTCGAAGACTTAAATCAGACATAGATAGATGACCTGACCAAGCTCCCCACAGGGAGAAGAGACGAAGAGAAAAGCGGCAACTCTCGCGGGCTGCCATTGGGGGAAAATGATTGTACCCGGGGCAATATGTGCGGTGCCAGATGCCGTCCTAAAATCAAGGAACCTCCAAATAACGCCTTGCGAGCCGGTACATCCTGGCTCGCAAGGCGTTATTCGAAGGTTCCTTCACTTCTACCCTGCACACGCCATGCCCAAATCCGCTTCCTCTCCTGCCCCCGAGGCGGCCGTGTTACCCGCCAGCTATGAAGCGGGCGTGCAGGAACTCGAACAGCTCGTGGCCGCGCTCGAATCGGGCCAGTTGCCGCTCGATCAGTTGCTGGTCAGCTACCAGCGCGGCGCGGCGCTGCTGGCTTTTTGCCGCGAGAAGCTGCAGGCCGTCGAAGACCAGATCAAAGTACTCGACGACGGCCACCTCAAAAGCTGGACGGCTGAAGGCTGAATCTTGACCGCTCCTTCAGCTTCATCACTTCGTATGAGAACAAGATGATGCCGACGATGGCCGTGGCGCATGAGCCAACCCGCGCGGACTGGGATACGGCGCGGCTCGATGCCTGGATTGAACCGCGCCTGGCGCAGGTTGAAGCCGCGTTGTCGCGCTGGGTCGGCAACGACGCGCCGGCGCCGTTGGGCGATGCGATGCGCTATGCCGTGCTCGATGGCGGCAAGCGCCTGCGGCCCTTGTTGGTGCTGGCCGCCAACGAGGCGGTCGGCGGCCACGCGCAAGCGGCCTTGCGCGCGGCCTGCGCGGTTGAATTGATCCACGCCTATTCGCTGGTGCACGACGACATGCCATGCATGGACAACGACGTGCTGCGGCGCGGCAAGCCGACCGTGCACGTCCAATTCGGCGAGGCGAATGCGCTGCTGGCTGGCGATGCCTTGCAGGCACTGGCCTTCGAGTTGCTGGTGCCCGGCGACGGCAGCATCGCACCCGCCATGCAGGCACAGTTGTGCCGCCTGCTGGCGTGGGCGGCGGGCAGCCTGGGCATGGCGGGCGGGCAGGCGATCGATCTCGCCAGCGTCGGCCGGATGCTGGATGAATCGCAACTGCGCCGCATGCATTACCTGAAAACCGGCGCGCTGCTGCAACGCAGCGTCGAGATGGGCGCGGCCTGTGCGCTGGCCCCGGTGGCGGCCGATGCGCTGGCCGCGCTGCGCGATTACGGCGCGGCACTGGGCTTGGCCTTTCAAGTGGTCGATGACATTCTGGATGCCACCGCCGACTCCGCTACGCTGGGCAAAACCGCCGGCAAAGACGCCGCCGCCGACAAGCCCACCTACGTTGCCCTGCTCGGCCTGGACGGCGCGCGCGCCGAAGCGATGCGGCTGCTCGCGCAGGCGCTGGCCGCGCTCGACCGCGCCCCGCGCACCGGCGCCGCGCTCGATACCCAGGCGCTGCGCGCGCTGGCGCACATGGTGGTCGAGCGCGACCGGTAAACCTGGAAACATTTGCGATGCAAGCCCTGCTCCCCACGATTAACGATCCCGCCGCGCTGCGCCAGCTCGACCGCAACCAGCTCAAGCAGTTGGCGCAGGAGCTGCGCACCTATGTGCTCGACTGCGTTTCGCGTACCGGCGGGCACCTGAGCTCGAACCTGGGCACGGTCGAGCTGAGCATCGCCCTGCACTACGTATTCAACACGCCCTACGACCGCCTGGTGTGGGACGTGGGCCACCAGTCCTATACGCACAAAGTGCTCACGGGCCGGCGCGACCGCCTGCCCACGCTGCGCCAGTTGGGGGGGCTGTCGGGCTTTCCGATGCGCTCCGAAAGCGAATACGACGCCTTCGGTACCGCGCATTCATCCACCAGCATCTCCGCCGCGCTGGGCATGGCGCTGGCGGCCAAACAAAAAGGTGAAGACCGCCACGCCATCGCCGTCATCGGCGACGGCGCCATGACCGCCGGCATGGCCTTCGAGGCGATGAACAACGCCGGCGTGCAGTGCGAAGGCTGCCGCCTGCTGGTGGTGCTCAACGACAACGAAATGTCGATCAGCGAGCCGGTGGGCGCGCTCAACCGCTACCTGGTGCAACTGATCGACTTCTACGCCGCCGCCAAGCGGGTGGGCAAAACGGTGCTGCGCAACGCGCCGCCGCTGTTCGAACTGGCCAAACGGCTGGAACAGCACGCCAAGGGCATGGTCGTGCCGGCCACGCTGTTCGAGCAGTTCGGCTTCAACTACGTCGGCCCGATCGACGGGCACGATCTGGATTCGCTGATCCCGACGCTGGAAAACTTCAAACACCTCAAAGGCCCGCAATTCCTGCACGTCATCACGCGCAAGGGCCAGGGATACGAACTGGCCGAAGCCGATCCGGTGGCCTACCACGGGCCAGGCAAATTCGACCCGGCGGTCGGCCTGGTCCAGCCCGCCACGCCCAAGCCCAAGCCCACCTTTACCGAGGTTTTCGGCCAATGGCTGTGCGACATGGCCGAGCAAGACCCGCGCCTGATCGGAATCACCCCCGCGATGTGCGAGGGCTCCGGCCTGGTCGAATTCGCGCGGCGTTTTCCGGGCCGCTACTACGACGTCGGCATCGCCGAGCAGCATGCCGTCACCTTCGCCGCCGGACTGGCCTGCGAGGGACTCAAGCCGGTGGTGGCGATCTACTCCACCTTTTTGCAGCGCGCCTACGACCAGGTGGTGCACGACGTGGCGCTGCAAAAACTGCCGGTGGTATTCGCGCTCGATCGCGCCGGAATCGTCGGCGCCGATGGCGCCACGCACGCGGGCGCTTACGACATCGCCTTCATGCGCTGCATTCCCAACATCAGCATCGCCTGCCCGGCGGACGAAGCCGAGTGCCGCCAGTTGCTGAGCACCGCGTATGAGCAAGATCACCCCGTCGCTGTGCGCTACCCGCGCGGCGCGGGCGCGGGCAAGCCGCCCGCCGGCACGCTCGATGCACTGCCTTTCGGCAAAGGCCAGTTGCGCCGCAGCGGCCAGCGCATTGCGATCCTGGCTTTTGGAACGCTGCTGTACCCGGCCCTGGCCGCCGCCGAGGAACTCGACGCCACGGTGCTCAACATGCGCTGGGCCAAGCCGCTCGACCTCGATTTGCTGCTGGAGGCGGCGCGCGGGCACGAAGCTCTAGTAACGATCGAGGAAGGCGCCGTCATGGGCGGCGCGGGCAGCGCCGTTGCCGAGGCGCTGCAA
>CAYTPC010000151.1:0-4912 GCA_964439605.1 uncultured Burkholderiaceae bacterium
CACCACAGGACGCTGAAAATCGACGTGCCACACGGACAGCCTTGTTTGGGAAATCGGTTGTTTGAGATGGCGCGTGAGTTCTTGCACGCTGTCTCGATGCTCAAGAGGAGCCTGCCGGTGATAGCGCACCGGAGAGCTGGCGTCCCAAGGTTGGACACGGCTGTCGGCGAAGAGGATCAGCTTGGGAGCCTGGATGGGCTGGTTGGGGTCAAGAGAGTCTTTGTCGAGGATTTGCTGTTCTTCGCGCCAGGCAAGCCCTTCTTCGGCGAACAGGCGTAAAAGGAACGACAAATCATTCTCGTTGTATTGGGTGCAGTATTCTCGTGCAGGCGAATTCTGTAGAAAAGCCAGGGTTCCGCTTGCATAGCGGAAATCGCCATGGCCGGCTTTGATATAGGGGTTGAGGACTTCCTCGATGATTTGATTGATTCGCCGATCCTTGAAGACCCTATTGTTTTTTTGTTGTGAGAGTAAGAAGGAAAAATTCGTCACGGTTAAGCGATATCTTGCAAATCCGCCTTCAGCCCCAAGTGACTCGGCCATGCGAATAAGGCCACCCCGGCGCAGCAGGCGGCCATCGGCTAAAACCGTGTCTAATGCAACCTCTTGATTGACCAGGGTTTTAAGCTCGATGTGGGCATCGAGGCCGAGGACGATTATTCGAAGCTCCGGCAAGGCATTTAGGCCCTCGCGGCTCACAAAGCCATCAACAACAAAGCCATCAAAAGGAGCTGGGCCTTCGAGCCGGTACAGGCGGTCGGCTTGGCTCAGTTCAGCCCACAGGGCGCGGGCACTGTAATATCCGTCTTGGATGGGCATCGGGGAAGCCTTTCCTGTGACCTGTTTTGCGGGACTGCGGATGGAAACCGGCTGGTACGCCAGTTTATTGCGAACGTAAAAGCATACCGTGGCAGATTTCGCACTACCAGAAATGTTTCGTCCCGTTACTTTTGTGTTGCAAAAACGACAAAACAGCAAGCATTATTCTGCCCTCGTTCTTGTCGCATTCTGGCTTTGGACGTTTTTCGCTTTACCGCTTTGCGGTAAGTGGTGTGGATAGCGTCACGCGTCCGGACTCACCGGACCGCATGCGTTATGACGAATTCCCGCGCTGAGTATCAAGTGCGGGCACTTCATGGTGCCAATAGCGGCGCGCAACATCGCGTTCACATAGCCATTGGCGCGGCTGCTCGCTGCGCCAGCGGATCGCGCCGCATCGCGGCGAATCGACGAAATCGACGCCACTGCGAACATATCGCTCGCGCACCACTGCCGCAGGATGCCCGAAGCGGTTGCGGTAACCGGCCTGCGCCCAAGCGATGCGCGGATGCACGGCATCGAGCAGTTCCTGGCTCGACGAACTCTTGCTGCCGTGGTGCGGCACCAGCAGCACGTCGGCTTCCAGGGCGTTTTGTTCGGTGCGCCGCACCAACGCCGCTTCCTGCGCCCGTTCGATATCGCCGGTCAGCAGCGCGGCGGCGCGTCCATTGCCGATGCGCAGCACGCATGACAGCGCGTTGGCTGTAAGCCCAGTGCGCGCATAGTCCGTCTCCAACGGGTGCAGGAATTCGAAGTGCACGCCATCCCAGGTCCAATGCTCGCCGGCCACGCATCGGTGCACCGGCCGCGGCGAATCACCGGCCTGGCTTGAACCCAAAACCTGGGCCTGCGGCTGCGCCGCCAGGACCGCCGCCGCGCCGCCGGTGTGGTCGCTGTCGCGATGGCTCAACACCACCGCGTCGAGCCGCTCGCCAAGCGCGCGCAACAGCGGCACCACCACGCGCTGACCGGCATCGCTGACGGGGCTGTAGCGCGGCCCGGCGTCGAACAGAAGGCTATGCGTCGCGGTGCGCACCAGCACCGCACTGCCCTGCCCGATATCCGCCGCGAGCAGCTCGAATTCATCGGCGGCCGGCCGTGGCGTCTGCCACAACAGCACCGGCAACAACAGCACGAAGCCCTGCAACCGCACAGTCCACGGCAGCCGCATCGCAAGCAACAGCCCCCCCGCCACCCCGCAAGCACCGGCCCACACCGGCGATGCCGGCAATGACACACTGGCCCACGGCAGACCCGCCAACCATTGGAGCAGCGTGCCGAGCAGGCCTACCGCCGCCGCCGCGGCATGCCACAGCGGCGGCGCCAGCACGCCGAGCAGCGACAAAGGCGTGACCACCAGCGTAACCCACGGAATCGCAACCAGGTTGGCAAGCAGCCCCACGACCGACACTTGGTGGAAAAGCAGCAGCGTCAATGGCGCCAGCGCCAGCGTAACGATCCACTGTTCCCGGAAAAGCCCGATTGCGCGAGAACCCAGTCCAGACCGTTGTACTTTTCCGTTGAAGGCGGAATCCGCGGCGAACAGCACGCCCACGGCGACGAAACTCAGCCAGAAGCCGGCCTGCGTCAGCGCCCAGGGGTCGATCGCGACGACGGCCGCACAGGCACAGAGCAACACATGCAGCCAGGGCCAGCGCAAGCCCGACAGGCGCAACAGCGCCACCGTCCCCAGCATCAGCACCGTGCGCTGCGAAGGCACGCCCCAGCCGCTGAACAGTGCGTAGAGCGCCGCCGATAGCACGCCGCCCACAAGCGCCGCGCGCTGCGCGGGCCAACGCAGCATCAGCGCCGGACTGCGCCGCCAGAGCCAGGCGATGGCCGCTCCCGCAAGCCAGGCGAACATCGTGACGTGCACACCCGAAATGGCCATCAGGTGCGCAACCCCGGTGACGCGAAAGACATCCCAGTCGGCCCGGTCGATTGCGCTCTGGTCGCCGGTGGCCAGTGCCGCAACCACACCGGCATCGCGCGCATCGGGCACGCGCGCAAAGATGGCATCGCGCACCGTTTCGCGCGCACCTTCGATCGGATACTGCCAAGTGGCTCCGAGGCGTTCGGGCACTGCATCGCGGGCGCCGGTTCGCACATAACCGGTGGCGCGCACGCCTTGCTCCCAGAGCCAGAGTTCGTAATCGAAGCCGTGCGGATTGAGATTGCCGTGCGGCGCCTTCAATCGCACCGTCATGCGCCAGCGCTCGCCCGCGTGCGGCGGATTGGCCAAATTGGCCAAAAGCGCAGCCGTCCCGCGCGAGCCGCTGGAACTGGAGCCGAAGCTGAAGCCGGCGTCGCCGTACCAGCCGAGCAGCAGTATCGGCGGCAATCGCACCGATGCCTGCGACGCATCCGCCATCCGCGCCGACTCCACCGCAAGCCGCAGGCGCAACCCGCCGTCGATGCGCTGCGGCATTTGCGTGACGACACCAACCACGGATAGATCGCGCCCTTCAAGGGCAGGCGAAAGCGCATCCTCAAGGGTTGCCGCCGCGCGCAGGCCCGCCACCGCCGCCCCAACCGCCGCGCCCAATACCAGTGCAATCAGCGCAATCAGCGGAACCGCGCGAGCCCACTGCGCGACCGGCCCTTGCCGTCTTGAAAATCGCCAAAGCACCGCCAGACCCGCCATGCCGGCAATCAGCAGTGCCGCATAGCAGGCCCACCCCCACAGCGCCGCCTGCTGCAACTGGATCGCCGTACCCAACACCGAACCGGCCAGCGCGGCGAAGGCCCAGGGCCGGGCGCCATCGCGTGACGGTGCGAATTCGTCGCCTTGCATTCGTGGTCTCTTTTCCTCCCCCGCGCGACGCATTGCCGCACGAGCCCCAACCCAACAAGCTCTAATATCGCACGTTCACGACCAGAAGGAAGGTTTTCATGAATGTCTATGACAAGCTCGCCGAACTCGGCATCACACTGCCGCCAGTGGCGGTACCGGCTGCCGCCTACGTACCCTTCGTTCAGAGCGGCAAGCTGGTTTTTCTTTCGGGCCACGTGGCCAAGAAGAACGGCAAGCCCTGGATCGGCAAGCTCGGCGCGGACATTGGCACCGAAGAAGGAAAGCAGGCCGCGCGCGCGGTCGCGATCGATCTGCTGGGCACCCTGCACGCGGCGGTGGGCGATCTCAACAAGATCGCGCGCATCGTCAAGCTCATGAGCCTGGTGAACTCCACGCCCGATTACATGGAGCAGCACCTCGTCACCAACGGCGCGAGCGAACTGATCGGCCAGGTCTTCGGCGAGCGGGGCGCGCATGCGCGCAGCGCCTTCGGCGTCGCGCAAATTCCGATGGGCTGCTGCGTGGAAATCGAACTGATCGCGGAACTCGCCTGACCGCCGGCGCCAGCTCGCACTGACGGGTTCAGTGCCGCCAGTTACCCGGCCGGTGCGCGCTTGACCGGCTCGGCCGGTACGTAAAACTCTCCGCCACCGTGCCGGAATTCCTGTGACTTGCGCGCCATGCCTTGCACCAGCGCCTGTTCTTCGCTCAGACCCTGCGCGGCGGCGTAGTCGCGCACCTCCTGCGTGATCTTCATCGAGCAGAACTTGGGTCCGCACATGGAACAGAAATGGGCGCTCTTGCTCACGTCCTTGGGCAGCGTTTCGTCATGAAAATCGCGCGCGGTCTCGGGGTCGAGGCTGAGGTTGAACTGGTCGCTCCAGCGGAATTCGAAGCGCGCTTTCGACAACGCATCGTCGCGCGCCCGCGCGCCTGGGTGTCCCTTGGCCAGATCGGCGGCGTGCGCGGCGATCTTGTAGGCGACGATGCCGGCCTTCACGTCATCGCGGTCGGGCAGGCCCAGGTGCTCCTTGGGCGTGACGTAGCACAGCATCGCGGTGCCGAACCAGCCGATCATCGCCGCGCCGATCGCACTGGCGATGTGGTCGTAGCCCGCGGCGATGTCGGTCACCAGTGGGCCAAGCGTATAGAAAGGCGCTTCGTGACAGTGCTTGAGCTGCTCGGTTATGTTGGCCTGCACCAGGTGCATCGGCACGTGGCCCGGGCCTTCGATCATGGTTTGCACTTCGTGCTTCCAGGCGGTCTGCGTCAGCTCACCGAGCGTGCGCAGTTCGGCGA
>CAYTPC010000152.1:0-8149 GCA_964439605.1 uncultured Burkholderiaceae bacterium
CTCGATCAGCGTGTCGCGGAAAATCTCCCACGTCAAATCCTCGGCGATGCCGCCGGTTTTTTCCAGCGCCTGGTAAATCGGCACGGTGCCGATGGGCACGGGCGAATTGCGCAGGATCCAGTCGCGCGTGGTGTGGATGTGTTTGCCGGTCGATAAATCCATCACCGTGTCGGCGCCCCAGCGGATGGACCAGACCAGCTTTTCCACCTCCTCCTCGATGCTCGACGTGATGGCGCTGTTGCCGATGTTGGCGTTGATCTTGACGCGAAAATTGCGCCCGATCGCCATAGGCTCCACCTCCGGGTGGTTGATGTTGGCCGGAATGATGGCGCGGCCCGCCGCCACCTCGGCGCGCACGAATTCGGGCGTGATCTCCCGCGGCAAGTTCGCCCCCAGCGGGTTGCCGCGCCGGCGTGCTTCGCGCTGGGCGTTGCCGAAAAACTCCCGCGTCCACTCCAGCCGGCCGTTTTCGCGCAGCGCCACGTACTCCATCTCCGGCGTGACGATGCCCTTGCGCGCATAGTGCATCTGCGTGATGTTCTGCCCTGCCCTGGCGCGGCGCGGCGCGCGCTGCAAGCCGGCGGCCTCGCGCCGCAGCGCATGGATGCGCTCCGCGTCGCGCGCTTCGTTTTTGCCGCCGTCATCCAGCCCGTGCAGTTGGCGGCCCGCATAGGTTTCGGTATCGCCGCGCTCGGCGATCCACGCCCCGCGCACACTGGCCAGCCCGCTGCGCACGTCGATGGCCGCTTGCGGATCGGTGTAGGGGCCGGAGGTGTCGTAAAACGACGCTTGGCTGCCGTTGGTCAACCGCACATCGCGCACCGGCACGCGCAAATCGGCGCGGCTGCCTTCAATCCAACCCTTGCGGGAGGCGGGCAAGGGCTCGCGCGTGAGCGCAAGCAACTGGGCAATTTTGTCGGGGGCATTCATCGGCGGTTTTCCTGGTTCATCCAAATGGAACTCCGGTGCCGCCCGCGAAGGGCTGGTGTTGCCTTCGCTTAGCTGCTCATCCTTACGCCGGTGCTAACCGGATCAAGTTTGACGGGTTCGGCCCATTGGTATCGGCCATCTCAGCTCGTCTTGCACGGGCACCCCGGAGTAGTGGGGCGCATCATACACGCACCTAAATTGAACGCGCTTGCCAACACCACGCTCGGCGCGCCATGCGGTTGCACATCCTCGCGGCAGCACCGGGTATCGCCGCGGTTTGTCCTTTACGACACTGTTGTTGCCTCGTCTGGCGCATCCAGCCGCATGTTCTTGAACGCCACCGAAAGCATCAGTTTGATGCGGTTGAGTTGGTTGACCTCCGAGGCGCCGGGGTCGTAGTCGATGGCGGTGATGTTGGCCTGCGGGTAGTGCGCTTTTAAGGGCTTGAAGACGCCCTTGCCGGCGATGTGGTTGGGCATGCAGGCAAAAGGCTGCATGCAAACGATGTTGGGGATGCCCTGCTCGATGAGTTCGACCATTTCGCCGGTCAGCAACCAGCCTTCTCCAGTTTGATTGCCGGGCGACAAAAACGGGGCAGCGCTGTGCGCGATCTGGTTGATGTGCGGCGGGGCGGTGAAGCGCTGGCTGGCGGCCAGCGCCTTTTTCATGTCGCGGCGGTAAAAGTTCAGCGCCTTGATGGCCGCGTTGCCAGCCAAAGCGGCCAGCCTGCTGTGCGACAGGACGCGGTGGTTGACATCGTGGTTGTAGGCGCAGTAAAGCAGGAAATTCATCAATCCCGGTATCACCGCTTCGCCGCCTTCTTGTTCGATGATGCGCACGATGTCGTTGTTGGCGCCGGGACTGAATTTGACGTAGATTTCGCCCACCAGTCCGACCCGGGGCTTGCGCTCGCCGGTCAGCGGCAAGGTGTCGAAATCGCGCACGATTGCGTGGATGACTCGTCCGAAATGCCTGAAATTGCCCTGGGCAACCACCTCCTTGCAGCGCTCGGCCCATTTTTTGTGAAGGGCGTCGGCTGAACCGGCTTCTCGCTCGTAGGGCCGGGTGCGCAGCAGCACTTGCATGAGCAAATCGCCGCACACGGTGGCCATCACCAGGCGATTGAGCATGGACAGGTTCAACTTGAAGCCGTCGTGCTTTTCCAAGCCGAGCATGTTGAACGAAATCACCGGAACATCCGTGTATCCGGCATCTTCAAGCGCTTTTCTTATGAGACTGATGTAGTTGGTGAAACGGCAGCCGCCGCCGGACTGCACGATGATGGCCGCGGTCTTGGTCGGGTCGTATTGACCGGATTTGAGCGCCTCGATAATCTGCCCGACCACGATGATGGAGGGATAGCAGGCGTCATTGTTGACGTAGCGCAGGCCCAGGTCGATGGCTTGCGCCGAGCTTTCTTCCAGCAGTTTCACGCGGTGGCCGCAAGCCTCGAGCGCCGGTTTTATGAACTGAAAATGGATCGGCGACATCTGCGGCACGAGGATGGTCGAAGACTCGCGCATTGCCTTGGTGAAGGTCGGGCGTGTTTTCCAGCGCGGCGGGTGGAAGTGGATGACCTGCTGCCCGGGGTGGCGGCTGCTGCGCTCTTTCAGCGCCGCCTTGAGCGAGCGCACGCGGATGCGCACCGCCCCCAGGTTGCTGCCCTCGTCGATCTTGATTCCGGTGTAGATGCGGTTGCGGTGGGCCAGGATTTCCTGCACCTGATCGACCGCCACCGAATCCAGCCCGCAGCCGAAGGAATTGAGGTGAATCACGTCCAGCGACGGCTTGCTGGCGGCCAGTTCGGCGGCGCGGTAAAGGCGCGTGTAGTAGGTCCACTGATCAACCACGCGCAGCGGCCCCTCAAGCTGGTCGACCAAGTGCGCCACCGAATCTTCGGTAAGCACCGCCATGCCCTGCGAGGTAATCAGCTCCGGGATGCCGTGGTTGATGCCTGGATCGACGTAATAGGGCCGTCCGGCCAGGACGATACCGTGCGCGCCCGTCGCGCCGATGTAGTCCAGTGCCTCTTGGCCCTTTTGCTCGATGTCGGCCTTGGCGCGCGCCTGCTCCAGCCACGCCAGGCCAAGGGCGCGGCGGATTTCGGCAGGCGCGATGTCCGGGAATGCGCGCGCCAGTTGCCCGGCCAGCTTTTTCTCGTCTTGCAGCGAAACAAAGGGCTGGATCAGCGCCACGCCGTTTTCTTTCAGGGCATCCATGTTGTTGCGGATCAGCTCCGGGTAGGAGGTCACGATCGGGCAGTTGTGGCTGTTGCGGCTGTCTTGGTATTCCTTTCGTTCGTAAGGAACGCAGGGATAAAAAATGCTTTTTACCCCCTGCTTGACCAGATCGGCGATATGCCCGTGGACCAGCTTGGCCGGGTAGCACACGGTGTCCGAGGGCAGGGTATCCGTGCCTTGATCGAGCAGCGCGCGCGACGAGGGCGCGGACAAGCGCACCTCGAAACCCAGTTCGGTCAGGAAGGTGAACCACAGCGGGTAGTTCTCGAACATATTGAGCGCGCGCGGCACGCCGATCACGCCGCGCGGCGCGTTCTTGAGCGGCTCATAGTCGAACATCCGCTCGTACTTGTAGGCGTAGAGGTTGGGCAAATCGTTGGACGATGCCTTGGGCTTGCCCAGGCCACGGTCGCAGCGGTTGCCGGAGATGAGCTTGCGCCCGTCCGGGAAACGGTTGATGGTCATCGCGCAGGTGTTGGTGCACTGGCGGCAGCGCGCCTGCGAGTGCTTGACCTCGAAGCCGCGCACCTGCTCCACCGGCAGCATCGCGCTCACGTCCTGCCCCTGCCAGCGTTCCTGGGCGATCAGCGCCGCGCCGAAGGCGCCCATCAGCCCGGCGATGTCGGGGCGCACCGCCTCGCGCCCGGAAATCAGCTCGAACGCGCGCAGCACCGAATCGTTGTAGAACGTGCCGCCCTGCACCACGATGTGCTGGCCCAGCTCTTCGGGACTCTTGATCTTGATGACCTTGATCAGCGCGTTTTTGATCACCGCGTAAGACAGCCCCGCCGAAATATCGCCCACCGTCGCGCCTTCTTTTTGCGCTTGCTTGACGCTGGAGTTCATGAACACCGTGCAGCGCGATCCCAAATCCGCCGGCGCGCGCGCGGCCAGCGCCTCGCGGGCGAAATCGGCGACCGGCATGTTCACCGACTGCGCGAAGGTTTCGATGAACGAACCGCAGCCGGCCGAGCAGGCTTCGTTCAAAAGGATATTGTCGATCACGCCGTCCTTGATGCGCAGGCATTTCATGTCCTGCCCGCCGATGTCCAGAATGAAATCGACTTTGGGCTGAAAATGCCTGGCCGCCTTGTAGTGCGCGATGGTTTCCACTTCCGAGTGGTCGAGCTGAAAAGCTTCGCGGATCAGCGTTTCGCCATAACCGGTGACGCACGAGGCGGCGATGCGCGCGCCTTCGGGCAGCCGGCCGTAAATGTCTTCCAGCAGGCTGCTGACGACCTTGATGGGGTTGCCCTCGTTGCTGCCGTAGTAGGTGTAGAGCAATTCCTGGTTTTGGTCCAGCAGCACCGCCTTGGTGGTGGTGGAGCCGCCGTCGATGCCCAGAAACACCGGGCCGCGATAGTCCTCCAAGTTGACCCGCTGGACACGCGCTTTGCCGTGCCGCGCGTAAAACGCCTGGCGCTCCGCCTCGTCGATGAAGAACGGGCGCAGCGCGCCGGTACCGGTCACCGTAAGCGTGGCCAGTTTGCCGAACGCCGCCCGCACCTGGGCGAACGGGCGCGCTTTTTTAGGCTCGCCATGTAGGGCCGCGCCGATCGCGACGAACAGCTCGCTGTCTTCGATTCGCACCTGGTTTTCCGGCTTGACGGCCAGCGTTTCGATGAAGCGGTTTTTCAGCTCCGGCAAAAAATTCAGCGGCCCGCCCAGAAAGGCGATGTTGCCGGTGATCTTGCGCCCGCAGGCCAGCCCGCTGATGGTTTGCTGCACCACCGCCTGGAACACCGAGCGCGCAATATCCTCGCGCGCCACGCCCTCGTTGAGCAGCGGCTGCACGTCGGTTTTGGCGAACACGCCGCAGCGCGCGGCGATCGGGTAAATGTTCTTGGCGCGGCGGGCCAAATCGTTGAGCCCCGGCGCATCGGTCTTGAGCAGCGCGGCCATCTGGTCGATGAATGCCCCTGTACCTCCGGCGCACGAGCCGTTCATGCGCTGTTCGACGCCGTTGGTCAAAAACGTGATCTTGGCGTCCTCGCCGCCCAGCTCGATCGCCACGTCGGTTTGCGGCGCGCGCACTTCGATGGCGCGGGTGCAGGCGATGACCTCCTGCACGAAAGAAAACTCCAGCAGCTCGGCGATACTCACGCCGCCCGATCCGGTCAGCACCACCGAAACACCGGACTCAGGGGCCGGCAAGCCGCTCGCCGCAAGCGCTTCGATGCTGCTTTGCACCGTCTTGCGCACTTCCGAAAGATGGCGGGCGTAGGAGCGAAACACCAGTTCGCCGCGTTCGTCCAACATGACCACCTTGACGGTCGTCGAACCCACGTCGATCCCGACCCGATACCAATCGTCGTTCACATTTGCCTCGGCAAAAGATTCTTAATGGTATGGGCGCCTCACTCACACGAGGTGCCCAAGTTTGTATTTGCCGATTTGTACCACACACCGAGCAGCATTGCCACGCCGCATCGGGTCCATCCAGGGATAATCGTCCCGTGAACACCGTCAAACATCACATCGTCGTCGGCCTTTCGGGCGGGGTTGACTCGGCTGTTTCGGCCTGGCTGCTCAAGCGCGCGGGGCATCAGGTGACGGGCATCTTCATGAAAAATTGGGAAGATGACGACGACAACCAATACTGCTCATCGCGCCAGGATTTTCTGGATGCCGCGGCGGTGGCCGACGTGATCGGTATCGAGATCGAGCACGTCAACTTCGCCGCCGAATACAAGGATCGCGTGTTCGCCGAATTTTTGCGCGAATACCAGGCCGGCCGCACGCCCAACCCGGACGTGCTGTGCAACGCGGAAATCAAATTCAAGGCATTCCTGGACCACGCGTTGCGCCTGGGCGCGGAAAAAATCGCCACGGGCCACTACGCGCGGGTCAGGTCAAATCCGGCCAGCGGCTGGTGCGAACTGCTCAAGGGTGTTGATCCGGCCAAGGATCAAAGCTACTTTTTGCACCGGCTGACGCAGGCCCAATTGGCCAAGACGCTGTTCCCGGTGGGCGAACTCCAGAAAACCGAGGTGCGGCGCATTGCCCTTGAGATCGGTTTGCCCAATGCCAAAAAGAAGGACTCCACCGGCATCTGCTTCATCGGCGAGCGGCCTTTCCGCGAATTTCTCAGCCGCTATCTGCAAACCCAGCCTGGCCCGATCAAGGATGAGCGCGGCCGCGTCATCGGCCAGCATGTCGGCCTGTCGTTTTACACGCTGGGCCAGCGCCAGGGATTGGGCATCGGCGGCCTCAAGGACAAGCGCGCGGCCAAGGGAGGGGGGGAACACGCGCCGTGGTTCGTCGCGCGCAAGGATATGGCGGCCAACACGCTGATCGCCGTGCAGGGGCACGACCACCCGTGGCTGCTTGCGGATACGTTGATGTTTGACGATGCCGCCTGGGTTGCGGGCCGCCCGCCCGCGCCGGGGCGCTACGGCGCCAAAACGCGCTACCGGCAAGCCGACGCGCTCTGCGCGCTGAAGCCGGCTGATGCGGGCCGTTACCGTTTGAGGTTCGACGCGCCGCAATGGGCCGTCACGCCGGGCCAAAGTGCGGTACTGTACGACGGCGACCTATGCTTGGGCGGCGGCGTGATCGCGGCGGCGGAACCTGGCGCCTGATGCGCGTATCTGACGGGTGGCGGCCGTTCAAGCCGGCCAGGCGCCGCCATTATCATCGCCGCATTTATTTCCACCTTGAAACCTCCCATGAAAAAGCAAGCTCTGTTTATCTTGACCTTGACCGCCGCGCTGGTTGGCGCCAGTGCGCAGGCCAGCGCGCAAAACGCGCCCGCCGCCGCCGCTTCGGATCCGGCTTCAACGGCTTCGGCGGCGGCCCCGGCCGCCATAACCCCGGCGACCATTTTGATCAGCGGCCCGGCCGGTACAGTGACGGTAGGCGATTTCGAACAAGAGGCCGGTCAGATGGTTGCGCCGTCACAGCGGGCCATGTTCTGGGCCAGCGCCGATAACGTCAAGCGTGCCGCGCAAAGCATCTATGAGCGGCGGGCGCTGGTGCAAGAGGCGCTCCAGGAAAAACTCGACAGCACGCCCGAGGGCATCACCAAACTCAAATTGACACGCGAACAGGCACTGGCCGAGTTACTGCTCGACGCACGAGGCAAGGCCAGCCTGCCCGATGACAAAGCGTTACAAACCTATGCACGCAACGAGATGCAAGCCAATCCCAAGCAGTTCCAAATCCCCGAGCAAATCAGCGTGCGCCATATTTTGCTGCCGATTGCCAAGGACGACAGCGATCGCGCGGCGGTCAGGGCGCGGGCTCAAGATTTGCTGGCACAACTGCGCAAGGGCGCCGATTTTGCCGAGCTGGCCAAGGCCAATTCCAAGGACCCGGGCAGCGCCGCCAAGGGTGGCGAACTGGGCTTTTTTGGGCGCGGGAAGATGGTCGGGCCATTCGAGGAAGCGGCCTTCGACCTGAAAAAGCCGGGCGATCTGGCCGGCCCGGTATTCACCCCATTTGGTTTCCACATCATCGAATTGCTGGCCCGCAAGCCGGCCCGTCAGCAATCCTTGAGCGAGGTACAGCAACTGTTGCGCGAGCAGTTGATCGCGCAACGCAGCAAGGACGCGCGCAAGCAACTGCTGGAAAAAATTCAGGGCGCCGCGCAGGTCAACCAGGCCAACATTGACGCGCTCCAGCAACAACAAGCGGCCCAAAACCAGCCGTAAAGCAGATTCATGCTGGTTTTGCAGCGGCTCGCCTAAAATTCGGATTCCAGTTACTTTTTTCCAATTCCCAAGACTGAAAAGGATTCCGTCATGAAACAATTTTTTACAGGTTGTGCCGCTGCCCTTTTAGCCGCTGGTTTCATGGCGGGTTCGGCCATGGCACAGCAGACCGGCACGCTGGACAAAATCAAGGCCAGCGGCACGGTCAATCTGGGCGTGCGCGATTCGTCCGGGCTGGCCTTCACGGTCGGCGGCGGCAAGTACGTGGGCTTTCATACCGAGATGGCCGAGCGCATCGTCGATGACCTGAGCAAACAGCTCGGCGCG
>CAYTPC010000153.1:0-20866 GCA_964439605.1 uncultured Burkholderiaceae bacterium
ACAAAGCGGCGGCGCCGTTCATTTCGAATCGGTCGGCGGCGTCAAGGCGGCCCAGCGCATCCGCGAGGGCGAAGTTTTCGACATCGCCGTGCTGGATGCCGACGTGATCGACGGACTCATTGCCGACGGTTATGTGGTTGCGGGCAGCCAGACGGCTGTGGTTCGCTCCGGCGTCGCCATCGCGGTAAAAGCGGGCGCGCGCCGCCCAGACGCGAGCAGCGAAGTCCGGCTGCGTGACGCGGTGCAGGCGGCCGCCAGCATTGGGTATTCCACCGGGCCGAGCGGCACGGCGCTGCTTCGGCTGTTTGAGCGCTGGGGCATCATGGCGTCCGTCGCGGGCCGGCTGGTACAGGCGCCGCCGGGCGTGCCGGTTGGCCGTCTTGTCGCCGAAGGTACGGCTGAGATCGGCTTCCAGCAGATCAGCGAACTGATTCACGTCCCCGGAATAGAACTGATCAGGCCGATGCCGCCAGGGTGCGAGATCACCACGGTTTTTTCGGCGGGGCTTTGTTCAACGTCCCGGCAACCCGACGCTGTGCGCGCCCTCCTGGCGTTCATGGCTTCTCCGGTTGCCGAACCGGCAAAACAACGGCAAGGCATGGAGTCTCCATGATTATTGATATCCACGGTCACTACACCACGGCGCCGAAGGCGCTTGAAGACTGGCGCAACCGGCAGATCGCCGCCATTGGCCATCCCGCGCTGGTCCCGCAAGCCTCGGAACTCAGGATCAGCGACGACGAACTGCGTGCAAGCATCGAGACCAACCAGCTCAAAAAGATGCGGGAGCGCGGCGCTGACCTGACGGTGTTTTCACCGCGCGCCAGCTTCATGGCGCACCACATCGGCGACTTCAGCGTAAGCAGCGCCTGGGCGGCCATTTGCAATGAACTGGTTCACCGCGTTTCGACGCTGTTCCCGGATCATTTCATCGGCTGCGCGATGCTGCCGCAGTCGCCCGGCGTCGATCCCCGCACGTGTTTGCCCGAGCTTGAAAAATGCGTCCGGGAATACGGCTTCGTGGCGATCAACCTCAATCCGGATCCTTCCGGCGGTCACTGGACATCGCCGCCGCTGACCGACCGCCACTGGTATCCCATCTATGAAAAGATGGTCGAACACGATATTCCGGCGATGATCCATGTATCGACTTCCTGCAATGCGTGTTTCCATACCACCGGGGCGCATTACATCAACGCCGACACCACGGCGGTGATGCAGTTGATTCAGGGCGATCTGTTCAAGGATTTTCCGGCGCTGCGGTTCGTCATCCCGCATGGCGGCGGCGCGGCGCCCTACCACTGGGGACGTTACCGCGGTCTTGCGCAGGAACTGAAAAAGCCGCTGCTCACGGAGCACCTGCTGAACAATGTTTTCTTCGATACCTGTGTCTATCACCAGCCGGGCATCGACCTGCTGACCCGCGTCATTCCTGTCGACAACATTCTTTTTGCATCCGAGATGATCGGCGCGGTCAAGGGCATCGACCCCGAAACGGGTTACCACTTCGACGACACGCGCCGCTACATCGAAGCGGCGCTGAACCTCTCGCCCGCGGACCGCCATAAAGTTTACGAAGGCAACGCGCGGCGTGTTTATCCCCGCCTCGACGCGGCGCTCAAGAAGAAAGGAAAGTGACGTGTACGAACTCGGGGTTGTCTACCGCAACATCGTCCGCACCGAACGCAACCTTGCCGATGCGCTGTCCCGCTACGGCACGGCGACCGTGCATGAAGCGATGGGGCGCGTCGGTCTGATGCAGCCGTACATGCGCCCAATCTATGCCGGCGCGCAGGTCTCCGGTACCGCGGTGACCGTCCTGATGCATCCGGGCGACAACTGGATGATGCATGTCGTCGCCGAGCAGATTCAGCCGGGCGATATTGTCGTGGCCGCGATTACCGCCGAATGTACGGACGGTTATTTCGGCGATCTGCTGGCCACCAGTTTCAAGGCGCGCGGCGCGCGCGCGCTGGTGATTGACGCGGGTGTGCGCGATGTCAAAACACTGACCGAAATGCCGTTTCCGGTCTGGAGCAAATGCATCAGCGCCAAGGGAACGATCAAGGCGACGCCCGGTTCCGTGAATATTCCGGTGGTCTGCGCCGGCGCGCTGGTCAATCCCGGCGATGTAGTCGTCGCCGACGACGACGGCGTGGTCTGCGTGCCGCGCGCACTGGCGGCAAAAACGCTGGAAGCGGCCGCCGCGCGTGAAACCAATGAAGGCGCCAAGCGCGCAAAATTCGCGGCCGGCATTCTTGGCCTCGATATGTACGGCATGCGCGAACCGCTGGCCAAGGCGGGGCTGAAATACATCGACTGAGCGGCCATCATCATGCACGGTTTGCTTTCCCGCCCCACCACTGGCCCGTTTGAAAAAACGCCCGGCTGGCTCGATTGGTTCGACCGTCCGAGCAAGCCGAAGTTTGTGCTGCCGGCTGGCGCCGTGGACGCGCATTGCCACGTTTTCGGCCCGGGCGAGCAGTTCCCGTATGCGCCGGAGCGCAAGTACACGCCCTGCGACGCGCCGAAAGAGCAACTTTTCGCGCTGCGCGACCATCTCGGCTTCGCGCGCAATGTGATCGTTCAGGCGACTTGCCACGGCGACGATAACCGCGCCCTGGTCGATGCCCTGATGCATTCCGGCGGAAAAGCGCGCGGCATTGCCACCGTCAAACGCCATGTTACCGACCAGGCGTTGCAGGCCCTGCATTCCGCCGGCGTGCGCGGCGTGCGCTTCAACTTCGTCAAGCGGCTGGTCGATTTCACGCCTCGGGACGAGCTTCTTGAAATCGCGCGGCGCATCGCGCCGCTCGGCTGGCACGTGGTGATTTATTTCGAGGCGGCCGACCTGCCCGAACTGTGGGAATTTTTCACCGCGCTGCCCACCCCCGTCGTCGTCGATCACATGGGGCGCCCCGACGTGACCAAGCCGGTCGATGGCCCCGAGTTCGAGCTGTTCGTTCGGTTCATGCGGGAAAACGCCAACGTCTGGGCTAAGGTCAGTTGCCCGGAACGCCTCTCGCGCAGCGGGCCGCCCGCGCTCAACGCGGAAACGGCGCCTTACCGGGATGTCGTGCCGTTCGCCCGCCGCATCGTCGAAACCTTCCCGGACCGGGTGCTCTGGGGCACAGACTGGCCCCATCCCAATCTGCAAAACCACATGCCCGACGATGGGCTGCTGGTTGACTTCATTCCCCACATTGCCACCTCGGCCGCATTGCAAAAAAAACTGCTGGTTGACAACCCTGTGCGCCTGTACTGGAACCTCACGGAGAAAACATGAAACTCGCCCTTGCCGGAGCCGGCGCTTTTGGCATCAAGCACCTCGAAGCCCTGCAGAAGATAGCGGGGGTGGAAGTTGTCTCGCTGGTCGTTACCGACATCAACAAAGCGCGCGATACCGCGGCGCGCTTCGGTATCGGCCATGTGGTTACCGATCTGAACGAAGCGTTGCAGCGGCCGGATGTCGAAGGCGTGCTCCTGTGCACGCCAACGCAACTCCACGCCGCGCAGACCTTGCAGTGCCTCAAAGCCGGCAAGCATGTGATGGTGGAGATCCCGTTGGCCGACAAACTGGCCGACGCCCAGGCCGTGGCCGCCTTGCAGCGCGAAACCGGGCTGGTGGTCATGGTCGGCCACACGCGCCGCTTCAATCCCAGCCATCAATACCTGCACAAAAAAATCGCGGTGGGTGACCTATCGGTTCAGCAGATGGACGTGCAGACCTATTTCTTCCGCCGCACCAATACCAACGCCCTGGGCCAGCCGCGCAGCTGGACCGATCACCTGCTCTGGCACCACGCCGCGCACACGGTCGATCTGTTTGCTTACCAGACCGGCGGCGCCATCGTCCAGGCGCACGCCGTCCAGGGGCCGATTCATCCCGCGCTGGGCATTGCCATGGACATGTCGATCCAGCTCAAAAGCAGCACCGGCGCGATCTGCACGCTGTCGCTCTCGTTCAACAACGACGGGCCGCTGGGCACGTTCTTCCGCTACATCTGCGACAACGGCACGTATCTCGCGCGTTATGACGATCTTTTCACCGGCAAGGAAGAAAAAATCGATGTCTCCCAGGTTGATGTCTCGATGAACGGCATTGAATTGCAAGACCGGGAATTCATCGCCGCGATCCGGGAAAAACGGGAGCCCAACGCCAGCCTCGCCAGCGTGCTGCCGTGCTATCACACGCTCGACCGTCTTGAAAAACAATTAAAGGGAAATTGAGGAATGACGCTTGCTCACCGCCGGATTGGCACTCTCAGCGTCTCGGCCATTGGGCTGGGTTGCATGGGGCTTTCGCATGCCTACGGCACGCCCCCTGCGCCCGAACAGGGCGAAGCCGTATTGCGGCGCGCGCTCGATCTTGGCATTGATTTTTTTGACACCGCCGCCCTGTACGGCTTCGGCGCCAACGAAGAACTACTGGGACGCGCGCTCGCCCCGTACCGCTCACGCCTGGTGCTGGCAAGCAAGTGCGGCATGACCGGCGTGGGGGGCAAGCGCGTCATCGACGGGCGGCCGGAAACCCTGGTGCGTACCTGCGACGAATCGCTGCGCCGGTTGCGCACGGACGTTATCGACCTCTATTACCTGCATCGCTGGGATCGGCAGGTGCCCATCGAAGACAGCGTCGGCGCGCTGGCCGGACTGGTGCGCGCCGGAAAAATCCGCCACATCGGCCTGTCCGAAGTATCGGCCCCCACCCTGCGTCGCGCCCACGCGGTTCATCCCATCGCAGCGGTTCAGAACGAGTATTCGCTGTGGACGCGTGAGCCGGAAATCGGCATCACCAGCGCCTGCCGCGAACTCGGAATTGCGCTGGTGGCCTTCAGCCCGCTAGGCCGCGGGTTTTTCGGCGGGGAACTGACAGACCCGGCCCGCCAGTTCGAGCCCGGCGACATCCGCCTGGCCATGCCACGCTTTGGGCCCGAGCACTACGCCAAAAATCTCGCCCTGTTTGGCGGCTACCGCGAAATCGCGGCGGCCGTCGGCTGCCGCCCCGCCCAATTGGCGCTTGCCTGGTTGCTGGCGCAAGGCGAATACATCGTTCCCATTCCCGGAACACGAAACTTGCAGCACCTCAGTGAGGCCGCCGGCGCGACTTCCATCGCGCTGGATGCCGACACCGTTGCCCGCCTCGATGCGCTGATCAACCAGCACACCGTCAGCGGCAACCGCTACAACGATGCCACACAGGCAGAGATCGACACCGAGCGCTTTCCCGCGCTCCAAACCTGAAGGAGATGTTCATGAGCATGGCCCCCAAAAAGCGCAATATCCCCGGCACCGTCCTTTTCGACGGCGACATGGCCCGCAAGGGATACGCGCTCAACAAGATGTGTTTTTCATTCAATTCCTCTGACTGCCGGGAAGCGTTCCTGCGCGACGAGGACGCCTACTGCGCGCAATTCGGGCTGAACGCCGAACAACGCGAGGCCATTCGCAACCGGAATGTGCTGCAGTTGCTTGCGGCCGGAGGCAACGCCTATTTTCTGGCCAAATTCGCCGGTATTTTCGGCCTCGACATGCAGGACATCGGCGCCCAGCAAACGGGCATGAGCAAAAAGGATTTCCAGGACAAGCTCCTGGCCTACGCAACCGCAACCAGATAGGAAGAACATCATGGCAACCATAGTCGGCAGTATCGCCACCTCGCACATCCCGGCCATCGGTGGCGCCATCGCAAAGCAAAAGCAGCAGGATCCGTACTGGAAACCGTTCTTCGACGGCTTCCCGCCGGCGCGCGATTGGATCGCCAAAGTCAAGCCGGACGTCGCCGTCGTCTTTTATAACGACCACGGCCTGAATTTCTTCCTGGACAAAATACCCACCTTCTCGATCGGCGCGGCGCCGGTTTATCACAATGCGGACGAAGGCTGGGGCATTCCCACGCTTGCGCCCCACCAAGGCGACGAGGATCTGTCGTGGCATCTGATCGACGCGCTCAACGCCAATGAGTTCGACATGACGGTTTGCCAGGAAATGCAGGTGGACCACGCTTTCACACTGCCGCTGGAACTTCTGTGGCCCGGCCAGAAATGCAACCTGCGCACGGTGCCGATTTGCATCAACACCGTGTTATTTCCGTTGCCGTCGGCGCTGCGCTGCTACCGGCTGGGTCAGGCGGTGGGGCGCGCCATCGAAGCCTGGGACAGCGACGCGCGCGTACTCATATTGGGTACCGGCGGCCTGTCGCATCAGCTTGAAGGCAAACGGGCAGGCTTCATGAATCCGGAGTTCGATCAGGTGTTCATGAGCAAGCTGGTCGATGACCCGCTTTGGGTGGCGCGCTACTCGCCCCCCGAGTTGGTCGAACTGACCGGAACCCAGGGAGTCGAGCTGCTCAATTGGGTCGCCATGCGCGGCGCCTTGACCGGCCGCGTCTCGCTCGTGCATCAGAACTACCACATCCCGATCTCGAACACGGCAACCGGCCTGATGGTTCTGGCCAACGACTGATCAAGGAAAACCAAACCATGCAACGACGTTCTTTCATTCGCGGCGCCGCATCGAGCGCAATCGCTCTGGCCATTGGCGCGGTCTGCGTGCCGGCGATGGCGCAAGACACCCCCTTCAAAGTCGGCCTGCTGCTGTCCATGACCGGCCAGCAGGCGTCCACCGGCAGGCAGGTGCTGGCCGGCGTCAAGCAATACATGGCCGAGCACGGAGACACGGTGGCCGGCCGCAAGGTCGAGATCATCGTCAAGGACGACGTTGCCGTGCCCGACACCACCAAGCGTCTGGCGCAGGAGATGATCGTCAACGACAAGGTGGACGTCATCGCCGGCTTTGGCGTCACGCCCAACGCGATGGCCGTCGCGCCATTGGCCACCCAGTCCAAAACGCCCGCCATCATCATGGCCGCGGCCACCTCCGCCATCACCGACGCATCGCCCTTCATGGTCCGCGCCAGCTTCACGCTGCCCCAGGCTTCGGTCACGCTGGCCGACTGGGCGCCCAAGGGCGGCATCAAATCGGTGGTCACGCTGGTCAGCGACTACGGCCCCGGCAAGGATGCCGAGAAGTACTTCACCGAGCGTTTCGAGCGCAGCGGCGGCAAGGTCATCGATCAGTTGCGCGTGCCCCTGATGGCGCCCGACTTCGGGCCGTTCCTGCAGAAAGTGCATGATCTCAAGCCTGACGCGCTGTTCGTGTTCGTGCCCTCGGGCCTGGGCGCCGCGCTGATGAAACAGTTCGTCGAACGCGGCATGCACAAAGGCGGCATCAGGCTGATCGGAACCGGCGACATGACCGACGACGATCTGCTCAACGGCATGGGTGACAGCGCGTTGGGCGTGGTCACCGCGCACCACTATTCAGCCGCGCACGACTCGCCAACCAACCAGAAATACGTCCAGGCATTCGAGAAAGCCAACAACGGAATGCGCCCCAATTTCATGTCCGTCGGCGGTTACGATGGCATGCATCTGATCTACGCGGCCCTGGAAAAAACCAAAGGCGGCCAAGGCGGCGGCCCTGCGCTGGTCGAGGCGATGAAGGGTTTGTCCTTTGAAAGTCCGCGCGGCCCGGTTCAGGTCGATCCGCAAACGCGCGAGTTAATTCAGAATGTGTACCTGCGCAAGATCGAAAAGAAAGACGGCCAGCTTTACAACGTCGAGTTTGACGTGGCCAAGGCAGTCAAAGATCCCGGCAAGGAGAAGAAATAAGCCACGCCAGAAAGAGTAGGCGGCGCTTGCGCGGATTGATGTGTAGCCGGGCTGTTTTGCCTTGCGCGGCCAGCCCGGATTTATTGTTCCTTTGTCAATTTCCCTGCCGTATCTGAATCGCAGAGATGCTCACCATTCTTTTCGACGGTATCGCTTACGGCATGTTGCTGTTCGTGCTGGCGGTTGGTCTGGCCGTTACGCTGGGGCTGATGAATTTCATCAACCTCGCGCACGGCGCCTTCGCCATGGCCGGAGGCTACCTGACGGTGCTGGCCATGCAGAAGGCCGGCGTGCCGTTTCTGGCCTGCCTGTTGCTGGCCTTCGCCGGGGCCGGTTTGCTGGGCGCGCTGCTGGAAACCACGTTGTACCGGCGGGTCTATGACAAGCAGCCGCTCGATCAGGTACTGTTTTCCATCGGGCTGGCCTTCATGTCGGTGGCCGGAGTGGATTATTTCCTCGGCTCCTCGCAGCAGAACCTTACGCTGCCCGATTGGCTCAATGGCCGCACCGTCATCGGCGATGGCGTCTGGCAACTCGGCATGGGGCACTACCGTATTTTCATCATCGTGGTATGCGTGGCGTTGACCGTGGCGCTGCAACTGGTGCTCGCCCGCACGCGCTTCGGCAGCTGGCTGCGCGCGGCGGTGGACGACCCGCGCGTGGCCTCGGGCCTGGGCATCAATGTCAACAAGGTATTCTTGCTGACCTTCGCGGCCGGCTCGGGCCTGGCCGGCCTGGGCGGCGCCTTGAGCGTGGGCATTCTGGGCATGGACAACTATTTCCCGCTGAAGTACATGATCTATTTCCTGATCGTGGTCTCGGTCGGCGGCACTTCGTCCATCACCGGGCCGCTGGCCGCGGCGCTGCTGCTGGGCATCGCCGACGTGGCCGGCAAATACTTCATTCCCAAAATGGGGCCGTTCACGCTCTATCTCGTCATGATCGTGATCCTGATGTGGCGCCCGCATGGCCTGTTCGTCCGCAAGGTGAGGCGTTGATGAGCGGCGCCGATACGGGTTCCGCCGCGTCCTGGCGCGCAGCCCTGATGGCGGGGGCGCGCTGGCGCCCGCGGGAATACGCGCTGTGGGCGCTGCTTTTCGCGCTGCCGGCAATTTTGTCTTCGCGCGGATCGCTGATCAACGAGATCACCATCCTGGCGCTATTCGCCATGTCGCTCGATCTGATCCTGGGCTACACCGGCATCGTCTCGCTCGGCCACGCGGCCTTCTTCGGCTTTGGCTCCTACGCGGCGGCGCTGTTTGCCAAGCATGTGATGCCCGACCCGATCGTCGGCCTGCTCGCCGCCACCGCGCTGACGGCGGCGCTGGGCGCCATCAGCAGCGTCACCATCCTGCGCGGCACCGATCTGACGCGGCTGATGGTCACCCTGGGCGCGGCCATGCTGCTGCTGGAACTGGCCAACAAGCTGGACTGGCTCACCGGTGGCGCTGACGGCCTGCAAGGCGTGGTTCTGGGGCCGGTGCTGGGCAAGTTCGACTTCGACCTGTACGGCCGCACGGCGGCGTGGTATTCGCTGACCGTAACCCTGCTGCTGTTCATCCTGATGCGCCGCTTGGTGCGCTCGCCATTCGGCGCCACGCTGATGGCGATCCGCGACAACCGGCTGCGCGCATCGGCCATCGGTATTCCGACCGTCCGGCATCTGTCGCTGGTCTATACCGTCGCCGCCGCCATTGCCGGCGCCTCGGGCGCGTTGCTGGCGCAAACCACGGGGTTTGCTTCGCTGGACGTGTTTCAATTCGACCGCTCGGCCAACGTCATGCTGATGCTGGTCATCGGCGGCATCGGCTGGCTGTACGGCGGCGTGTTCGGCGCCATCGTGTTCAAGCTGCTGCAAGACTGGCTGTCGGCCGTGACGCCGCAGTACTGGATGTTCTGGATCGGCCTGATCCTGGTGCTGCTGGTACTGGTCGGGCGCGAACGGCTGCTGCGCCCGTGGACCTGGTTTGGCCGCCGCAGGAAAGCGAAGACGCCGGCATGAGCGCTCCCATCACCCATCAGGCGCCGGTACTCTCGGCCACCGCGCTGGAAATGCGCTTTGGCGGCATAGTCGCCACCAACAATGTCTCGCTGCAACTGCCGCCCGGCGCGCGCCACGCCTTGATCGGCCCCAACGGCGCCGGCAAAACCACGCTCATCAACCTGCTGACCGGCGTGCTGACGCCAACCGCCGGGCGCATCGAACTGCTGGGGCAGGACATTACCCGCCTGCCGCCGCACCAGCGCGCCGGGCGCGGGCTGGTGCGCACCTTTCAGATCAATCAGTTGTTCGACTCCATGACACCGCTGCAAACGCTGGCGCTGGTCGTGTCGCAACAGCGCGGCCTGACCCGGCAATGGTGGCGTCCGCTGGGCGCGGCCCCCGGCGTGGCCGAGCGCGCGAGCGAATTGCTGGAGCAGTTTCATCTGGCCGAAGTGGCGCATCAGCCCACGCACCACCTGGCTTACGGCAAGCGCCGCCTGCTTGAAATCGCCATCGCGCTGGCCTGCCAGCCGCGCGTGCTGCTGTTGGACGAGCCGGTGGCCGGCGTGCCCGCCGGCGAGCGCGAAGAGTTGCTGCATACCGTGGCCGCGTTGCCCAATGATGTGTCGGTGCTGCTGATCGAACACGACATGGACTTGGTGTTCAGCTTCGCCAATCGCATGACGGTGCTGGTCAATGGCGCCCTGCTCACCGAGGGCGACCCCGAAACGATCGCCAACGATCCGCGCGTGCGCGAGGTCTACCTGGGACATGAGGCGGTGACGCATGGCTGATCTGCTGCGCATTGACCAACTGCGCGCCGGCTACGGCGAAGCCGTGGTGCTCGACAGCGTATCGCTCACCCTTGGCGAAAGCCGCACGCTGGCGCTGCTGGGACGCAACGGCACTGGCAAAACCACGCTGATGAACAGCATTGCCGGCGTCACCCAACTGCATGGAGGCAGCATCACGCTCGACGGCGTGGCGCTGCACGCGCTGGCGCCGCACCAGCGCGCCGCGGCCGGAATTGGCTGGGTGCCGCAGGAGCGCAACATCTTCAAGTCGCTGACGGTGCATGAAAACCTGACCGCCGTGCAGCGCCCCGGACGGCCCGGCAAAAATCCGTGGACCGCCGAGCGTGTCTATGCCATGTTTCCGCGCCTGGCCGAGCGCAAGAGCAACCTGGGCACGCAACTCTCCGGCGGCGAACAGCAGATGCTGGCCGTCGGGCGGGCACTGGTGGTCAACCCGCGATTGCTGCTGTTGGACGAACCGCTGGAAGGACTGGCGCCGATCATCGTCGCCGAGCTGATGCGCGCCATCCGGCGCATCACACATGAGGAAGGACTGGCCGCCATCATTGTCGAGCAGCACCCGCAGGCGATCCTGTCGATCTCCGACGACGCGGTGGTGCTGGACCACGGCACCGTGGTGCATTCGGCGCCCGCGCTGGAGTTGAAAGAGCAGCCGGAATTGCTGGACCGGTTGCTGGGCGTGGCGCGCTGAGTTTGCAAGCGCGCCACGCTTGAAGCGAAGATGACGCCTTCGCGCAAACCCCAAGCGCCCTCGATCTACGGGGCGCTCAAGAGGATGTTTTGAACCGTGACGAACAGTCAAAACATGATTTCTGGCGGAGAGAGCGGGATTCGAACCCGCGGTGGGCTATTAACCCACACACGCTTTCCAGGCGTGCGACTTAAACCGCTCATCCATCTCTCCGCGGAACTGAGTATTGTAGCTGTGCAGCACAAGAACAACATCGCGTTGAGCGCTCAAGCCGAGCGCGAAAAGAGGTCTGATTCAAGTCGGTCACGCTGCCACAGCCGGGCATCCGGAAACAGCCCCGCGACAGCGGGATGCACGGGGGTTGCCACGATGCCAGAAAGAGCATATAATCAGGGGCAACGCGACGGAATGAAATCTTTTGTTACGTTGCGCCGGTTGTCTCCTCCACCCTTCAAGATAGGTGGATTCAAGCCCCAACCTAGAAGGTTGGGGCTTTTTTTTGGTGCGTCCAGCATAGGGGTTGCAAGTCTCACCATCAGCCGTGCACCGTGAGCAAAGCACCGCCCATCAGCAAGCCGCTGAAATACGCCCCATCCACCCCGCAATCTTCTCCCCGTTGCGGCAGGCCTGCACTCAACGCCACCTCGACTTGCTTCAAACTGTTGAGAAGGTACGGTCACCACCGTCCATCAGGCAAATCTCTGCGCAAGAACACGCGTACCACGTCTGGAGAGCCTTCACGGTAGCCGCGCCATGGTGGCCGCCCGCAGCAACCTGCACTTTGCTTGACTCGGCACCGACACGCTTGTGTTTGAAAAAAATGGGTTGCCCCAGAGGGTGTCCACCCTTATGTATGATTGGATCATGTGTAGGAATGACGACTGAAATCTGGAGCAGATGTTCGCTGATCCTCGATACATCGGCGAGTTCTTGCTCATGGTCGTCCCTGGAAAGCGGCCTTTCCTGTCGGGAAAGGCACAGGGAAGGTGTTCGGCGAACATGGAGTACTCGGATACTTCCCCCAGTGGCCGGAGTAGCCTGCGCTGGCATTCTCGACGGCTAGCCGATCGCTATGTCCGATTATTGATGGAAATAACTACAACCTTCAACCGCACATGATCCGCTCTTTATTCTTTGCGCCAGCCAACCGTCCTGACCTGGTCGTTAAATTTCCGCGCTTTGGCGCCGACTGCTGTGTCATCGACCTGGAAGACGGAACTCCCAGCGCAGAAAAAATCAACGCCCGTTCCAACCTCGAAGAAACTGTGCGCAAGGTACGAGCGGCGGGACTCAAGTCGCTGCTGGCCGTGCGTGTCAATGTGCCCGATTCGCCCCATCATCTTGCGGATCTGGATGCTGCGCTGGCATGCGACATCGATGCGATTGTTATTCCCAAGCTGGAGCATGCATGCCAAGTCTCCGCTGCCATGAGCCGGCTCGACCACCCAACTGTGGCCAGACAGCGCCCACTGAAACTCATCGGAGGCATCGAATCGGTGCGTGGTGTTCTCAACGCCGTAGCCATCTGCGCCCAGACTTCGCATCTGCTGGCAATTTACTTTGGCGCCGAGGACTATGCGGCAGACATCGGTGGCCGGCGCACGCCTTCTGGCGAGGAGGTCGCCATGGCCCGTTCTTGGGTGGTTATGGCCGTCAAGGCGGCTGATGTGATCCCGATCGACCAGGCGGTTTTGGATATCCACAATGGAGCGCTGTTTACCCAGGATGCTGCACGAGGCCGAGACCTGGGCTATCAAGGCAAGATCTGCGTGGCTCCGGCCCAGGTGGCGCTGGCCAACGTTGCCTTTTCTCCCACGGAAGCTGAAATTGCCTACGCGCAGCGCTTGGTTAAAGCCTACGAGGAAGCGGCTGCGCGCGGTATCGGTACCATCGACTTTGAGGGCAGGATGGTCGATGGGCCGCTGCTCAAGCGTTCACTGGCCGTACTGGATGCCGCTGCCCGCTGGAGTGTCACATGATCGAGTTAAGCTCCATCGATCAACTTGATCTGGCCGCCTACGTTCGCCCTGACGACACCATCGTTTTGGGCCAAGGAACCGGCGAGCCGCTGGGTTTGACGCACAAGCTGGTCCAGCAACGCGCTCAATTTTCTGGTGCGAGCCTGTTCTTGGGCAGTGGTTTTTCCAAAACTTTCGCTCCTGAACACGCCGATCACCTCAAGTTCAAGGGAATCGGCGGTATTGGAACACTGCGCAAGCTTGCCACGGCTGGCGTGCTTGATACCATTCCCTGCCACATCTCCGCTATCGAAGACTTGTTGCGTGACGGAATATTGCGCAGCGACGTGGTGCTGCTTTTGGTCAGCAGGCCCAATGAACGGGGCGAGTACAGCTTTGGGCTGGTTAACGACTACGTGCGAGCCGCAATTAGCCGTGCTCGCGTCGTTATCGCGGAGGTCAGTTCTCGCCTGCCATGGACCCCATGCGAGCGGCCCTTGCTTGCCAAGGAAATTACCGTAGCCGTTGCAACTGATACCCGTCCGCTTGAGTTGCCCACAGCCGCCTTCGGTGATCTGGAAATGCGGATCGCGTCTCATCTCGAGGGTTTCATTCCTGATCGATCAACGCTGCAAATCGGCATTGGCGCCGTGCCCGAAGCCATTATCGCGATGCTTGGAAACAAGCGCGAGATCGGCATCCATTCGGGAATGATCGGCGACTCGGTTATCGACCTGATCGAAAAAGGCGCAGTTACCAATGCGCATAAGGGGATCGACCCTGGGGTCACGATTGCCGGTGTGCTACTTGGCACCGAGAGGCTGTACCGGTTCGCTGATCGCAATCCAGCGTTGCGCCTCTGCCCAACAAGCTATACGCACCATATTTCGACGCTCTCAAAAGTAAAGAACCTGGTGTCGATCAACTCGGCTCTTGAAGTGGACCTTTCGGGCCAAGTCAATGCGGAGGCCATAGGCTCCGATTACATTGGTGCCGTTGGCGGGCAGGTGGATTTTGTCAGGGCAGCGGTTCAGACGGGCGGCACTTCCATCATCGCCTTCGCCTCTACCGGCCGGCGCGGCGACAGCAAGGTAGTGGCCCAATTGTCTGGGCCGGTAACCACGGCGCGCAGCGATGTGGATATTATCGTGACCGAACACGGTGTAGCCCAACTGCGGGGCCGCAGTCTGCGCGAGCGGGTGCGTGCAATGGTCGCCATTGCCGCGCCCGAGTACCGGGATGCGCTGATGCGGCAAGCTCGCCAGGCTTGGGGCAATCTATGAGGATGACAGACGGAGTCATTTGCCAGGTGGCAAACGAAGCAATCGCCTTCATCGCTATCGACCTCGCTGGGCACAGCGCAATGCCATCCATATGGGCGTGATCACCATTTAGAGTATCGTCATGATCAACAAAATCGTGCATTCAGTCGCCGATGCCATGGCCGGGATTTCTGATGGCGCCACTGTGCTTATCGGCGGCTTTGGTACCGCTGGCATCCCTAACGAGCTTATTGATGGCCTGATTGAGCAGGGCGCCAAGGACCTGACCATCGTCAACAACAACGCCGGCAACGGCGACACCGGTCTGGCCGCGCTGCTCAAAGCAGGCCGTGTACGCAAAATCATCTGCAGCTTTCCGCGTCAGGCCGACAGCTACGTCTTCGCCGAGCTTTACCGCTCCGGCAAGATTGAGCTTGAGCTGGTGCCGCAGGGCAATCTGGCCGAGCGTGTCCGCGCCGCAGGCGCGGGTATAGGCGCCTTTTTCTGCCCGACGGGCTTTGGTACGCAACTCGCCGATGATCGCGAGACGCGCGAAATCAACGGCAAGCGCTACGTGCTGGAGTACCCCATTCATGGTGATGTGGCGCTGATCAAGGCTGAACGCGGTGACCGCTGGGGCAATCTGACCTACCGCAAGGCGGCACGCAACTTTGGTCCGGTGATGGCCACGGCATCAAGTCGGACCATTGCCACCGTGCACGAGATCGTCGAACTCGGCCAGATGGACCCCGAGACCATCGTTACGCCTGGCATCTTCGTCAAAAGCATCATCAAGATTGACCGCCTGGCCACCCAGGCCGGCGGCATCAAGAAGTAAGGGAAGGCAAGCCGAGATGAACACGCCTTACCAACGACGTACCAAGGAACAACTCGCCGCGCGCGTTGCCCAGGACATATTTGAAGGTGCCGTGGTCAACCTGGGCATCGGTCAACCCACTCTGGTTGCCAATCATCTTCCAGCCGGACGCGAGGTGATTCTGCACAGCGAGAACGGTATTCTCGGTATGGGTTCCGCGCCGCCCACAGGCCAGGAGGATTACGACCTCATCAACGCCGGCAAGCAGCCTGTGACGCTGCTGCCGGGCGGAGCCTACTTCCACCACGCCGACAGCTTTGCAATGATGCGCGGCGGCCACCTCGATATCTGTGTACTCGGTGCGTTCCAGGTGTCTGCCACGGGCGACCTGGCCAATTGGAGCACGGGCGAGCCGGGTGCCATTCCCAGCGTGGGCGGCGCGATGGATCTGGCTGTTGGCGCCAAACAGACTTGGGTCATGATGGATCTGCTGACCAAGCATGGCACCAGCAAGATTGTCGAGCATTGCGCCTACCCGCTCACAGGCATTGCCTGTGTCAAGCGGATCTACACCGATTTGGCCACCCTGGCCTGCACCCCCAAGGGTCTGCGTTTCATCGACGCTGTGCCGGGGCTCTCGCACGCCGAACTCGAGCGCCTGGTCGGTCTGCCGATTGAATCGTGAAACGGTTATTGGCCAGCCAGCGCTCGGCATGTGCCATCATGCGCATCGGCTGCATGGTCGTTGTTCGCTGTGCGGCGTTTGGCTTATCTGCTCCTTCCTGGGTCGTAGATTTACACCACGCGATGGGATTCGATCCACCGAAACCGTCGCCTCAACGAATCGAAGTACTGGCATGAGTACCATCGAACAACTTTTTCTCACCCCAATCCCGCCCGAGGATGAAGCTTTGCGCGTACCTGTGCGCGCCTTCCTGCGCGAGGCCATGCGGAAGGCGCCGGCTCATGTGCGTGCCCGCTCCTGGAGCGGCTACGACGCCGAATTCAGCCGCGAATTGGGTCGGCGCGGCTGGATCGGCTTGACGCTGCCCGCGCAGTATGGCGGCGGCGGGCGCAGCGCCTTCGCGCGCTACGTGCTGGCCGAGGAGCTTCTGAACTTCGGTGCGCCCGTGGGGTCGCACTGGATTGCCGATCGGCAAAGCGGGCCGCTGATCCTCAAGTACGGCAGCGAGGAACAGAAACGCTTTTACCTGCCCCGCATCTGCAAAGGTGAAGCCTTTTTCTGCATCGGCATGAGCGAGCCCAATGCGGGTTCGGACCTCGCGAGCGTGCGCACGCGCGCCACCCGCGGCGCGCAGGGTTGGACGCTCAACGGCCAGAAGATATGGACTACCAACGCGCACCATTGCCAATACATGATCGCGCTGGTACGCACCTCGGGCGATGCGCAGGACCGACACAGTGGCCTGTCCCAGATCATCATCGATCTTTCACTGCCGGGCGTGCGTGTGCGCCCTATCACCGACCTTTCTGGCGACAGCCATTTCTGTGAAGTCTTTTTCGACAACGTGTTATTGCCCGCCGATGCTTTGATCGGTGAGGAAGGTAAGGGCTGGGAGCAAGTCACGGCGGAACTCGCGTTCGAGCGCAGCGGACCCGAGCGCCTGTATTCGAGCATCGTGCTGTTCGATGAATGGCTGGCTTTTGTGCGCACCGAGGCAGGCCGAACCAGTTCGGCGTTGCGCCTGGCGGGTCGAATCTTCACGCAACTGGCACCCCTGCGCGCGATGTCGCTGGCCGTCACACAGAAGTTGGCGCGAGGCCAGAGTCCCGTTGTCGAGGCCGCGCTGGTCAAGGATCTCGGCACCGGCGTGGAGCAGCTCATTCCCGCGGCCATCGCCGACGACCTGTTCGCGCGCGAGGCGTGCAGCGTGCCGCTGGAGCTTTTGCAGACGCTCAACTATGTAACCCAAGTCGCTCCCTCGTACTCGCTGCGCGGCGGCACCCGCGACATTCTGCGCGGCATGATCGCGCGCGGCCTCGGTCTTCGTTAAGGGTGGACTAGAAAATGGACGATCTTTTCTCCGATGCTGTCCGCCAACTGCTGACGGATCAATGTACCCCTCGGGTGGTGCGCGCCATAGAGGCCGGCCAGTCGCCGCAAGCCCTGTGGAAGCATATCGAGGACGCCGGCTTCGCCGATGCGCTCGTAAGCGAAGCGCAGGGCGGCGCCGGCCTCATGCTGCCTGATGTGCGGTTTTTGTTCGAATTGTGCGGCGCCTATGCCGTGCCGCTGCCGCTGTCTGAAACCCTGCTGGCGCGCGCGCTTTTGGCGCAGGCCGGCGTCGCACCGCCGGCTGGCAGCATCGCCTTCGGTGAAGCTGCCGCCTATGCGCAGGAGCGTGTGCGTTGCGACACCGTGCGCAATGGCCGTGTGGCTGACTGGGCGCTGGTGCAGCGCAAGCAGGAATGCCTGTTGCTGCCGGTGGCCAAGGCCAGCGCTTGGCCCGCGGGCTTCGCGCTCGACGCCACGCTCGAATGGTCCGCAGTTGATTGCGACCAGGCTCAACGCATCAAGGACACACCCGATCTGCGCCTGCTGCAAGCCTGCATCGCTGCCGCGCAACTGGCGGGAGCGCTGATGCGCGTATTCGAAAGCACGCTGCAATACGCCAACGAGCGCCAGCAGTTCGGGCGCCCGATCGGCAAGTTCCAGGCCATCCAACATCAGCTCAGCGTGATCTCAGAACACGCCTTCGCGTCACACATGGCGGCGCAAATCGGTTGCCAGTGCGAGGGCTTTGTTCCCGATCGCTTGCGCGTGGCGATCGCCAAGGCACGCACCAGCGAGGCCGCGCTGGAAGTCGCCGCCTTGAGCCACTCGATCCACGGCGCCATTGGTTTCACCGAAGAATTCGACTTGCAGTTGTTTACGCGCCGCCTGCACCTGTGGCGGCAGACGGGCGGTTCCGAATCGTACTGGCACAGCGTGGTTGGCGCCGCGCTGATCGATCAGCACGATGGCATCACGCTCGACCTGATCCGCCGTACCACCGATACCCCAACCACGGAACACGTATGAACAGCTTTTTGAAATCCGAGCGCGACAGCGCCACACTCACGCTCACCATGAGCCAGCCTGAAACGCGCAATGCACTCACCGGCAACACGGCGGTGGATGAGTTCGTCGCGGTCTGCGAAGCCATCCAGCGCGATCCCTCGATTCGCGTGGTAATCCTTACCGCTGAAGGGCCGGTGTTCAGTTCGGGCGGCAACGTGAAGGCCATGCAGCGCTATGCCGCCGAGCAGCTTGCCCCCGACATGATCCGCGAAGAATACCGCAACGGCATCCAGCGTCTGCCCAAAGCGCTCTATCACCTTGACGTACCGGTAATCGCCGCCGTCAACGGCCCGGCCATCGGCGCGGGGTTGGACTTGGCCTGCATGTGCGACATTCGCATCGCTTCGGAAAAAGCCACCTTTGCGGAAAGCTTCGTCAAGCTCGGTATCGTGCCCGGCGATGGCGGCGCTTGGCTGTTGCCGCGTGTGGTGGGACTGTCCAAGGCTTCGGAAATGGCTTTCACCGGCGAAGCGCTGAGTGCGCAAGAAGCGCTGGCCTGCGGCTTGGTCTCGCGCGTGGTGCCGCACGAAACGCTGCTGGCGCAGGCACGCGCGCTCGCCGCAAAAATCGCCAGCAACCCCGGCACGGCGCTGCGCATGACCAAGCGCTTGCTGCGCGAAGGCCAAGGCAGCACGCTCGAATCGCTACTCGAAATCTCCGCCGGCTATCAGGCCATCGCGCACATTACGGCCGACCACCGCGAAGCTGTCGCCGCCTTCATCGAAAAGCGCGCGCCGCGTTTTACCTGAACAACCCAAAAACCGCCGCATGAGACATCTGCCCGAACGGGCGGAACGCTTGGCGCGCACCGTAAATCCCTGTCTCTTGACCAAGGGACACCAGCTCAGGACGGGCCCCATAATCCCCTGACCCATGCTTCACAACCCCTCCCCTGCCGAGGCGGGTCCCGAGCGCCGCCTGGTGTTTTTGGACTATCTGCGCATTTTTGCGTTCAGCAGCGTACTGACGGGACACAAATTCCGGGAGTCTTTGCAGGCTGCCATGGATATGCCGCATTCGCCCTGGCACTGGCCGGCGCGCCTGCTTTGGCCGTGGGTGTACGGCGGAGGGGTTGGGGTGATGGTGTTCTTTTTGGTGTCGGGCTACATCATCACCCATGTGCTGGAACGCGAGCAAGCGCCGGCGTTTCTGATCCGGCGTGCATTTCGAATCTATCCGCTGTACATCGTGGCGGTGCTGAGCGAGTTTGCGCTGCTTCACGCCCAAGACCGCTCGCCCAGCACGGGCGTTCTGCTGGGGCAGATGAGCTTGATGGGCGACTGGCTGGGCACGCCCTACGCCTTGGGCGGCGTGGAATGGACGCTGCGGCTGGAAGTCATGTTTTACCTGTTCATGGCTGCGCTCAGAACGGCGGGGTTGGCGCACCGGCGCGGCTGCCTCTGGGTTTACGCGTTGCTGGCGCTAAGCCTGGCTGTCCTTGGCCCCTGGCCGGTACACACAGCCTGGTCGCGCGGCTATTTCACGCTTTACTTTCCATGCCTGCTGCTGGGTTCGGCCATCTGGCTGGGCGAGCGTGGAGTAGTACGCCGGTCAGCGGTGGTGGCGCTGGGGGCGCTGGTATTACTGCTTCACTACTTCGGACTGCGGGCATGGCAGCCGGTGTGGCTGGATGCGCACTTCACGCTGCTGGCGCTGGCGCTGTTTTTATTGCTGTGGGTGCTGCGGAATCGCCTGCCGGCGCCGCGCTGGGTGCGATGGCTCTCCGACCTGACCTATGCGGTCTACCTGTTCCACGACTGGACATTCGATGCGCTGCGCAATCTCGCGCTCGAACATGGGGTGTCCTCTGTGCAAGCGCAATTGCTGGCGTTGGCAGGCTTGTTTGTGCTGTGCGCGTTGCTCACGCGCTGGGTAGAGCAGCCAGCCGTCCGGATCGGTCGCCGGGTGAGTTATTCATGGCGGTACCGCTCGCACCCGCGTGCATGAAACAGATGTCTGTTTGAACATGACCATATGGGTATGTCGATATGCCGACATATCCTTTTACACGGCAGGAGGGCACGGCTAACCTTGCGCGCTTTACAAGCGCAAAGGAACCCCCGTGAACGCAGTCCTGGCGGCAAACAATTGCCCGCCGATACCTCCCATCAAGGCCGAGCATTTGGCGGCGCTGGAGCGGCTGGCCGATGGCCTGAGTCCGGCACAGCTGTATTGGATCGCAGCGTGGAGCGCGGCCCGCGCGGAACAAGTGCGGCTGGGCGACGCCGTGGCGCCTCGGGCTGACGCCGCGCGGCTGACCATCGTCTATGGCAGCCAGACCGGCCAGGCCAAGCGCGCCGCCGCCCGGTTGCACGCGCGTGCCGAAGCGCTGGGACTGGCGGCGCGGCTGGTCAGGGCCGATGCCTACCCCCTGCGCGAGCTGACGCGGGAAACGCACCTGGTCATCGTCATCAGCACGCAAGGAGATGCCGAACCGCCCGATGATGCGCGCGGCCTGGTCGAGTTCATCGCGGGCAAGCGCGCGCCCAAACTGCCTGGCCTGCGCTACGCTTTGCTGGGCCTGGGCGATTCGAGCTATCCGCGGTTCTGCGCCATCGCCCGCCTTCTTGATGCACGCCTGGCC
>CAYTPC010000154.1:0-14672 GCA_964439605.1 uncultured Burkholderiaceae bacterium
TCCTCGATGTTCACAGCCACCGGTACGCTCAGTTGCCGGCCCAGGTCGCGCTTAAGGTTTTCGATGTCCTCGCCCTTCTTGCCGATGACCACCCCTGGTCGCGCCGAGTAGATGGTGATGCGCGCGTTCTTGGCCGGACGCTCGATCAGCACGCGGGATACCGATGCGTTCTTGAGCTTCTTGTGCAGGTACTCGCGCACCTTGATGTCTTCGGCCAGCATGCCGGCAAAATCGCGGTCGCTGGCATACCAGCGGCTGGCCCAATTGCGGCTGACGGCAAGGCGAAAGCCGGTCGGATGGATTTTCTGTCCCATATTTTTCCAGACCTGTTCAGTTGCCAACCGTCACGTACACATGGCACGTGGGCTTGCTGATGCGGTTACCGCGCCCTTTGGCGCGCGCTGTGAAGCGCTTGAGCGTGGTGCCTTGCTCGACGTAGATGGTCTTGACCTTCAACTCGTCGATATCGGCGCCATCGTTGTGCTCGGCGTTGGCAATGGCCGATTCGAGCACCTTCTTGATGATCACGGCGGCTTTCTTCTGCGTGAATTGCAGAATATTCAGGGCCTGATCAACCTTCTTGCCGCGGATCAGGTCGGCTACCAGACGGCCTTTGTCGACCGATAGGCGCACGCCGCGGAGAACTGCACGTGTTTCAGACATGTTCTCTGCTCCTTACTTCTTCTGGACTTTCTTGTCCGCGGGATGCCCCTTGAACGTGCGCGTGAGCGCAAATTCTCCGAGCTTGTGGCCGACCATCTGGTCGGTGATGTACACGGGCACATGTTGCTTGCCGTTGTGCACCGCAATCGTCAGACCGATGAATT
The DNA here is from genome assembly GCA_964439605.1 of uncultured Burkholderiaceae bacterium. GTDB lineage: Bacteria > Pseudomonadota > Gammaproteobacteria > Burkholderiales > Burkholderiaceae_C > JAITWT01. Next base: position 828 of record CAYTPC010000154.1, read on the forward strand.
CAGGCAGCACCATCGAGCGGCGCGACCAGGTCTTGATCGGTTTTTTGTCCTTCGATGCCATGGCCTTGTCAGCCTTGGCCAGGAGGTGATGGTCTACGAACGGACCTTTTTTGAGAGAGCGAGTCATACGCGTTCCCTTACTTCTTGCGGCGCGACACGATGAAGACTTGCGTGCGCTTGTTGTTGCGGGTGCGATAACCCTTGGTCAGATTGCCCCACGGATCGACTGGGTGGCGTCCCTCGCCGGTACGCCCTTCACCGCCGCCGTGTGGGTGGTCGATCGGGTTCATCACCACGCCGCGAACGGTTGGGCGAATCCCCATCCAGCGCTTGACGCCGGCCTTGCCGAGCTGGCGCAGGCTGTGCTCTTCGTTGGCCACCTCTCCGATGGTCGCACGGCACTCGATATGAATCTTGCGCACTTCGCCTGAACGCATCCGCACTTGGGCATAAACGCCTTCGCGCGCCAGCAGTGTGGCCGAAGTACCGGCCGAGCGCGCGATTTGCGCCCCCTTGCCCGGTTTCAGCTCGATGCAGTGAATGGTTGAACCTACCGGAATGTTGCGGATCGGCAGCGTGTTGCCGGCGCGGATCGGTGCTTCGGCACCGCTCAGCAAGGTTGCCCCGACTTCGAGCCCGCGCGGCGCAATGATGTACCGGCGCTCGCCGTCGGCATAGCACACCAGCGCGATGTGCGCGGTCCGGTTCGGGTCGTACTCGATACGCTCGACCTTGGCCGGGATGCCGTCTTTGCTGCGCAGGAAATCGACTACGCGGTAGTGATGCTTATGGCCGCCGCCCTTGTGGCGGGTGGTGATATGGCCGTTGTTGTTACGGCCCGCCTTCTGGAATTGCGACTCCAGCAGGGGCGCATGGGCGCGGCCCTTGTACAGGTGGTCGCGCGAGATCTTTACCGCGCCGCGGCGTCCCGGCGAAGTGGGTTTTAGCTTGATGACGGCCATGATTTACGCGCCCTCCCCAGAGAGGTTGAGCTCCTGACCCGGCTTGAGCGTCACATAGGCCTTGCGAACGTTGTCGCGGCGGCCCATGGAACGACCGAAGCGCTTGGTCTTGCCCTTGATGTTCAGTACCGACACCCCCTTGACCTCGACCTTGAACATCAGTTCAACGGCGGCCTTGATTTCGGGTTTGGTGGCGTCCTGCAACACCTTGAATGTGACGGCGTTCGACTTCTCGCCGACCAGCGTGGCCTTTTCGGACACGATCGGCGCGACCAGCACCGCCATCAAGCGGCCTTCGTCGAATTGTGGTGTTTTGGCGGCGGCGCTCATGCGAACATCTCCTTGAGCTTGTCGACGGCCCCTTTGGTCACCAGCACCTTTTTGTAGTGCACCAGCGACACAGGGTCGGCGTAACGCGGCTCGACCACGAGCACGTTCGCCAAGTTGCGCGAGGCCAGATAAAGGTTCTCGTCGACTTCTTCGGCGATTACGAGCACGGATTCGAGCTTCATCGCCTTGAACTTGGCAGCCAGCGCGCGGGTTTTAGGAGAATCGACTTTGATCGAATCCACCACGGCCAAGCGGCCTTCGCGAACGAGCTGGGAGAAGATGGACGCCATGCCGGCGCGGTACATCTTCTTGTTGATCTTCTGGGTGAAATTTTCGAACGGGCTATTCGGGAAAATGCGTCCGCCTCCACGCCACAGCGGCGAAGAGGTCATACCCGCGCGGGCGCGGCCCGTTCCCTTTTGCTTGAACGGCTTTTTGGTCGAGTGCTTGACCTGCTCGCGATCCTTCTGGGCACGAGTTCCCAGACGCGCATTAGCCCGGAAAGCGACAACGATCTGATGGACCAGATCTTCGTTGTAGTCGCAGCCGAACACGGTTTCAGGCACATCAAGCTTAGCGGCCGCTTGGCCCTGTTCATTCAGGAGTTCAAGTTGCATCACTTCACTCCTTCGGCTGAGGCTTTGACCTTGATGGCCGGACGCACGGTCACGAAGCTACCTTTGGCGCCCGGAATCGCGCCTTTGATGAGCAGCAACTGGCGCTCTTCGTCAACGCGGATCAGATCCAGATTCTGGGTGGTTACGGTGACATCGCCCAAGTGGCCCGTCATCTTTTTTCCTGGGAATACACGACCCGGATCCTGCGCCATCGAGATTGAGCCGGGCACGTTATGCGAGCGGCTGTTGCCGTGCGAGGCGCGCTGCGATCCGAAGTTGTGACGTTTGATGGTGCCGGCAAAGCCCTTACCGATCGATGTGCCTTGCACGTCGACCTTCTGGCCCACAGCAAACACGCTACCGACGGCAATCGCTCCGCCTGTTTTGTGTTGGGCCGCTGCTTCGGCGCTGACCCGGAATTCCCGGGTGATTTCACCGGCCTCGACACCCGCCTTGGCGAGGTGGCCGGCTTGCGGCTTGGACACGCGCGATGCTTTGCGCGCGCCGAACGTTACTTGCAAGGCAACGTAGCCGTCGTTCTCTTGGGTTTTGACCTGGGTCACACGGTTGTTAGACACATCCACCACCGTGACGGGAATGGCATCCCCATCATCGGTGAACAGACGCATCATGCCCACCTTGCGGCCCAGCAACCCGAGGGAGTTGCTCAGACTCATTTTTTTCTCCAAAACTCCCGCCGCTGCCGCTTCAATTGGCGACAGCGTTTGGCATGCGAAAGAAGGTTGATAAATCTCCGCGCCACCTGAACTGGCGCATGGCGCCAGCTCCTGCGCACTCATCAAAAATAGCGAGTGCAAAAAGCGCAGAGCGGAGTATTATAGCGCCACCCTTGTCAGCTTTACAAGTGCGAGTCTCATCCAGCGAGGTATGAGCCCGTAGAGGAGCTGCAAGGGGCGGTTGAAGAGGGCTGCGAGACAGCTCGCCGGCGCGGCGCGTCGATCACCGAATCGACGGTGATCGGCATGAGCGAAGCACAGGCGCAAGCGTTTTCAGAGAAAGGGAAGAACATGAACGAGGGCAGATCACTGGTTTTCTCCGGCAAGCCGATGCCGGCATGCCGGCCAAGGAGCGGCGCCGCCCGGGCAGCTTCAGCAACGCGATCACTGGAACTAACGCGCTCATCCAGAATCGGACTTGATATTTATCAAATTGGCGGGTACAAACCTGTCTAAACCTTTACTAGTTTTCTCGTACGGTTGGCTCAGCGGTCTGACGGGCGGGATTTTCCGGGATTGATTGAAGATATGAACGAATATTGGCTGAAGCTGGCCGGCCGCCGTCTCTTGCCGATCGTGCAAGGCGGCATGGGGGTGGGTGTTTCCGCGCATCGTCTGGCGGGTACCGTCGCCAGCTTGCACGGTGTCGGCACTATCGCGAGCATTGATCTGCGTCACCACCATCCGGATCTGATGGATGCGACACGCAAAACGCGCGATAAGGAACGCATTAACGCGGCCAATCTCGTGGCCCTGGACCGCGAGATTCAAAGTGCACGCAAGCTCTCACAGGGCAATGGCCTCATTGCGGTCAATGTCATGAAAGCTGTCACCGAGCACGCGGCGCTTACGCGCCAGGCCTGTGAAAGCGGCGCCGACGCGATCGTCATGGGGGCGGGCCTGCCGCTTGATTTGCCCGAACTCACGAGCAGTCATCCGAAAGTGGCGTTGATCCCCATTTTGTCGGATTCGCGCGGCATCGGATTGCTGCTGCGCAAGTGGATGAAAAAAGGGCGCTTGCCTGATGCGATCGTGGTCGAACATCCGGCCCATGCGGGTGGTCACCTGGGCTCTTCGCGCATCGAGGACCTTGGCGATCAGCGCTTTTCGTTTGCTCGTGTGATCAACGAGTGCCGCGAGTTGTTTGCGAGCCTCGGGCTCGCGTGGGAGAGCGTCCCATTGATCGTGGCGGGCGGCATCAACACCCACGCGAAGGTGCGCCATTGGCTCGGTCAGGGTGCGGCTGCGGTACAACTGGGCACGGCCTTCGCGGTGACCGAGGAAGGTGATGCGCATCCGGCCTTCAAGGAAGTGCTGGCCAGCGCCAAGCCTGAAGACATCGCCGAATTCACCAGCGTAGCTGGCTTGCCGGCGCGCGCAGTGCTGACGCCCTGGCTCAAACGCTATCTTTCGAGCGAAGCGGCGCTGCAGGCCAAGGCCAAGTTGCGCGCCTGTCTCGAAGGCATCGAATGCCTGCAAACTTGCGGGCTGCGCGACGGTATTGGCAAGGTTGGCCAGTTCTGTATTGACCTCAAGCTCGCACAGGCGGTACGAGGCGACATCCACCGAGGCCTCTTCTTCCGCGGCAAGGACAGCCTCCCATTCGGTTCTGCGATTCGCCCGGTGCGTGAGTTGATGCACTATCTGATGACCGGCGAGAAGCCGGTCGATCTGCTGCCGGCGCAGACACCGGCCAAGGCAGAGGAGCCGGCGCTGGTCTGAGGGCTGTCCTTGCGCTTGCGTGCTGATCGATTCGGGCGAGCGTCTCGATCGGTTTGCATTGCAAGGGGCTCAGGGTTCAAGCAGACGCTGACCCGTCCAGTACAAAGCTCGCACTGCGGTCTTGCCCGAGCAGACGGACCAGTTGCGGCAGGGCTGCGGCCAACTGCGGCTTGAGTGTGTAAGGCGGATTGATCAAGAACACCCCGCTGGCCGGCAGACCCGAAGAGCGCTCTCCGATCGCCAGGGCGGTGTGGTGCCGGCCTGTTTTGACCGTCAGCGTCGCCTGCAGCCAAGATCTGCCGGCTTGGTTGGCTAGTGTCTTGAGCCGGCGCGGCAATGCGTGTGCCTCGGGCCGGGGAATGATCGGGTACCAGATGACGTAACAGCCGGTGGCGAAGCGCCGCAATGCTTCGGCGATGAAGTGCGCGGTGCGTGCGTAGTCGGTCTTGATTTCGTAGCTCGGGTCGCACAGCACCAGCGCGCGCCGGCCCGGTGGCGGCAGGAAGCGGGAGGTGCACGAGAAGCCGTCTTCGCGCCGCGCGGTAATCCGCCGGTCCGCGCCGAGCTGCCCGACGTTGGCTTGGAGCACGCGCGCATCGGTGGGATGCAGTTCGCACAGCTTGAGCCGGTCCTGCGGCCGCAGCAGATGGTGTGCGATGAAAGGCGAACCTGGGTAGATGCGCAACTCGCCGCCCGGTGCGTTGAAGGCCCGCACCACATCAAGGTAGCGTGCCAGCGCCGGGGCCAGTTCAGCCACATCGGCCGCTGCGTTGGCCGCTTGACTGCGCGCGACCAGCCGCAATATGCCCTCGGCTGCTTCGCCGCTGGTGCCTGCGTAGTCGCCATCGAGCCGGTACAGGCCGGCGCCAGCATGGGTGTCGAACACCGTCAGTGCCGTTTCCTTCTGCAGCAGGTAGTCGAGTACGGCGATCAGTACCGTGTGCTTGAGCACATCGGCATGATTGCCAGCATGAAAGGCATGACGGTAGCTGAACATGGCGCGCGATCGTAGTGGTTGGCCTTTTGCTTCAGGCCTTCAGGTGGCGGAGTAGCGTATTTTCGTATAATGCGCGGCTTCGCAGCGTTTTTGCGGCCCCGCGGCGAAGTAATCCATGCCACCTAAGAGGCTTCCGGAAAAGAGAAGCACCGACCGTGGAAAAGGGCTCGCCAAACCACTTTTTCCGAAGAGAAATCTCATGTCTACGTTCAGCGCCAAGCCCGCTGACGTGAAGCACGAGTGGTTTGTGATTGACGCGACCGACAAGGTCCTCGGACGGGTAGCCAGCGAAGTTGCCCTCCGTCTGCGCGGCAAGCACAAGGCCATTTACACGCCTCACGTCGACACCGGCGACTACATTGTCGTCATCAATGCATCGCAACTGCGTGTCACCGGAGCCAAGTCGCTCGATAAGGTGTATTACCGCCATTCGGGCTATCCGGGCGGCATCACCGCGACGACATTTCGCGATATGCAGGCCAAGCATCCGCATCGCGCCCTCGAAAAGGCCGTCAAAGGCATGCTGCCCAAGGGGCCGCTGGGTTACGCGATGATCAAAAAACTCAAGGTGTATGGCGGTCCCGAGCATCCGCACGCCGCCCAACAGCCCAAAGTGCTTGAGATCTAAGGAGCCTTGAGATGATTGGAGAATGGAACAATGGCACCGGCCGCCGCAAATCCAGCGTCGCCCGCGTGTTTCTGAAAAAGGGCACCGGCAAAATCACGGTCAACGGCAAGCCGATCGAAGAATTCTTCGGCCGCCAGACCTCGATCATGATCGCCAAGCAGCCGCTGTATCTGACTGATAACGTCGAAGCCTTCGACATCCAGATCAATGTACGTGGCGGTGGCGAATCGGGCCAGGCCGGTGCGGCACGCCACGGCATCACCCGCGCGCTGATCGACTATGACGCGAGCCTCAAACCGGTGCTGAGTCAGGCCGGCTTTGTGACGCGCGATGCGCGAGAGGTGGAGCGCAAAAAGGTGGGTCTGCATTCAGCACGCCGCCGCAAGCAGTTCTCGAAACGCTGATTTTCGCTGCCATGCACCAAAAACCGCCTTCGGGCGGTTTTTTGTTGATGCGCACTTTCAGGCTGGAGCCTTCCCTGCTGCCTTCCCTGCTGTCTGAAAGGCCGCACCGCCCGGGGGCCGAGCACCGAAGATCGCGCTACCCACGCGCACCATCGTGCTGCCGGCGGCAATCGCGGCTTCGAGATCGGCGCTCATACCCAGCGAAAGCGTGTCCAGCGCGAATCCTTCAGCCCGCATTTGCGCGAACAGTTCCGTCACGCGCAAGAACAGCGCGCGTTGGGTATCGAAATCAGGCGCCGGCTCGGGGATCGCCATCAGCCCACGCAACGCAAGACGTGGCAGCGCCGCGACCGCGCGCGCGAGCTCCAGCGCCTGCTTCGGCGCGACGCCCGATTTATTGACGCCGGCATCCACATTGACCTGCAAGCAAACCTGCAGCGCAGGTAAATGCGCGGGCCGTTGAGCAGACAAACGCTCGGCGATCTTGATTCGGTCAATGCTCTGCACCCAATCGAAATGCTCGGCGACCAGCCGTGCCTTGTTGCTTTGTACCGGGCCGATGCAGTGCCATTCGATTTCGGCGCGCAGATCGGCCAACTCGGCAATCTTGGCTACGCCTTCCTGCACGTAGTTCTCACCGAAAGCACGCTGCCCGGCGGCATACGCCTCACGCAAAGCCGTTGCAGGAAAAGTCTTAGATACAACAAGCAAGCGCACACTCTCGCGATTGCGGCTGACACTCTTGGATGCGGCATCCATTCGCGCGTGAACACGCTGGAGGTTTTCGGAAATTATTGTCATAATTTAAAAAATTTGTTTCAAAAAGAAACTGATCTGGCGGCGATCCGCGCCACACACCCCGAGGAGCCCCGTGGACATTACCCAATTGCTCGCCTTCACCGTCAAGAACAAGGCATCCGACCTGCATCTGTCCGCGGGCCTGCCGCCGATGATCCGGGTGCATGGCGACGTGCGGCGTATCAACGTTGACCCGCTTGACCACAAACAGGTGCAAGCGATGGTGTACGACATCATGAGCGACACGCATCGCAAGCATTACGAGGAATTTCTCGAAGTCGATTTTTCCTTCGAAATCTACGGGCTGGCGCGCTTTCGCGTCAATGCCTTCAACCAGATGCGCGGCGCGGCGGCGGTGTTCCGCACGATTCCTTCGAAGATTCTCACGCTCGAAGAGCTTAACGCACCCAAAGTTTTCGGCGATCTCGCGCTCAAGCCGCGCGGGCTGGTACTGGTTACCGGTCCGACCGGCTCGGGCAAATCGACCACGTTGGCGGCGATGGTCAACCATCTCAACGAAAGTTCGTATAGCCACATCATCACGGTGGAAGACCCGATCGAGTTCGTGCATGACTCGAAAAAATGCCTGATCAATCAGCGCGAGGTCGGCGCGATGACGCAATCCTTCTCTTCCGCGTTGCGCTCGGCGCTGCGTGAAGACCCGGACGCGATTCTGGTCGGTGAAATGCGCGACCTGGAGACCATCCGCCTGGCGATGACCGCCGCTGAAACCGGCCATCTGGTGTTCGCCACGCTGCATACGTCCAGCGCCGCCAAGACCATCGACCGGATCGTTGACGTCTTCCCCGGCGAAGAAAAAGAAATGATCCGCGCCATGCTCTCTGAATCGCTGCAGGCGGTGATTTCGCAAGCCCTGTGCAAGACCAGGGACGGCCAGGGCCGCATCGCGGTGCACGAAATCATGCTGGGCACCTCGGCCATTCGCCACCTGATCCGCGAGAACAAGGTGGCGCAAATGTATTCGTCGATTCAAACCGGCAACAACATGGGCATGCAAACGCTGGACCAATGCCTCACCGATCTGGTGCGGCGCAAAGTGATTTCGCCAGCCGAAGCACGCACCAAGGCGAAGTTTCCCGAGAATTTCCAGGGATGAACATGCTTTGCCTGGGTCTTCCATGCATGCCGTGCAGGTCACTGCGCTTTTCAGCGGAAGTCACGGCCAGCTCGAGGCGGCCGGTCGTTCGACGGGCCGGCTCCACCATCTTGGGAGAGCGTCATGGAACGTGACCGGGCCAGCCAGTTCATCACCGATCTGTTGCGGCTGATGGCCACTCGCGGTGGAAGCGACCTGTTCATTACCGCCGACTTTCCGCCCGCGATCAAAATCGACGGCAAGATCATCAAAGTTTCAGGCCAGACGCTGACCAGCCAGCACACGCTGGCGCTGACGCGCTCGGTGATGAACGAGCGCCAAGCAGCCGAGTTCGAGCGAACGAAAGAATGCAACTTTGCGATCTCGGCCGCGGACATCGGGCGCTTCCGCGTCAACGCCTTCGTGCAGATGGGCAAGGCCGGCATGGTGCTGCGTACCATCGCCACGAAGCTGCCGACCATCGACGGCATGAAGATGCCGCAGATCCTCAAGGAGGTGGCAATGACCCAGCGCGGCCTGTGCATTCTGGTGGGTGCAACCGGCTCGGGCAAATCCACCACGCTGGCGGCCATGATCGATTGGCGCAATGAGAACTCGCAAGGCCATATCGTGACGGTGGAAGAGCCGATCGAGTTCGTGCATCCGCACAAAAACTGCGTGGTCACCCAACGGGAAGTGGGCATCGACACCGACAGTTGGGAAACCGCACTCAAAAACTCGCTGCGCCAGGCGCCCAATGTGATCCTGATGGGTGAAATCCGTGACCACGAAACGATGGGGCACGCGATCACCTTCACTGAAACAGGGCACTTGTGCATGGCGACGCTGCACGCCAACAATGCCAACCAGGCGCTCGATCGCATCGTCAATTTGTTCCCTGAAGAACGGCGTACGCAGTTGCTGACCGATCTTTCGCTGAACCTGCGCGCGCTGATCTCGCAGCGGCTCATTCCCACCGAAGACGGCCGTGGGCGCGTGGCGGCTTTCGAGGTGCTTCTGAATACACCGTTGATTTCCAATCTGATCCTCAAGGGTGAAGTCAGCGAGATCAAGGAAGTGATGAGGAAAAGCCGCAACCTGGGCATGCAGACCTTTGATCAGGCGCTGTATGACCTATTTGAAAGCGGTGCAATTTCCTATGAAGACGCTGTGCGCTACGCCGATTCGGGTAACGACGTGCGCGTGCAGATCAAGCTCAACAGCCGGCGCGCGCGTACCAGCGACTTTGCTTCGGGTACCGAGCATATGCATATCGTCTGAACCATTGCCTTCTTGGCGCGGCACAGGCGCGGAGAGCTCGCGCCACCCTCGGGTAGTGCCAGGCAGTGCCACGCAGTTCCACGAAACGACCTCCTGCAATCCTGCGCGATGTGACGGAAAGGCGGCGCTGGCATAAGCTACGCCTCATGAGCACACTCTTCACCCCCAAGACATATGCCCCCGTTACACCGCGCCGGGTCGCCTTCCTCGGCCTCGGCGTAATGGGCTTCCCGATGGCGGCGCACTTGGCCAAAGCCGGCCATACCGTTAGCGTTTACAACCGAACCGCCGCCAAGGCCAAGACTTGGTGCGACACGCTCGGTGCGCCACACCAGAGCGCGCCCACACCGCGCGAAGCGGCCGCTGGCGCCGACATCGTGTTTTGCTGCGTCGGCAACGACAACGACTTGCGCTCGGTGGTCCTCGGCGATGACGGCGCCTTTGCCGGCATGCGCCGGGATGCCGTATTCGTCGATCACACCACCGCCTCGGCCGATGTTGCGCGCGAACTGGCGCAGATTGCCACACAGAACGGGCTGCACTTTATCGATGCGCCGGTCTCGGGCGGTCAGGCCGGTGCGCAAAACGGTCTGCTCACCGTGATGTGCGGCGGCGAACGAACGGTGTTCGAACGTGTCGAGCCGGTGATCGGCGCCTTCGCGCGCGCGGTTACCCTGCTCGGCGGCTCGGGCTCGGGCCAGCTCGCCAAGATGGTCAACCAGATCGCAATCGCGGGGTTGGTGCAGGGCTTGTCCGAAGCCATCGCCTTTGGCCTGCGCGCCAAACTGGATATGACCGCGGTGCTCGACGTCATCAGCAAGGGCGCCGCACAGAGCTGGCAGATGGAAAACCGCGGCAAGACGATGATCGAGGGCAAATTCGATTTCGGCTTCGCGGTGGACTGGATGCGCAAGGATCTCGGACTCGTACTCGAAGAGGCCAAACGCAACGGCGCGCGGCTGCCGGTTACCGCGCTGGTGGACCAGTTCTATGCCGACGTGCAGCAGGCCGGAGGCAGCCGGTGGGACACCTCGAGCCTGATCACACGCCTTGCATAGTCTTTTTGAGGCCGTGCGCTCAACGCACCGGCAAAGCAACCGCGCCGGTTGGAGCCGCCGGTGGCGTGGGGGTCGTTCCTATATCCACGACCGGCGCCGGCGTAGGTGCGGGCTTGGCCGGGTCGCTTGGCGCCACGCCACGGGTCAGGTCGGATTCAGAGACGAGTTCGACCACGCGAACCACCTTTTCGACGCCCGAGGTTCTACGCACGATATCCGTTGCGCGATTGAGCTCGGCGGACGTTGCAATACCCATCAAATAAACGGTGTTGCTCTCGGTCACCACCTTGAAGATATTGGCCAGCAGGTCGTTCGTATTCACCAGTGAGCTTTTGACAAGCCCGGTAATCATCGTGTCGTTGGCTTGCTGCTGTAGCGTTGCCGGTGTACCGATACGCACTTCATTGACCACTGAGCGCACGTTATCGACCTTCTTGACCTCTGCCTCGATGCGCTGCTTGTCGGCCTCACTGCTGACGGCGCCCGTGAGCAGTACCTGGCGGTTGTAGCTGGTTGCGCTGACGCGCATCTTGCTGTTGCTGATCTCGCGCAAGCGGGAACCTGCGCGCACTTCAATGGTCTGATCATCGAGCTGTATGCCGGAAGTCCGCCGGTCGGTAACCACCAATCCGGTGCCGACGGCGGCGCCGCCGATGGCCAGCGGCACACAGCCGCCAAGACCCCCCACGACCGCAGCGCCAGCGATCACGGCAATGGCAAAGCGTTGAAAGGGAAGCGTGGTCATGAAAATCCTTCCTGTATGTCGGGTTTGGTCCGATGGTGCCGGTACGAACCGCAGGCGGTATCTGTACCGTTTCATCACCGGAATCCACAGCGAGTTTAGCCCGATGCTCTTTGAGACAGAACAGATACAAATGCAACCAAATGCGGCACGTATTCACAGGTTACGGGTGTCGAACATGCCTGTCGAAGCGCATGGATGCAAGACGGCGCCGAAGGTGCCTCAACCGACGATCTCGTCTTCCTGTTCGCCAAGCAGCAGGCAATCGACGCCGTCGCACAGGCAGTGCAGCACCAGCAGGTGCAACTCATGCACACGCGTTGCGCGTTCGTGCGGTACGCTCACCAGCACGTCGGTTTCGCGCAAGACGCCCGCCACAGTGCCGCCATTGTTGCCAAGCAGCGCAATGACCGTCATTTCGCGTTCGTGCGCGGCTTCGATGGCCGCCAAGACCGTGGCCGACCGGCCGCTTGCGCTGATCGCCAGCAACACGTCGCCGGCCTGGCCCAGCGCGCGCACGGGGCGCGCAAACCGCTCGCGACCGGTTTCCTGCGCAGAGCCGGAAAACGCATCAATATCGTCGATCGGCAACGCGATCGCACCGAGCCCCGGGCGTTCGCGTTCAAAGCGTCCGATGAAATGCGCTGCGAATTGGGTGGCGAGCAGCCCCGAGACGCCGTCGCCGCAAGCCAGTACCTTGCCGCCGCTGGTCACGCAAGTCAGCAGTGCCAGCACCGCCTGCGATACGGGTTTGCCCATTAAAGGCCCCGCCTGGTACTTGAGGTCGGCGCTGTCGATGAAGTGTTGCTGGATCCGTTGTTCAAGCATGAGTGGATGATAGGGTGGTTAGGGTGCTGCAATGGGCTGCGTGCGCCTCGCGCACCCGTGTTTCTTGCAATTTCTCGCGCCGCTCGCCGGCAGCGCCGCCTCAGCCGGCATCGAAGGCCGCGCGCAACCACTGGATGCTCTGCTCGACCAGCACCACGTCGAAGCGGCACGGAGGCGGCGAGCCCAGGCGCGCAAGATAGTGGCGCGCAGCGAAAATAATGCGCCGGCGCTTGAGGGCCGTCACGCTGGCCCCGGCGCCGCCGTGCGTATTACCCGTGCGATGGCGCACCTCGACGAAGACCAGCGTGCCATCGCGTTCACGCATGATCAGATCAATTTCGCCACCGCCCCGGCCCGGCGTTCGATAATTGCGCGCAACCAGCGCAAGTCCGGCGTGGCGCAAGTGCGCGAGCGCGGCATCTTCCGCGTCAGCGCCGCGTTGTCTTGTGGTGAGTGTTTTGTCTTTGTCCGTACTTCTCATCTGGAGATCGCCGCTTTGAATGCCCTGGCCCCCGCCTCTTTTGCCGCCGCGCTCCAGGCCGCGTGCGACGCCGCAGGCGCACAGCATTATCCGCAGGGGACGCTCTACGTCGTGGCGACACCGATCGGCAACCTGGCAGATATCACGCTGCGCGCACTGCATGTGCTGCAACTCGTTGATGGCATCGCCTGCGAAGACACGCGCCACACATCGGCGCTGTTGCGCGCCTATGGCATCGCCACACCTGGAGCGCGGCTGATTGCACTGCACGAACACAACGAGATCGAGGCGGCACAGTCGGTCGTGGCAAAACTCTCGCGTGGCGAGCGCATCGCTTATGTCAGTGATGCCGGTACGCCGGCGCTGAGCGATCCGGGCGCGCGGCTCGTAAGCGTCGTCAGAGCCGCGGGACATCGCGTATTACCCCTGCCGGGCGCAAGCAGTGTGACGACGCTGCTTTCGGTGGCCGGCCTCGTTGATGCGGGGGGTGAAACGGGTTTTGTTTTCGCGGGCTTCCTGCCGAGCAAAAAACACGAACGCGAAGCCGCGGTGCGTGCGCTTGCGCAGGAGCCGCGTGCCATATTGCTGCTCGAAGCGCCCCATCGGATCGAGGCGCTGGCGCACGCACTCGCCCCGCTCGGGGATCGATTGCTCACGGTGGGACGCGAGTTGACCAAGCAGTTTGAACAGATCGCCACCCTGCCCGCGTGCGGTTTCGCCGACTGGCTTGCGGCCGACCCGCAGCGTACGCGCGGCGAGTTTGCGCTCGCGCTGCATCCAGCGGCAAGGCCTGGCGATGACTTGGCTGAAGGCGAGCGTGTGCTGCGTCTGCTGCTGGCGGAATTGCCGCTCAAGAGCGCCGCACGGCTGGCGGCCGAAATCAGCGGTGCGCCGCGCAACGCACTGTATGAATCCGGGCTGCGCCTGCGCGGACCCGAATAGATCGAGAACACCCTTTCAGCTTTGTGCTTTTGGGGCAGGGATGTTTGCTGGGGTGTCTGGTGCGACGAGCAGAGCCGATCGCGTGATGGCATCGCCGACCGACACTGCCAGCGCGGGCTGTTGCTGTTCCTGGGCCAGATGGTGCGCAATCGCCAATGCGTACAGTTCTGCCGCGGCGGCTTCGAGATGGCCGCTGCTCGTGCCGGTCGAAAAACACTGCTC
>CAYTPC010000155.1:0-30047 GCA_964439605.1 uncultured Burkholderiaceae bacterium
CGCCTCGGGCAGCAGCAGCATCTGCTGCGGGTCGTAGGGCAAGTAGTTTGCGGCCATCTCCCATTAACGCACGCCACCTCCCTTACGACGACAGATTCTCGACTTCTGCCGCCCAGACTCCTAGGGCATTTTTCGTTCAGATATTTACGTATCACCCGCTCCATCGTCATTCTGCGCGGAGCGAAGCGAAGTCGCAGAATCCAGACGCCGCGTGGATTCCGCGACGGAGCGCGCAATGACGTAATTACACTGACTGTTCATGACTGAATCGAAACCGCTCTAAGAAGCCTGTCGGACTTGGATTCCCACCGCTTCCGGCATCCGCGCGGATGCCGGAATCAGTCCACACTCTATTTTTCCGAAGCGGCTTGTTCGAACGCTAACGTGACCTGACTGAGATCGCGGCGCGTTTCCACGAGCACCAGCGGGCCTTCGTCCAGAACCACCGGCGCCGGACGTTCGCGCGGCACATGGATCGGCTTGGGTTCGGCGGCGATCGCGGCCTGGATCTGGGCCACACGGTCAGCGTCGGAGTTGATCCATTGCAGACCGGAGCTTTCAGCGATCTGAATCAGTTCCGTCAGTGGCAGCGTGTAGGGCTGTACCTTGGGCAGGCTGCGCTCGACCGGCAGGGCTGGCGGGGACGCATCGTCGGCCCTGGATTGCGCAGGCGCAGGAGCAGGCGCAGGAGCAGGCGCAGGAGCGGGCACAGAGACGGGCACAGGAACGGGCGCAGAGACAGGAATCATCGGCATCTGCGGGACCACGGCCACGGGCAGCGCCATGTTTTCCTCGATGGCGTATGCAGGCGCAGCCTCCTCGGCGACGAAGTTCTCGGCGTTTTCGCGCGGCATGCGTCCGCGGCGGTCGCGTCCGTAGCGGTCGCGCGATCGGCCGCGGCGCTCTCCCCTCTCCTCGCCTGCGCCACGCGGGGCTTCGGCGTTGTCGTTGCGATCCTGCGCGGCGATTTCCTCGGCGGGAGCATTCTCGGCACGGCGTTCGCGCTGGTTTTCACCGCGTTCGCGGCGTTCGCCTCGGGGCCGCGAGGGGCGCGGCTCACCGGCTTCCTCGTTGCGAGCGCGCGGTGCAGCAGCGGCGGTCACTTCGTTGGTTGCGGCCTCCGGTGCTGGTGCCGGTGCGGCAGCCTGGCGCGCTTCGGTATCGCGGCGTTCACCGTTCCGGCTGCCGCGGCGCTGTTCGCGCTCGCCCTCGCGCGGTGCACGCGCTTCGCGGCTGGGCGCGGTTTCGCTGGAACGCATCGAATCGTCGTCACGGACTTGTGTACGGCTTTCGCGGTTTTCACGGTTTTCGCGACTCTCACGGCGCTCGCCTTCACGATTGCCTTCGCGATTGCCATCGCGGCGACCGTTGCGCTCGCCATCGCGGCGGCCGTTGCGCTCACCCTCGCGGCTGCCTCGGCGCTCGCCGTCGCGGCCGGCGGTGCGGGTACCGCGGCGTGCCGGGGCCGGTGTTTCGACCGGCGCGGCCACGGGCTGGGGTGCGCTTGGCTCGCCGAAGAACAGGCGCTTGAGCCAGCCGATGAACCCGGTCGTGGCTGGTGGCGCGACGGCTGGAGCCGGTGTTGGTTCCGGTGCGCTGGAGGCGGCCTTGGCGGCAGGCGTGCTCGGGGGTTCGGCTGGGGCCGGCGCGGGCTCGGGCAGTACGCCCTTGAGGACGGGTGTTTGCCGGTTGGCGGGCTCTTGCGCGCGGCGGGTAATGGCGGTCGGGTCTTCGATTTCCTCGGCCATTTTGTAGCTGGACTGGATGTTGTCCAGGCGCGGGTCGTCGTGCTTGAGGCGCTCAAGCCGGTAGTTGGGCGTTTCGAGCGTCTTGTTCGGAATCATCAACACGTTGACGCGCTGCTTGAACTCGATCTTGGCGATCTCGGTGCGCTTTTCGTTGAGCAGGAAGGAGGCCACCTCCACCGGCACCTGCACGTGCACGGCGGCGGTGTTGTCTTTCATCGACTCTTCCTGGATCACGCGCAGGATCTGCAGCGCGATCGATTCGGTGTCACGGATGTGGCCCGAACCACCGCAGCGCGGACAAGGGATGGATGCGCCTTCGCTGAGCGCGGGCTTGAGGCGCTGGCGGCTCATCTCCATCAGGCCGAATTTGCTGATGGAGCCGAACTGCACGCGGGCGCGGTCCTGGCGCAGCGCCTCGCGCAGGCGGTTTTCAACTTCGCGGCGATTCTTTGAATCGTCCATATCGATGAAGTCGATCACGATCAGGCCGCCCAGGTCACGCAGACGCATCGGGCGCGCGACTTCATCGGCCGCTTCGAGGTTGGTGCGGGTCGCGGTTTCCTCGATGTCGCCGCCCTTGATGGCGCGCGCCGAGTTCACGTCGATCGAGACCAGCGCCTCGGTGTGGTCGATCACGATCGCGCCGCCGCCGGGCAGCTGCACCGTGCGCGCGTAAGCCGATTCGATCTGGTGTTCGATCTGGAAGCGCGAAAACAACGCCGCATCATCCCGATACCGCTTCACTTTGCTGGCGTGCTCGGGCATCACGTGGCTCATGAACTGGCGAGCCTGCTCGTAGATGTCATCGGTGTCGATCAGGATGTCGCCGATGTCCTGGTTGAAGTAGTCGCGGATCGCGCGGATCACCAGAGTCGATTCCTGATAAATCAGGAACGCGCCTTTGCGGTCCGGGTCTTTGGCCACGCCGCCGACCGCGTTCCACAGATTGAGCAGGTAATTCAGGTCCCACTGCAATTCGGCGGCCGTGCGGCCGATGCCGGCGGTGCGCGCGATGGTGCTCATGCCCTTGGGGTATTCGAGCTGATCCATCGCCTCCTTGAGTTCGGCGCGCTCGTCGCCCTCGATGCGCCGGCTCA
Source organism: uncultured Burkholderiaceae bacterium (assembly GCA_964439605.1). Taxonomy (GTDB): domain Bacteria; phylum Pseudomonadota; class Gammaproteobacteria; order Burkholderiales; family Burkholderiaceae_C; genus JAITWT01. Next base: position 2,846 of record CAYTPC010000155.1, read on the forward strand.
CGCCGCCGCCGCGCGGGTTGTTGGGCATCAGCACCACGTAGCGGCCGGCCAGCGAAATGAAAGTGGTCAGTGCCGCGCCCTTGTTGCCGCGTTCTTCCTTTTCGACCTGGACCAGCAGTTCCTGGCCTTCCTTGATGGCGTCCTGAATGCGCGCCTGGCTGGGCGCGACGCCTTCGGCGAAGTATTGTTTGGAGATTTCCTTGAAGGGCAAAAAGCCGTGGCGCTCTTCGCCGTAGTCGACGAAACAGGCCTCCAGCGAAGGCTCGACGCGAGTGACCACCGCCTTGTAGATATTGCCTTTTCGCTGTTCACGGCCTTCGATCTCGATCTCGTAATCGAGCAGCTTCTGTCCATCGACGATCGCCAGGCGGCGTTCTTCAGCCTGCGTCGCGTTGATTAGCATCCGTTTCATGATGCGGTGTCCTTTTTATCCAATCGTTCAACTGGCCCATGACGGGCACACGATGCACGGACCGTTCGCTCACGAAACGACGGGAATTGCCGGTGGCGCCGAATGTTGAAAAAGCGCGCCAATGCCGATGCGGGACCGGCGCGCCCGAGCCTCAACTCGTCAATTCGGGCAATGGCACGTGGATGGGCACGAGGCCGATGGGGGCTGGCCTGCCATAGTCGGCAAGATGGTCTGCCGCGCCTTGCATGGCGCACAGCGCGGACAATCCAAAATCCGCTCGCGCCGGCAAAAGCCAGCGCAAGCACAGTTGGATCAGCAGCATCAGCACGTTGGACTCGTTTCGATCCGCCGGCAGAAGCAATCTCTGCCGGCTTGGAATTCCGTATTGGTGTTTCGTATGCGTCGGCTCAACCCGCGCTGGGAACCTGCCACTTTGCGCTCGGGCGCGGGGTTTGCAGGCACGTCGCGCAAGCGGCATCGACCTCGCAGCATGATCGGCCCGGTGCTCTAAACTTCTGTTCAAATCAAGCACTTACACAACCACGCTGGTGAACAAGATTATAGGCGTGAAGCCAAACCCCATACCGCCGGCGCTTCGCGCCCCTGCTCAGGCTGTGCGTTTTCTCACGGTGGACGAGAATTCCGCAGGCCAGCGGCTCGACAATTTTCTCTTCACCCGGCTCAAAGGGGTGCCCAAGACATACGTCTACCGCATCATCCGCTCCGGCGAAGTGCGCGTGAACAAAGGACGCGCCCAGGCGCAGACGCGCCTTGCCGCGGGCGATACGGTGCGCCTGCCCCCGGTACGCACGGCGCCGGCGGCCGAGCGCGAGAATGCGGCGCCGGCGCGCGAATTCCAATCGCTGTACGAGGATGAAGCGCTGATTGCACTGGACAAGCCGGCCGGAGTTGCGGTGCATGGCGGCAGCGGCGTGAGCTTCGGGGTGATCGAACAGTTGCGCGCGGCGCGGCCGGCGGCGCGTTTTCTCGAACTGGTGCACCGGCTGGACCGCGAGACCTCGGGCATCCTCCTGATTGCCAAAAAACGCAGTGCGCTCACGGCGCTGCAAGAGCAATTTCGCGGACGCGAAATGGGCAAAACCTACCTTGCGCTGGTCGAGGGCGTCTGGCCGGCCAACAAGAAAGTGCTCGATGCGCCACTTGCGCGCTACCTGCTGCCGGCCACCGGCGGCGCGGCCGAAGGTGAACGGCGTGTACGCGTGGTGGCGCCGGACCATCCGGATGCAATGCGAGCTGTTACTTTGGTAAAAATTCTTGCGCATGTAGAAATGGCGGGCGATCCGGCGGGGTTTTCGCTGCTCGCGGTAACGATCAAAACCGGCCGCACGCACCAGATCCGGGTTCACCTGGCCTCGGCCGGCCATCCGATCGCGGGCGATGACAAGTATGGTGACTTCGAACGCAACCGGGCTTTGCAAAAATGCGGCCTCAAACGCATGTTCCTGCACGCATGGCGGCTGCAATTCCGGCATCCGGCCAGCGGCGAAGCGATGGCGCTGCAGGCCGATTTGCCCTCCGAGCTTGCGCGCCTGCTGCCGCCGCAGACGAATCCATCCTAGAAACAGCAGTTGACCGCTTCCAACCTTCAGGAGAACCGTGCGGGTATTGATGTTCACGGCTTCGATCGAATTCACCTTTTGGGTGACAGCGCTACGCACTCGCCAGCACCGCGCTTGGCGCCGGCAAGCGCGTTCAACTGCCGTTTCTAGGATGATCAGCTCCGTGCCACACCAAGCTGAAGCTGAAGGCTGGCCGCCTTTTCAAACGTCCTGCAGTACGGGAACGCGATACCATGAGCGGCGCGTGACCCTCTGAAAAGATGCTTGCGCGGCCCCGAAACCCCATTGAGCCTGGAAACAGGCTACGAAACAGTATCTCCTCATGCCACGCCGCTTCGACCTCATTGCCTTCGACTGGGACGGCACGCTCTACGACTCGACCCGCGTCATCATCCGCTGCATCCAGGAAGCCGTGGTTGACGTCGGCGGTGCGCGCCCGAGTGAGAGTGACGCGGCCTGGGTGATCGGCCTGGGGCTGGTGCAGGCCCTCGCCCACGCGGCGCCGGACGTGCCGCGTGAGCGTTATCGCGAACTCGGCGCGCGCTATCGCTACCACTACCTGCAGCACCAGAACGACGTGGTGCTGTTCGAAGGCGTGCTGCCCCTGCTGGACGAATTGCGCGCTCGCGGGCACAAGCTCGTGGTGGCCACCGGCAAGTCGCGCGCCGGGCTCGACGAAGCATTGGCCAGCGTCGCGCTCGCGGGCTGTTTCGACGGCTCGCGCACCGCCGACGAAACACACAGCAAGCCCGACCCGCGCATGCTGATCGAATTAATGGACGAACACGGCGCCGTGCCCGAACGCACGCTGATGATCGGCGACACCACGCACGACTTGCAGCTTGCCCTGAACGCCGGCAGCGCCAGCGTCGCGGTGAGCTACGGCGCGCATCAACCCGCCGGCCTCGCGGCGCTGCAACCGCTCTACATTGCGCATTCGGTTACTCAACTGCGTGACTGGCTGCGGGAAAACGGCTGATCCTGGAAACCGCGCCGTCTTAACTGTCGCGGCCATGTGACAGTTGAGCCTTGAAGCGGCAGTTGAACGCGCTTGCCAGTATCCTGTCCACTGCACACTGACCTCATCCCCAGCCCGATAGCCCAACACGCGGATGAATCATAAGCGTTTGGAAAACACCTGAAATTCGCCGCAAATCTGTAAACCCAACGAGGCATGAGATACACCCGCGAGCAGGCGCACGAGTGGTCATACAGTTCAATTCATTGCGGCATTCGCCAAGGCTTATTACTGCTACCATCCAAAGCGAGCAGTAGTTTTTCAACGGAAGAGAAGCCGGAGCATCGAGCAGATTAGCGAGCTGAATTGACGGGTTAACAGCGATCGGAGTGAATCCCGGCGTTGGTGATTCATCCCAATGTTGGGCATCGCCTTCGGCTCAGCCCAACCTACGCGAGCTGGCACCTGTCCTGCAGCTAATTGGATGACTTTGTCAGGTGACGTTCTTTCGTATACTGCTGGTCCTATCACCAGCAACTGCACCGTCGCGATGAATCGTCCATTCGCGCCTTATATGATGGTCAGTGTAAGTGGAAACGGTACAATTTCTCCGTCAGGACGCGTCCAGATGATGACATCGGGCACAACACAATCGTTTACCCTTACGCCTAGTGCTGGGCATACCATATCCTCTGTAGGTGGTACCTGTGGCGGTAAGCTGAGTGGTAATACCTACACAACCAACCCTGTTACGCCCGGTTGTACCGTGGTAGCAGTGTTTAATTAGTTCATGGGTTGGGGTGCATGCAACACCCCAATGCTTGGAATCACGCAGTGTTGGGGTTTGCCTTGCTTATCCCAACCTGCGGCTTTGCAAAGTTCAATTTTTTGAGGAAACCATGCATATCCGCAAAGTTGCAACCCGATATGGCAAAATGTTTGTTCTGGCCTCTGACCAATATATTTCCAAGTCATTGATTGAATATGGAGAATGGTCGCACGGCGAGATTGCGCTGCTTGAGAAATTTATCAAACCAGGGATGAAGGTGCTCGATATAGGCGCCAATGTCGGCTCCCATACGCTGGCTTTTTCAAAGGCTGTCGGTCCGAATGGCCTGGTGCTGGCTTTTGAACCCCAGCCCATGATTTTCGGCCTTCTTGCCGCCAACGTCATCGAAAACAGTGCAACCAATGTCCTCGCGTTTAATGCGGCTGTCGGAAGTTCTCCCGGCTGGCTCGATATGCCAAATATCAATTATACCAAGCCAAATAATTACGGCGCTTTGCGGATGTCTCCCTTTTTGACGGGTGAAGAGCAGGAAATACATCGTACTCCCGTGCCCGTACACCGGCTGGATGACCTGAAGGCTGCGGAATCCGCCCATGTCATCAAGATCGACGTCGAGGAAATGGAAGCCGTGGTGCTTGAAGGTGCGCGCGGCTTGATCTCCAAGTCAAGGCCGATTCTGCTCGTGGAGAACGAAACGCCGGGAGAGGCATCCGAAGCAACCTTAAAATTACTTTTTGAAATGGAATACAATGTCTATTGGCAATCCGCATCGATTTTCAATCCCAACAACTTTAACCATAACAAAAAAAACATGTTCCCCAATCAAGGGTGTTTGAATATGCTGGCCTTGCCTCGCGAAAGCGCCATCCAGGTAAACGGGGACAAAGCTACGAGCGTGAGCGATCATCCGCGCAAACCAGTCTGAGCTCGCGTAGGTTGGGCCTCGTAGGTTGGCGCTGAGCCGAAGGCGATGCCCAACACTCGGATGCATCACAAGCGTTTGGGAAACGCCTGAATTTTGCCGCGAATCTGTAAACCCAACGAGGCATGAGATACACCCACGAGCAGGCGCACGAGTGGCCATGCAGCTCAATTCATTGCGACATTCGCCAAGACTTGTTGCTGCTGCTATCTAAAGCAAGCGGTGGTTTTTCAACAGGAGAGAAGCCGGGGAATCGAGCGGATTAGCGAGTGGAATTGACGGATTAACGGTGATCAGAGTGAATCCTGACGTTGGTGATACATCCCAATGTTGGGCATCGCCTTTGGCTCAGCTCAACCTACGCGAGCTTTCCAGGAGGTACGAAAATACCTCCAACCAAGGTTGATATAATCAGGCCATAGAGGAAGTCGGCAGAATGTCTGTAGATCAAACGAATATAGTAGATTTTATCGGGATCGATAACGAGACAGGAAATGTGGTGCTGACTATCACGGATCATCTTATGTGGTCAGAAAATGATAGTGATAATGAGCATCTTCTGTTGCTGCAAGAGAAGCTTAACATCTATTTAAGCTTTGTTGAAAGTGGCGAGCTATTGGAGGTGTATCCAGACGCAAAAGGTAGGGCTGTGATAATAGATATTGTGTTTAAGCATTCGCTAAGTCAGCGGGCGCAAGACTTTTGCAGCAAAGCTGCGCAAATTATCGAAAATTCTGGGATGACACTTCAGTTGTCTCATCCGTGTTAGCTCGCGTAGGTTGGGCCACGTAGGTTGGCGCTGAGCCGAAGGCGATGCCCAACTCGGATGAATCACAAACGTTTGGAAAACGCCTGAACTTTGCCGCCAATCTGTACTACGAGCAGCAGTTGATCCTGCAGCAGGTGGCGCAACTGACCGGGCGGCGCTTTCTGGGCGACTACAGCTCCGACGAGCAGCAGTACCATGCCCTGATGGATGCGGGCATCACCTTCGCGCAGCAGTTCAACCTGCGCCCTGGCATCGCGCTGAGCCCAACGCAGATCGCCCAGTTGACCAGCGACATCGTCTGGCTGGTCGAGCAGAGCGTCACCCTGCCCGACGGCGCGGTGACCACCGCCCTGGCGCCCAAGCTGTACGCCCGCGTGCAAAGCGGCGAGCTGCAGCCCAGCGGCTCGCTCATATCGGGCGCCAGCGTCGATATCCAGGCCAGCGGCGATCTGGTCAACACCGGCGCCATCCAGGGCCGCCGCCTGGTCTCCATCAGCGCGGACAACATCAGCAAGCTCGATGGCGGCGTCTTGCAGGCGCAAAACCTCTTGCTCAGCGCCAACACGCTCAACTGCCGTTTCAAGGTTGAGGCCGGATCACCGGCCCGGCCCGGCACGGGCAGATGTGTGGCGGGCTCGCGCCAAGCCGTACCCAGGCCGCTCATGAAGAATGAAGTGAGCGTGCACAAAGACATCATGGACTGGCATACTGCCTGGGATTCGCGGCCTTTGGCCTCTTGAATAATTTGAAAACCATGACCGATTCAAACACTGACAGGAACGAGCCCCAGATGTCGAGCACCTTTCCCTTCGAGCCGCCTGGGCCGGCGGCGGGGGCTCAGGCGCCGGCTGCCGCATGGGAGCGCGCTACGCTGGAAAAACTGGCTTTCGCCGCGCTCAAGGAACAGCGCGCCGCGCGGCGATGGAAGATCTTTCTGCGCCTTGCCTGGCTTGCCTTTTTCTGCGCGCTGCTGTGGCTGGGCCTCTCGCGCGGCCCTTCGACCACCACCAATTCGAAATCGCACACCGCCGTCATCGAGATCAAGGGCGAGATCGCCAACGACAACACGGCCAGTGCCGAGTCCATCATCTCCGCAATGAAGACGGCTTTCACGGACGAGGGCGCCAAGGGACTGGTGCTGCTGATCAATTCGCCCGGCGGCAGTCCGGTGCAGGCCGGGATGGTCACTGACGAGATCAAGCGCATGCGTGCCAAATATGGCAAGCCGGTGTATGCGGTGGTCGAGGAAACCTGCGCTTCAGCCGCCTATTACATTGCTTCGGCCACCGACAAGATCTTCGTTAACAAAGCCAGCATGGTCGGCAGCATCGGCGTGCTGATGGACAGCTTCGGCTTCACCGGCGTGATGAACAAAGTGGGCGTCGAGCGCCGGCTGTTGATATCGGGCGAACACAAGAATTTTCTTGACCCCTTCAGCCCGATGAATGATGCCGAGCGTGCGCATGCGCAGCGGATGCTTGACCAGATCCACGAGCAGTTCATCGGCGCGGTCAAGGCCGGGCGGGGAGATCGCCTCAAGACGCAGACGCCGGATTTGTTCAGCGGCCTGGTCTGGACTGGTGAAGAGGCGGTCGATATCGGCTTGGCCGACCAGTTGGGCGGCGTCGACTATGTGGCGCGCGAAGTCATCAAGGCCGAAGAATTGGTCGATTACACGCAGCGCGACAACATCGCCGAGCGTCTGGCCAAGAAGTTCAGCACCTCCATGGTGGAAACCATGCTGCGCATCGAACACAGGGCCCCCTCTTTGCGTTAGAGCATTTTTCTTTCAAGTGTTTACATCCAACACGGCACAGTCGTCATTCTGCGCGGAGCGAAGCGTAGTCGCAGAATCCAGACGCCGCATGGATTCCGCGACTTCGCGCGGAATGACGTCATCACACTGACTGTTCATGACTGAATCGAAACCGCTCTAAAACCGGCGCGACCAAGGCCAGAAATCCCGTGGAACCGGCTACGCCGGGCCACTGGGATTGCCCCCGGAGAGGGGGTGCAGAGCCACACGAAGTGGGCGAGGCTGGGGGAGAGCCTTCACCTCCCGATCGCAAACACCGTCGGCAATCGGGCGTCGGCCAGCGGCTCCGCGCCGGGAGCGTTCCAGTTCTTGACGGCACGGCTGTGCACCGCCATGTCCGGCAGCGTCAGCCCCTGCGCCAGGATGAGCCGGGTGTTGGGTTGCAGCGTACGCAGCAAGGCGTTGAGCAACGCAGCGTTGCGGTAAGGCGTTTCGATGAAGAGCTGGGTTTGCCCGCTGCGCAGCGCGAGCGTTTCGAGTTCGCGGATGCGTAACGCGCGCGCGTCTTCGTCTTGCGGCAGATAGCCGACGAAAGCGAAGTTCTGGCCGTTCAATCCGCTTGCGGCCAGCGCCAGCAGGGGCGACACCGGCCCCGTCAGCGGAACGACCGTCAACCCGATGTCGTGCGCCGCGCGCACCACCGATGAGCCCGGATCGGCCACCGCCGGCATGCCGGCCTCGCTGAGCAGGCCGATGTCGTGTCCGGTGAGTGCGGGCGCGAGCAGCGGCCGGGCGTCGAAGCGGCCGGCGTGATCGCCTTTTTTGTGGACTTCGTGCGGCAGCTCGATGATCTGCTGGGCCTGCAGGGGCGCGGCCAGCGGCGCGATCGCGTCGATGCGTTTGAGATAAGCGCGGGCCGATTTTGCGTTTTCGCAGATCCAGTACGTCAGGCGCGCCGCCGCCCGCAGCGTGCCGAGCGGGAGCACCTCCTGCAGCGGCGCCTGAACGGTGCAGCCGAAATCCAGCGGCGCCGGCACCAGATAAAGCGTGCCCGGCTTCACAGCAGATCGACGCCGGCGGCGCGCAGCATGTTGCAGGTGCGGATCAGGGGCAGGCCGATCAGCGCGGTGGGGTCGTCGTTGTCGATCGCTTCGAGCAGCGCGATGCCCAGCCCTTCGCTCTTGGCACTGCCGGCGCAGTCGTAGGGCTGCTCGGCGCGCAGGTAAGCTTCGATGGCCGCATCGCTGAGATTGCGAAACACCACACGCACCGGCGCCAGGTCGCGCTGCACGAAGCCGGTGGCTTCGCACACCACCGCCACCGCGGTCTGGAAGGTCAGTGTCTGTCCACGCATGCGCTGCAATTGCGCGACGGCGCGCATGTGGTCGCCGGGCTTGCCCAGTGCCTCGCCGTGCAGGTCGGCCACTTGATCCGAACCGATCACCACCGCATGCGGAAAGCGCCGGCCCACGGCCTGAGCCTTGGCCAGCGCGAGGCGCTCGGCCAGGGCGCGCGGCGTTTCACCGGCCAGCGGTGTTTCATCGACCTCGGGCGCCTGTACGTCGAAGGGCAAGCGCAGGCGGGACAACAGTTCGCGCCGGTAGCGCGAGGTCGAGGCAAGAATGATGGTGCGATCGGGCATGAGGGCAATTGTCCGGGATGCGGCGCCTATGAAGGCCCGCACGAATTTTTCAGGCCACCCAGCGGCGCGCATTGCGCCAGATCTGCATCCAGGGGCTGAACGCGCTCTTGTCGCCGTCGATCCAGCTCATCTGGACGTTGCGAAATACCCGTTCGGGATGCGGCATCAGCGCGGTAAAGCGCCCATCGGCGGTCGTCACGGCGGTCAGGCCGCCGGGGCTGCCATTGGGGTTGAAGGGATAGCGTTCGGTCGGTGCGCCGTGGTGGTCCACGTAGCGCATCGTGCCGATCACACGGTCCGCGTTGCCGCGGTGCCTGAAGTCCGCATAGCCCTCGCCATGCGCAACCGCGATCGGCAGGCGCGCACCGGCCATGCCGGAGAAAAACAGGCTCGGCGAATCCAGTATCTCGACCATCGAAAACCGCGCCTCGAAACGCTCGCTGCGGTTGGCGGTGAAGCGCGGCCAGTCTTGCGCGCCGGGGATGATGTCGGCCAGTTCGGCGAACATCTGGCAGCCGTTGCACACGCCCAGCCCGAAGGTATCGCCGCGCTCGAAGAACTGCGCGAATTGCGCCGCCAGCCTGGGGTTGAAGGTGATGCTGCGCGCCCAGCCGATGCCCGCGCCGAGCGTGTCGCCATAACTGAAGCCGCCGCAGGCCACGATGCCCTGAAATGCCGCCAGGCTCACCCGGCCCGATTGCAGATCGGTCATGTGCACGTCATGCGCATCGAAGCCGGCCTCGGTGAAGGCATAGGCCATCTCGACGTGGGAGTTGACGCCCTGCTCACGCAGGATCGCAACCTTCGGCCGGTGCGCCAGCACGGCCGGCACGGCCGGCACGGCTGGCTCAGCGAACCGGCCAGGCGGCAGATGCACGTGCAGGCCCGGATCGCCGGGATCGCCCGCCGCCGCGTGTTCGGCATCGGCACATTCGGGATTGTCGCGTTCACGGCAGATCTTCCAGCTCACGCTGTCCCAGACCTGGTGCAGGTCCGAGAGGCTTGCGCTGAACACGGCCTTGGCATCGCGCCAGACCTGGATCTGCCCCTTGCCGGCGTCAATCGGCGATTGCATCGGGCGCGTTTTGCCGACGAAGTGGCTGTGCGCCGAGAGGCCGTGCGCGCGCAGCGTCTGCATCACCTCGTTGCGCTCAGCCGTGCGCACTTGCATCAGCATGCCGAGCTCTTCGCTGAACAGCGCCTTGAGCGTGAGTTCCTCCCGCCGCGCGCTGACCTGCACGGCCCAGTTCTTCGCATCGCCGTATTCGGCCCGGCTGTCGCTGATGCCGTCACCTTCGGTGACCAGCATGTCGACGTTGAGCGCCACGCCGACATGGCCCGCGAATGCCATTTCGCAGGCCGCCGCGAACAGGCCGCCGTCACTGCGGTCGTGCAGCGCGAGAATGCGCCCCTGCGCACGCAGCGCGTTCACCGCCGCGACGAGCCGCACCAGATCCTGGGGATCGTCGAGATCGGGCACCTGGCCGCCGGATTGTCCAAGCGCCTGCGCCAGTACGCTGCCGCCCATGCGGTGCTTGCCGCGCCCAAGGTCGATCAGCACCAGCGTGGTGTCGTCAACCGAAGCATCCAATTGCGGCGTGAGCGTGCCCCGCACGTCGTCGATCGAGGCGAAAGCACTCACGATCAGGCTCACCGGCGAAGTGACTTTCCTGGCCGCTTCGCCCTCGCGCCATTGCGTGCGCATCGACAGGGAATCCTTGCCCACCGGAATCGAAATTCCGAGCGCCGGACACAGTTCGAGGCCAACGGCTTTGACGGTTTCGTAGAGCGCCACATCCTCGCCGGGCTCGCCGCAGGCGGCCATCCAATTGGCCGAGAGCTTGACGCGGGAAAGCTCGATCGGCGCCGCCAGCAGGTTCGTGATCGCCTCGGCCACCGCCATGCGGCCCGAGGCCGGCGCGTCGATCGCGGCCAGCGGCGTGCGCTCGCCCATGCTCATCGCCTCGCCCGCGAAGCCTTTGAAGTCAGCCAGCGTCACCGCACAGTCGGCAACCGGCACCTGCCAGGGGCCGACCATCTGGTCGCGGTGCGTCAGGCCGCCCACCGTGCGGTCGCCGATGGTCACCAGAAAACGCTTGGAGGCAACTGTCGGATGCGAGAGCACGTCGATCACCGCCTTTTGCAGATCGACGCCGCTCAGGTCCAGCGGCTTGAAGCGCCGCACAGCCGATGTCACGTCGCGCCGCATCTTCGGCGGCTTGCCCAGCAGCACGTCCATCGGCATATCGACAGGGGTATCTTCGCCTTCGTCGGCCAGCACGAGCTGGCGTTCCTCGGCAGCGACACCGACCACCGCGAATGGGCAGCGCTCGCGTTCGCAGAAGGCGCGCAACTGTTCGAGTGATTCGGGCGCGATCGCGAGCACGTAGCGTTCCTGGCTTTCGTTGCACCAGATTTCCTTGGGCGCCAGACCGCTTTCTTCGAGCGGAATCGCGCGCAGATCGAAGCGCCCTCCCCGGCCGGCGTCATTGATCAGTTCGGGAAAAGCGTTCGAAAGCCCGCCCGCGCCCACGTCGTGGATCGCGAGAATCGGATTGCGCTCACCTTGCTGCCAGCAATGGTTGATGACCTCCTGCGCACGGCGCTCGATCTCGGGGTTGCCGCGCTGGACCGAATCGAAATCAAGCTCGGCCGCGTTCACTCCGGTGGCCATCGAACTGGCGGCGCCGCCGCCCATGCCGATGCGCATGCCGGGTCCGCCGAGCTGGATCAGCAGCGTGCCGGCGGGAAAGCGCACTTTCTTCGTCTGCGCGGCGTCGATCTGGCCCAGGCCGCCGGCGATCATGATCGGCTTGTGGTAACCGCGCCGGATGGCATCGGCGTCGCTCGTGATGGTCTGCTCGTACTCGCGGAAATAGCCCAGCAGGTTCGGCCGGCCGAATTCGTTGTTGAAGGCCGCGCCGCCCAGCGGGCCTTCGGTCATGATCTGCAATGGGCTGGCGATGTGCCCTGGCCGGCCGTAATCGTCGGTTTCGGGCCAGAGCTTGGAGACCGTGAAACCGGTCAGGCCCGCCTTGGGCCGGGCGCCGCGTCCGGTTGCGCCCTCGTCGCGGATTTCACCGCCCGCGCCGGTCGAGGCTCCGGCAAAAGGCGAAATCGCCGTCGGGTGATTGTGCGTCTCGACCTTCATCAACACGTGGTGCAGCGCGCGGTCCTTCTCGTAGAGCGATTCACGCGCGGTGAAGCGCTCGATCTCGCGCCCTTCCATCACCGAGGCATTGTCGGCGTAGGCGATCACCGTATGCCGCGGGTTCTGGCGCTCGGTGTGGCGGATCATGCCGAACAGGCTCATCGGCTGCTCGACGCCATCGATCACGAAATCGGCGTTGAAGATTTTGTGCCGGCAATGCTCGCTATTGGCCTGCGCGAACATCATCAGTTCGACGTCGGTCGGATTGCGGCCGAGCTTGGTGAAAGCATCGGCGAGGTAATCGATCTCGTCGTTCGCCAGCGCAAGGCCGAATTCGGTGTTGGCCGCCTCCAGCGCGGCACGGCCGCGCGCGAGCACGTCCACGTGCACCATCGGCGCGGCCGGCAATTCGGAAAAGAGCGCATCCGCCGCGTCGATCGAGGGCAGCGCCGATTCGGTCATGCGGTCGTGCAACAGCGCGGCAACAGCGTCACATTGCTGCGCGCTGAGTTGGCCGGCCTGGCCCGTCAGCGAGGTTTTGAGCATCAGGTGGAATTCGGTCACGCGCTCGATGCGCCGCACCGCGAAACCACAGTTGTGCGCAATGTCGGTCGCCTTCGAGGCCCAGGGCGAGACGGTGCCCAGACGCGGCGAAACGACCAGGCGTTGGCTGGTCTTCGGTTCGTCGAAAGGCTCGCCATAGGTCAGGAGCGCGGCCAAACGGGCGCGTTGTTCGCTCGTCAGCGGCGCATCGGTCGCGACCAGATGCACGAAGCGCGCCGCGATCGCCTTGATGCGCGGCTCAATCGCCTGCAAGCGAGGCAGCAATTGGCGAATACGGAAACCGCTCAACGCGGTGGCGCCCGCGAAGTGGGTGACGACGGGGGCAGGACGGGGTATCAACGGAGTCACGGTCGAGTCGGCCTCCCGGCCGCGGGAATCAAAGACCAAAGACGCGGAACCCTTTTTCGGCAAAGCGGCGGCTTGCGCCGATTCATCCTGGGTATTCCGCAAGAGTGGTGAATTTTAGGCGACGCCGAATCGCCCCGCGAGCCCCGCGATCCGGCGCACCCGGACCCGCGATGGGCTGCGAGGCGCAAAGCTTAAGCGTACCCGTAGGTATCGCGAGCATTTGCAACGAAGCAGACCGCCCAAACCCAGGATGCGCCGGCCACGACAGGGTTGTTCAGAGCTTCCCTAGTTGCCTCAGCCGGGACTGGGCGTTCAGACTTCCTTGCGGGCGATGAAACGGCGGCATCGGGTGGCATCGGGCCGCATCCTGATTTGTTCAACCTGGAAACGACCATATGACCGAAGCGGTATAACGGCTGAATCCGTTCAAAGCCCGGTTACACTTTGATTGCTTTTAGTCGACGGCGCATACAACGACAGGCATTGTTGATGGGATGTGGCAATGCCTTTCACGGACAGGGAGCATCATTTTGGAACACGTTCAAGGCGCTATTGTCTTTTCCTAAAAAGACACCTGGCGCTTGACGTTTCCATTCTGGATATCCGTTTATTGTCTATTGATATAGGTTTTGCGCAAGTTCCGTTCAGCAATCCGTTCTTCAATCCGTTCACATAAAAAGGATCCGATCATGAGCGAGTCTTCAGGCAGCCTCCAGCACAAAGCCTCCCCGGCCGTCCGTTTTTTCAGCGGTGAAAACATTCCGCTCGAAATGCACAAGGTGCGTGTCGTGCAGAAGTTGACATTGCCGCCGATCGAGGAGCGGCTGGCGGCGATTCGTGACGCGGGTTTCAATACCTTCCTGTTGAAAACGCGCGAAGTGTTTCTGGACATGCTGACGGACAGCGGCACCAATGCGATGAGCGACGCGCAAATTGGCGCCATGATGCAGGCCGACGACGCCTACGCCGGATCGCAGAGCTTCGAGCGGATGCAGGCGGCGATCGAGGATGTTTTCGGCAAGCGTTTCGTGCTGCCGGTACACCAGGGACGCGCGGCGGAAAACATCATCTGCCGCAGCTACGTCAAATCCGGCGATCTGCTGCCGATGAACTACCACTTCACCACGACGCTGGCGCACATCGAACTCAACGGCGGCAAGATTGCCGAACTGGTGCGCGACGAAGCATTGCACATCAAGAGCGGCAATCCGTTCAAGGGCAATATGGATATCGCCAAATTGCGCCATGCGATTGCGACGCACGGCGTGCAAAACGTGCCGCTGATCCGCATGGAGGCTTCGACCAATCTGATCGGGGGACAGCCATTCTCGCTGGCGAACCTGCGCGAAGTCGCCAAAGTTGCCCAGGAACACAATATCCCGCTGGTGCTGGACGCCAGCCTGATCGGCGAAAACGCCTGGTTCATCAAGCAGCGCGAGCCGGAATTTCAGCAGATGAGCATTGCCGAAATTCTGCGCGAGATGTGCGCACAGGCCGATATCGTGTACTTCTCCAGCCGCAAGGTCAGTTCGTCGCGCGGCGGCGCCATCTGCACCAACCGGCGGGAAATTTTCGACAAGATGAAGGTGCTGGTTCCGCTGTTCGAGGGCTTTCTGACTTACGGCGGTATGTCAGTGCGCGAAATTGAAGCAACGGCTGTCGGGCTGCGCGAAACGACCGATGAAACCGTGATCAGCCAAAGCCCGATGTTCATCCGCTATCTGGTCGAGCGCCTTGAAACGCTCGGCATTCCGGTCGTGACGCCCGCCGGCGGCCTTGGGTGCCACATTGACGCGATGGGCTTTTTGCCGCATATCCCGCAGAAAGAATACCCGGCCGGCGCGCTGGCGGCGGCGTTTTATCTGATCTCCGGCGTGCGCGGCATGGAGCGCGGCACCATATCGAGCACCCGCGACCAGCACGGGAACGACATCCTGGCCGACGTGGAACTGCTGCGCCTGGCCTTCCCGCGCCGGGTGTTCACGCTGTCGCAGACCAAGTACGTCGAGGATCGGCTGCATTGGCTTTACACCCAGCGCGAACTGGTCGGCGGCTTGCGCTTCGTTGAAGAGCCCTCGGTTTTGCGCTTCTTCATGGGCCGGCTCGAAGCGGTCAACGATTGGCCGGAAAAACTGATGCAGGCATTTCGCCGGGATTTCGGCGACAGTTTGTAATCAGAGATGAACAGTCAGTGTGATGACGTCATTGCGCGCTCCGTCGCGGAATCCATGCGGCGTCTGGATTCTGCGACTTCGCTTCGCTCCGCGCAGAATGACGATGGAGCGAGTGATACGTAAATACCTGAACGAAAAATGCCCCAGGACCTATCCGGGACCGGCAAACTATGCACGGGCCCTGAACTCCGCCAGATACCTTCCCGTATGCGATTGCGGCGCGCTCATGATCGTTTCCGGCGTGCCTTCGGCAACGAGCTGACCGCCGCGTTCGCCGCCTTCGGGGCCGAGGTCGGCGATCCAATCGGCTTCGGCGATCAGGTCCAGGTCGTGTTCGATCACCACCACGCTGTGGCCGCCGTCGACGAGGCGGTGCAGCACGCGGATGAGCTTTTCCACGTCGGCCATGTGCAGGCCCACGGTGGGTTCGTCCAGCACGTAGAGTGTGTGCGGCACTTTGTTGCCGCGCCGTGCCTGCCGCAGCGCCGTGCCGCTCTCAAGCAAGGCCGAGTCTCCCTCGGAAGCGCGCTCGCCGGAAGCGGCGGTGGATAGCGGCCCGTCGTCGCGCACCTTGCTCAGTTCGGTCACCAATTTGATGCGTTGCGCCTCGCCGCCGCTGAGTGTCGGCGAGGGTTGCCCCAACGTGAGGTAGCCCAGGCCCACGTCCTTGAGCAATTGCAGCGGACGGCTGATGCCGGGCATGCTGGCGAAGAATTCGACGGCTTCGTCCACTTCCATTTGCAGCACGTCGCCGATGCTCTTGCCGCGCCAACTCACCGCGAGCGTCTCGGGGTTGAAGCGCGCGCCGTGGCAGCTTTCGCAGAGTACTTTCACGTCGGGCAGGAAGGCCATTTCGATGGTGCGCACGCCCGCGCCCTCGCACGCGGGGCAGCGGCCTTCGCCGATGTTGAAGCTGAAACGCCCCGCGCCGTAGCCGCGCGCCCTGGCTTCGAGCGTGTCGGCGAAAAGTTTGCGGATGCTGTCCCAGAAGCCGATGTAGGTGGCGGGGCAACTGCGCGGCGTTTTGCCGATCGGGGTTTGATCGACTTCGAGCACACGTTCGATCATCTCGTAGCCGCTCAGGTCCGCACAGCCGAACCATGCGGGCCGCTTGCCCTTTGCGTCCGCCTCGCGGCCGGCCTTCGTGCTGCGCTGCTGCGCGATCGCCCGCACGTTGGCCAGCAGCACGTCGCGCGCAAAGGTGGATTTGCCCGATCCGCTGACGCCGGTGACCGCCACCAGACGCTGCAGCGGCAGCGCGACGGTGGTGTCGCGCAGGTTGTGCAGCTTCGCGCCATGCACCGTGAGCCATCCGGGCGCGCCGGCCCCAGACGCTTTGGCCTCGTGGCGCGGACGCAAGGGGTGGCACATCGGATCGCGCAAGTAGCGCCCCGTGAGCGAATCGCCGCTGCGCTCGATGTCGGCCACCGCGCCCGTGGCCACGACGCAGCCGCCGCGCTTGCCCGCGCCGGGGCCGATGTCGATCACGTAATCGGCGCGGCGAATGGTGTCTTCGTCGTGCTCGACCACCACCAGCGTGTTGCCCTTGTCGCCGAGCTTGTGCAGCGCATCGAGCAGGATGCGGTTGTCACGCGCATGCAGGCCGATGGTCGGCTCGTCCAGCACGTAGCACACGCCCTGCAGGTTGCTGCCGAGTTGCGCGGCGAGCCGGATGCGCTGCGCCTCGCCGCCCGAGAGCGTGGGCGCGCCACGATCGAGCGTGAGATAGCCCAGGCCGACCTCTTCGAGAAATTCAAGACGGCTCTTGATTTCGGGAACCAGGTCGCGCGCGATGTCGGCCTCCCGGCCCGAGAGCGTCAACGCATCGAACCAGCGGCGGATGTCACGCACGCTCATGTGCGCGATCTCGGCGATGCCGATGCGTGCCTGGCCCAGCCGCACCGCGCGCGCCGTGGCATTCAGGCGCGTGCCTTCGCAGGCCGGGCAAGGCGCGTCGCCGACATCGTCAAGCTCGGGCTCGGCAAAGGTCTGTTCACGCCCGCGCTGGTCTTGGGCAGGCGCCGAATCGTCATACGCTTTGCGCTGTTCTTTCGTGAGCTTGACGCCGGTGCCAACGCAGTCGGGGCACCAGCCGTGCTTGCTGTTGTAGCTGAACAGGCGCGGGTCGAGTTCCGCGTAGCTCGTGCCGCACGCCGGGCAGGCGCGCAGCGTCGAGTACACGCTGACGCGGCCGATGCCGTCCGTGGGCGCATTGGCCATCATCGCCGCGCGCAATCCATCCATTTCGCTGAGCACGTGCACCACCCCCTTGCCGTGTTCGAGCGCGCGCGCGAGGGCTTCGCGCAACCCGGCTTCGGTTTCGGCGCGCACGTCCAGGCTGGCCACCGGCAGTTCGATGCTGTGTTCCTTGAAGCGATCGATGCGCGGGAAGTTCGTGGTCGCAAGAAAGTGGCCGTCAACGCGCAGGTGCGTGTAGCCGCGCCCTCGGGCCCAGTCGGCCAGTTCGGTGTAAACGCCCTTGCGGTTGACCACCAGCGGCGCGAGCAGGCCGATGTGCTGGTTTTGAAAGCGGCGCAGAATCTGCGCGACGATGCTGTCGGCCGTCTGCGGCTGTACCGGCGTGCCGTCGTGAACGCAATACTGCACGCCGAGCTTGACGTAGAGCAGCCGCAGGAAGTGCCAGATTTCGGTGGTGGTTCCCACCGTGCTCTTGCGCCCGCCGCGCGAGAGGCGCTGCTCGATCGCGACCGTAGGCGGAATGCCGTAAACCGCATCGACCTCGGGCCGGCCCGCCGGCTGAACGATGCTGCGCGCATAAGCGTTGAGCGATTCGAGATAACGGCGCTGGCCTTCGCTGAACAAAATATCGAAGGCCAGCGTTGATTTGCCCGAGCCGCTGACGCCGGTGACCACGCTGAATTTGCCGCGCGGGATGTCCACCGAAAGGTTCTTCAGGTTGTGCTCGCGCGCATGAACGATCTGGATTGCATCATGGCCCGGCGCGTCCACGGCATGGCCGGCCAGACGCTCACGCGCCACGTGGCGGCCTGGCCCGAGCGCCAGTTCGTAGTCGCGCAATGCCCGCGCCGTGTGCGATCCCTCAAGCGCGCGGACCTGCTCGGGCGTGCCCTGCGCGACGATGCGGCCACCGCCTTCGCCGCCTTCCGGGCCCAGGTCGATCAGCCAGTCGCTGGCGCGGATCACGTCGAGGTTGTGTTCGATCACCACGAGTGAATGACCGGCATCGAGGAGCTTGCGCAGCGCCCGCATCAGGCGCGCGATATCGTCGAAGTGCAACCCGGTGGTGGGCTCGTCGAACAGAAACAGCGCGCCCCTGGCGGCCAGCGGCTGTCTGCTCGCGCTGGCCGATTGGGCCGCTTGTGCCAGAAAACCGGCCAGCTTCAGGCGCTGCGCCTCGCCGCCCGAGAGCGTGGGCACGGGCTGGCCAAGCTTGACGTAATCAAGCCCAACGTCAACGATGGGCTGCAAAGCGCGCTGCACGTCACGGTCTTGCGCAAAGAGATCGAGCGCCTCGGCAACGGTGAGTTCAAGCACGTCGGCGACGGTGAGCGCGCGCCCTTCGCGCTCGACCTTGACTTCCAGAATTTCGGGCCGGTAGCGCCGGCCATCGCAGTCGGGGCAGCGCAAGTACACGTCGGAGAGGAACTGCATCTCCACATGCTCGAAGCCGGAGCCGCCGCACGTGGGGCAGCGCCCGTCGCCACTGTTGAAGCTGAACTTGGCGGCGGTGTAGCCGCGTTGCCGGGCCAGCGCGGCGGCGGCAAAAATCGCGCGGATGGCATCCCACGCGCCGACGTAGCTCGCCGGGTTGGAGCGCGCGGTCTTGCCGATGGGCGACTGATCGACGAAAACCACGTCCGACAGACGCTCCGCGCCAAGCAGCCGATCGTGCGCGCCGGCGCTCTCGGTGGGTTTGCCGAAGTGGCGCATCAGCGTAGGGGCGAGCACATCCTGCACCAATGTGGATTTGCCCGAGCCGCTGACGCCGGTGATGCACACCAGCCGCTGCAGCGGAATCTCGACGTCGATGCCCCGCAGATTGTGCTCACGCGCACCTTCGAGGATCAGGCGCGGCGTCGCGTCGTTGACCGGCCGCTTGAAGCCCATGCCGATCTGCTTGCGGCCGCCGAGGTAAGCGCCGGTGAGCGTGTCGGCCGCGCGCAGTTGTTCGGTGGTGCCGTCGAACACGATCCGGCCGCCGCGTGCGCCGGGGCCCGGCCCCATGTCGATCACGCGGTCGGCGGCGAACATCACGGCCGGGGCGTGCTCGACCACCACCAGCGTGTTGCCCGCGTCACGCAGGCGCCGCATCGCCTCGATGATGCGGTTCATGTCGCGCGGGTGCAAGCCGATGCTCGGTTCGTCGAGCACGAACAAGGTGTTCACCAGCGAAGTGCCCAGCGCCGTGGTCAGGTTGATGCGCTGCACCTCGCCGCCCGAAAGCGTGCGGCTCTGGCGATCGAGCGTGAGATAGCCGATGCCCACGTCATGCAGATAACGCAGGCGCGTGGTGATTTCCTCGAACAGCAGCTTGAGCGCCTGGCGTTCGCCGGCGTTCTCGCCAGCGCCGCCGTATCCGGAAGCGGAGTTTCGCGCGGACTCCGGATCTTCTCCCGCTTGCATTTGCATTTGCACTTGCGCATCAGAGGGCGCTTCCCCGCTTGCGCGAGAGCGCTCGGGTGAAGGCAGGAGCGCATCAAAAAACGCCCGCAGCCGCTCGATCGGCAGCAGCATCAAATCATGCAGACACAACCCCGGCAAGGCTTCGAGTTGCGCGCGCGACCACTTTGCGCCCACGGGCATGAAGCGTTTCGCGGGATCGAGCACCGCATCGGCATGCGCCTTGCTCCCCAGCCGCCACAGCAAACTTTCGGGCTTGAGCCGCGCGCCGCCGCAGGCCGGACAGGGCGTATAGCTGCGGTACTTGGACAGCAGCACGCGGATGTGCATCTTGTACGCCTTGCCCTCCAGGTAGCCGAAGAAGCGCCGCACGCCATACCATTGCTGATTCCAATTGCCTTTCCAGTTCGGCGAGCCTTCGATCACCCAATGTTGCTGCTCGGGCGTGAGCTTGGCCCAGGGCGTGTCGCGCGGAATGCCGGCGGTCTCGGCGTAGCGCATCAGGTCATCCTGGCATTCCTTCCACGCGGGCGTTTGCAGCGGCTTGATCGCACCGGCGCGCAGCGTGAGTTTGTCGTTGGGAATCACAAGGCCGAAATCGACGCCGATCACACGGCCAAAGCCCCGGCACGTCTCGCAGGCGCCCACCGCCGAGTTGAACGAAAACATCGAAGGGATCGGATCGGCATAGCGAATATCGCTCTCGGGACAATGCAGCCCGGTCGAAAAGCGCCACAGCGCCGGCTCAACGCCCTCCTCGTCCCCCAGCACGTACACCGTGAGCCGCCCGGCGCCGCGCTTGAGCGCCACTTCGATGGCCTCGATCGCGCGCGCGCGATCGACGCTGCCGATGCGAAAACGGTCGGCCACCACGTCGAAAACCTTGCGCGGGCCGGCCGGGGTCGCCACCTCGCGCTCGGCCTGCACACGCGTAAAACCGCTGGCCGAAAGCCATTGCGTCATTTCCTCGGCGCTCGTGCTGGCCGGCAGTTCGACCGGAAAAGTCAGCACCAGGCGCGGGTCGCCCGATGCGGATGCGGTCCCCGCGTTGCCCTCCGAGGGCGCCGCCTCGCCTTGGAGCGGCCCGGCGGCGAAGCTGCGCGCGCGCGCCTGCAATTGGGCATAGATCGAATCGGGCGTATCGTGCCGCACCGGCAGCGCGGTCTCGCGGTCGAACAACCGGGCCGCGCGTGCATAGAGGAGCTTGAGGTGGTCATTGAGCTCCGTCATCGTGCCCACGGTGGAGCGCGAAGAACGCACCGGGTTGGTCTGGTCGATCGCAATGGCCGGCGGCACTCCTTCGACCTTGTCCACCGCCGGCCTGTCCATGCGGTCGAGGAACTGGCGCGCATAGGCGCTGAAAGTCTCGACGTAGCGGCGCTGTCCTTCGGCATAGAGCGTATCGAACACGAGGCTCGACTTGCCCGAACCGCTCGGCCCGGTAACCACTGTCATCTCGCCGGTACGGATGTCGAGGTCGAGATTGCGAAGATTGTGCTGGCGCGCGCCGCGAATCCGGATGGAACCTTGTGTCATGGGATGCCGCAGAAGACAAGGCCAATATTCTAGAAAGCCACCGACTGGGGAAAACCAGTCCGTTGCATCTGCGGGCGGGCAGGCGTGTGAAAGTGGGCATAAAAGCCTTTGCGCTTTCTCCACTGGCAGACGGTCTGCTCAGAGGGCGTGATGCTGGGTGAGCCAGGCGGCCGTTCCGCTACGGGCTGCGATCTCGGTACGAACGGCAGGCGGGCAGGCGTGGTGCGCGCGCCTTGTGCCGGGGTATCGCATCACGGGATTCTGGCCGATTGGCGGGTCAATAAATTAGGCGCGGACTCAATGAAAGTGACCACACTTTCATCTCTGGCATTTTCCGTAAAAATTACAACCACTCTGTTTTCGACAACCGCATATGAAAAAACAGTGAGTATCTTTGATTTGAAACAATCACCCTTTTTGCAAGAGTTTTTGATGAATTTTGCGTTGCGAATGGCCGCTGCATCATCGCGATAGGAAAAAACCCATATCGCTATGCGAGACAAGCGTTGACGGCCATCGTCATGATGCGGCAATTCAAACTCAAACACCGATCCGGAAATATTGGAAGCAGAATGAACAATATTGAATCGAAGGCGTTTAGGAGCAAGCTTTCTGATGAATCGGGTTTCAATTGCAGCATCCTGCTTCAACCTCGAAGCATCACCATCAAGCAATTGCTCAATAATCGCACGGCGAGTAACTTCAATCGGCTCCGAATTTGGCAACGCCAAGGCGCCCCTGCAAAACAGAGTTAGTAAAAAAACAAACAGTGCTGCTCTCATGACACCGACAAAGCCTCCGGCCTCATCTTTTTTTCAGAGGAGGACGCCGAGCAGCCTCGTATGTAACCCACAGAGACCCGGATCTGCCTATTTCCAGAAGCTGCGCTTCACGAGAAGTTGCTTTAGGCTCTGCCAGTTTTATGATCAGATCGTTGAATCTGATGAAGCCTCGCGGCCCCATGACTTCAACACAGCCAATGGTTGCAAATAGTTCAGTTGAGTCGTCAGGCCCATCATGAATCAGGAAATTGTTATAAACCTGCCATGCTCCATTTTCATCCGAGCTGGCGCTGTGCACGGTGTAGCTCCCAATCCACGCCTTTATCACGTGCTTCTGATATTCGGCCAAACCAACAACTTTTGTTGTTTTTCCATCATTGCACAGAACCCCAAATCGCAACACATTGAATTTTTCCGATACGCTATTTCCGGCGGCATCATTTCCCGTTACGGTGCACGGATACGAAGGAATCAGAAACTGACCCAGATGGCTTCCATTCGGATACGCCCATGTTGGAAACTCCTTGCCGGGCGTTCCTCCAATTTCGATATTCACAGTGCGCATACGTTTTGCCCCATATAATCAAAAATATATACCTTGCACTGTATCACCTGCAGCCCTCAGAAGCAAGATCGAATAATTCCCGTCGTTTATCGATGTTGATCGTCATAGACCGAAAGACAAGTATGTAGATAAACCGCATCGCACAGCTATACTTTCGTATTACCAAAACAAACCGGAAACGGTCATAACTCTACAAAAGGTGTACTCCGGGGAAAACTCTGAATAACCCCGCGCAAATCGGCAAGCCCGAGCTGGGGATGCGGCGCAAAGCACAGCCAAGGCCGTCGCCATGCCGAGCATTTGCGGCACCGCAAGAAACGCCCCGAGTCAAAATCCGTCGGCCGCGAGAGTCCTTATCCGGAGCTTCCCTACAATGTTCCGGTGGACCTTCCCCTTTCTTCCGCCCCAACGACACGCAGGTCGATTCGCGAGTTGCCCGGTGAGCTAATCAGTCAGATCGCCGCCGGTGAAGTCGTCGAGCGCCCGGCCTCGGTGGTGCGCGAACTGCTCGATAACGCACTCGATGCCGGCGCACGCCAAATCACGGTGCGGCTGCTGGCCGGCGGCGTGCGGCTGATCGCGGTGGAAGACGACGGCCAGGGCATTGTGCAAGCCGAATTGCCATTGGCACTGCGCCGCCACGCCACCAGCAAGATTGCGAACCTGCACGATCTGGAGACGGTTCTGACCATGGGCTTTCGCGGCGAGGCGCTGGCCGCGATCAATTCCATTGCCGAGCTGCGGATCCACTCGCGCAGCGCCGACACGAAAGACGGCGGCGGCTGGATGCTCGATGGACGCAGCGGCGAGTTGCGGCCGGTGGCGCGCGCAACCGGCACGACGGTGGAAGTGCGCGAACTGTTTTTTGCGACACCGGCACGGCGCAAATTCCTCAAAACCGACGCGACCGAACTCGCGCACTGCATCGAGGCGGTGCGCCGCCATGCGCTCGCGCGGCCCGACGTCGGCTTTGTGATCTGGCACGAAGGCAAGCTCGTTCAACAATGGCGCCCCGCCGAAACGCCCGAAGCACGCCTGGCCGATACGCTCGGCCAGGAGTTCGTCGCGGGCAGCGCGGTGGTGGAACACACCGATCGCGCGGGCCCGGCGCCGATTCGCGTTCATGGCCGCGCCGGCCTTCCTGACGCGGCGCGCTCGCGCCCCGACCAGCAGTTTTTTTATGTCAATGGCCGCTTCGTGCGCGACAAGATGCTCGGCCACGCGGTGCGCAGCGCTTACGAAGATGTGCTGCACGGCCAGCGCCAGCCGGTTTATGTGCTGTATCTGGAGATCGATCCGTCGCACGTGGACGTCAACGTGCATCCCACGAAGATCGAAGTACGCTTTCGCAACGGACGCGAAGTGCATCAGGCCGTGCGGCGCGCCGTCGAGAACGCGCTCGCCGTCCCACGTGCCGGGCAGGACGCGGCGATGCCCAGCGCCGGCGGCGGTACGGCGAACGTGCCGGCCACTGCACCTCGCGGCGCGGCGCCCGGATCCTGGACACAGCCCCCAATCCACTTCGTCGCCGAGAAAGGCGGCTGGGGCGACTATTCCGCGCTGTGGCCTCAGCGGCCTACCGCGCCGCCGGCGCAAGAGCAACCAGACGACGCGATGGCGCGCCCTGTGCGCGAAGAAGCAGACCTGCCGCCGCCCGGCAACTGGCCGCTGGGCCGCGCGCTGGCGCAACTGCAAGGCATTTACATCCTGGCTGAAAACGCGCAGGGACTGGTCATCGTGGACATGCACGCGGCGCACGAGCGCATCGTTTACGAACGGCTCAAGAAACAGCTCGAAAACACGGCCATCGTGAGCCAGCCGCTGCTGATTCCCGCCACCTTCGCCGCGACGCCCCTGGAAATCGCAACCGCCGAGACTTGCACCGAAGTATTGGCCCAGCTCGGCTTGGAGATCACGCCCTTTTCCGCGCGTACGCTCGCGATCCGCGCCATACCCGGCATACTGGCCGACGGCGATCCAGTCGAACTGGCGCGCAGCGTGTTGGCCGAACTCACGCAGCACGACTCAAACACCGTGGTGCAGCGCGCACAAAACGAACTGCTCGCCACCATGGCCTGCCACGGCGCGGTGCGGGCCCACCGCCAACTCACGCTCCCCGAGATGAACGCGCTGCTGCGCCAGATGGAGGAAACCGAGCGAGCCGATCAATGCAACCACGGCCGGCCCACCTGGCGCCAACTCACGCTGCGCGAACTGGATACGCTGTTTCTGCGCGGGCGCTAAAGAAGCGTCCATACAAGCCTGTTCATCGCCTGGCCACGACAGGATCGTTCAGGGGCATTCCTGAAGAAAACTGCCCAAACTTGATGCAAAATCTTCTGAGACTACCCCAGGTTCGCCTCATAATGGAGGGTTGCCGTCGTCCTAGTGGACTACCACCTCTGTCAAAATCGGCGCCCGGTGCGCAATAATTGCACCATACTTAGGGAAAACACCATGCAAAAACAAACTCTGGATGGATTCCTCTCGCACGTTGCGGCGAACAATCCAGGTCAGCCTGAATTCATGCAGGCGGTCACCGAGGTCATGAACAGCCTCTGGCCTTTCATTGAAAAATACCCCCACTACGCCGATCATGGCCTGCTCGAACGATTGGTCGAGCCCGAGCGCGTCATCATGTTCCGCGTCACGTGGATCGACGACCACGGCAACGTGCGCGTCAACCGGGCCTTCCGCATCCAGCACAGCCTTGCAATCGGGCCGTACAAGGGTGGATTGCGCTTTCACCCCTCAGTCAACCTCTCGGTCCTCAAGTTCCTGGGCTTCGAGCAAACCCTGAAGAACGCGCTGACGACGCTGCCCATGGGCGGCGGCAAAGGCGGCTCCGATTTCGACCCCAAGGGCAAGAGCACCGCCGAGGTGATGCGTTTCTGCCAAGCCTTCGCAACCGAACTGTTCCGTCACGTCGGTTCCGACACCGACGTGCCCGCGGGTGACATCGGCGTTGGCGGACGCGAGGTCGGGTACATCGCAGGCATGGTCAAGAAGCTTTCCAACCGCGCCGACTGCGTATTCACCGGCAAGGGTCTTTCCTTCGGCGGCTCACTCATGCGCCCGGAGGCCACCGGCTATGGCACGGTCTATTTCGCGCAGGAAATGCTCAAGCGCATTGGCCGCGATTTCGACGGCCTGCGCGTCGCCGTTTCGGGCTCGGGCAACGTTGCCCAGTACGCCATCGAAAAGGCCATGGCGCTAGGCGCCAAGGTGGTCACTGTGTCCGATTCAGGCGGCACAGTCATCGATGAAGCAGGCTTCACGCCGAAAAAGCTCGCCGAGCTGATGGACGTGAAGAACAACGATTACGGCCGCGTTGCCGATTACGCGCAGCGCACCGGCACCGAATTCCATGCGGGCGTGCGCCCCTGGAAGGTTCCAGTCGACGTGGCCCTGCCCTGCGCGACGCAAAACGAACTCGACGGGGACGATGCCAGGACACTCGTCAAAAACGGCGTCCTGTGTGTGGCCGAGGGTGCCAACATGCCTTCGACGCTCGAAGCGGTCGAGGTCTTTGAAAAGGCCGGCGTGCTCTACGCGCCGGGCAAGGCGAGCAACGCGGGCGGCGTGGCGACCTCGGGCCTGGAGATGAGCCAGAACGCGATGCGCCTGACGTGGACACGCGAGGAAGTTGATGCGCGCCTGCTGCGAATCATGCAAGGCATACATACCGCCTGCATGGAGCACGGCGTCCAGGCCGACGGCAGCGTCAGCTACGTGACTGGCGCCAACATCGCGGGTTTCGTCAAAGTCGCCGACGCGATGATTGCGCAAGGTATCACCTAAATAAGCGCGCAAACGGATGGGGCGTGCGGTCGTGTTGCCAAAGGCAGGTAACGCGACCGCAGAGCCACTCCGTCAATAGCCAGCGGGCAATCGCGCCCGCACCCGAACAACTGCTCTCAGGTTCCGCGCACGAAGGGGTTGCTGCGCCGCTCTTGGCCGAAAGTGCTTTCCGGTCCGTGGCCGGGGATGAACACCGTTGCGTCACCCATTGGCCACAGGCGTGTGATGATGCTGTTGATCAACTGCTCGTGATTGCCGCCGGGCAGGTCGGTACGGCCGATGCTGCCCGCGAACAACACGTCGCCGACGAATGCGCGCCCGATCTCCACCGCGTGATACACCACGTGCCCCGGCGTATGCCCCGGGCAATGCCGCACGCGTATCGAGTGGCCCGCCAGTTCCACCGTGTCGCCGTCAGCCAGCCAGCGCGTGGGTGTGAAGGTTTGCGCAGACGGCAAACCGAACCTCATGCTTTGCTCGGCCAGCGTCGCGATCCAACCCGCATCGCCCTGGTGCGGGCCGATGATGGGAATCGCCAACTGCCGCGCGAGCGCCCCCGCGCCACCCGCGTGGTCGATGTGCGCGTGGGTAAGCCAGATTTGCGTAATTTTCAGATTCAGACGCTTGGCCTCGGCCAGCACGCTATCGAGGTCGCCACCGGGATCGATCACCGCGGCTTCGTGCGGCGCGGGCATGGCGTCGTCCCAGATCAGAACGCAGTTCTGCGCGAAAGCTGTGACAGGAATGATTTGGTAGCCAAGCATGGCATCCCTTTTTGAATGGGTGTTCGACAAAGGCAACGCAGAGCAGGAGTTTCAAGCTTCGGCTATGACGTTGCAACGGCAGTGTT